>DASSBF010000119.1:0-21406 GCA_035699005.1 Dongiaceae bacterium
ATTCCTGCAGCGGCTGCGTGACGAAGCCCTGCACCAGGTCGGCCGAGGCGCCGGTGTAGACGGTGCTGACGGTCACCACCGTGAACTGCATCCGCGGGAACTGGCGGATCTGCAGGGACGCAAGCGCGGCGAGCCCGGCAACGAGGAGCAGCAGGTTGATGGCGATCGCGAGGACCGGCTTGCGGATGAAGGGGTCGGTGAAGCGCACGATCCGGCCCCTCGCTACTGCACCGGAACGTTCGTCATCTCGGGCAAGGTCTGGCCTTCGACGACGTTCACCGGAGTTCCGTTGTTGAGCTTGAGCTGCCCGGCGACCACGACGATCTGACCCGTCTTGATCCCGCTTTCGATGACCACGACGTTGTCGCGGCGCGCGCCGGTGCGCACCGTCACCTGCAGCACCTTCCTGGACTGTGGATCGACCACATAGGCGGTTTCGCCATAGAGGTTGAACGTCACCGCGCTCTGCGGCACCACGACCTTCTTGGAGTGGCCAGGCAGCAGCACGTCGAGGCTGGCATACATCCCCGGCAGCAGCCTCATGTCGGAGTTCGGGACCTCCGCCTGGATCGGGATGATGCCGCTCTGGAACTTGACCGAGGGCTCGATCGCCGAGATCCGGCCCTTGAACACCTCGCCGGGGTAGGCGTCGAAGCGGGCATCGATGCCCTGGCCGATCCTCACCTTGGCAAAGTCCTTCTGCCCGATCAGGAAGCGCATGCGCATTACCGACAGGTCCTGCAGGCTGACGATCTCGTCGCCGGGCTGGAGATACTGGCCCTTGTTGACCTTGCGGATGCCGAGCACGCCCGAGAACGGGGCCTTCAGGTCCCGGCGATCAATCGTGGCCTTCAGCGAGATCGCCTGCGCGACCAGCGAATCGTATTTCGACTGGGCGTCGTCGACGTCGCTCTGGGAGACGACCCGCTCCTTGACCAGCTTGAGCTTCCGCGCAAGGTCGGCCTTGGCCGCCGGGATCTGGGCCTGGGTCGCCTCGAGGTCGGCCCTCTCCTTGCTGGTGTCCAGCCGCACCAGGGTCTGCCCGACCTGCACCGTGTCGCCGGAATCGAACAGGATATCAGCCACGGTGCCCGCTTCCGAACCGCTGACATTGACGCCCTGCAGCGCCTCGGCGATGCCGATCGAGCTGATCTTTTCCTGCCAATCGATCTCGCTCGCCTCGACCGCCGCCACATCGACCGCCGGCAAAGCGGGGGCGGACTCCTGCGATCGGACCGATCCGCCATGAAAGGCAAGAGCGGATATCACGATGCCGGCCGGGACGATCGTCCAAATCCATGCTGGCTGGCGCACGATGCGCTCCCAGGTTTGCATGCGGATGCCCCTCTAGAATGTCAGACTGGTCCCCACGCCGATCTCGATCGCGTCGTAGTCGTCGAAATCGATACCGTCCGCAGTCGTGACATCCTCCGGATCGGTATCGATCCAGGTATAGGCCGCTTCCGCATCCAGGACAATGCCAGGGCCCAGTTGATAGGCGCCGGTGACGACGGCACGATCCTGCGTGAAGCCCTCGATGAGGCCGCCGCCGTGGTTGTCGGCGTCCAGGTGCGAGTACTGGATGCCGAAGGTCCAGGCTTCGATCGCATAGGCCGCGCCTGCGCCCGCGACCCAGGCGTCGACCGCGACGGCCGGGCCGACATCGTTGTCCTTGGTCCGGTCCAGCGCGTCGTTGTAGTACTCGAACACGCCGCCGACCGAGAAACTGCCGAACGTGAAGTTGAGGCCGGTCTGATAGAATTCCTGTTTCTTGCGGTCCGGACCGGGCGCCTGCTCGACGTGGCCCTCGAACGAACCGCCGCCGCCCCACGTCACGCCCCAGCCGTCGCCCTGGTACGTATAGGTAAGATAGGCCGCGACGTTGTGGCGCGATTCGTCGTCGTTGTTGAACGGCATGCCCACGTGCGGCCCGGCGACGTCGGTGTGGTTCTGGTCGCCGCCGTTCGGGGTGTAGGAGAGGGTGAGCTGGAAGCCGGCGAATACCGGCGAGAAATACAGGATCTTCTGCGCATCGCCGCCGGGCGATTCATCCACGCCGACGCACGCGGGATTGGAGATCAGCGTGTTGGCGCCCCACTGGTTCGGCGAAAAAGCCGAGAAGTTCTCGGTGCCGCCAGGAGGCAGGATGCAGGAATAGGCAAGCGCGTCGTCGATCGAGCCGATGCGCGCCTCGCCGAAGCCGCCGGAGAAGAATACCCAGGCCTCGTCGATCTGATCGTCCTCGGTCTCGCCCTCGAGCTCGATATGGGCGCCGACCGTCACGCCATTGTCGAGCACCGTGCTGCCGTCGAAATGGACTTCGGCATCGTTGAAGAATCCGTCGGTGTTGCGTTCGTTGCCGGGTTCGCCTTCGCCGTCATCGTCGAAGGTCGCCATGTAGGCTTCGTTGAAGAAGCCGCCGATTCCGAGCTTGATGCCGTCCGCCGCGAATGCCGGACCGGCGACGAACCCGATGCCCACCCAGGCAGTGCTGGCGAGCAGCTTGCCTCTCATGGTGACTCCCCTCCCGCTACGCCCGCACGCCATTACCGGCAGCAAAAACGGCGCCGCGGCGGGCGCTTGGCTTCGTCCGCCGAATCTGAAGACACCGGCCGCGAACCCGCAATTGGGCTTTGGTCCAACGGGATTCCGGCTTCGGGCGGGCGCGCTGCCCGCCGCCCTACGGGGTCGGCGCGACAGCCTCCCGCGCCTTGCTGCGCTCCTGCCTGCGTTCGGTCGCGAGGCGGTAGGCGACGTAGTATTTGTAGATGTTGGAAACATACTGGACCGTCTCGCGTCCGACGATGTCGGCGGCGGCATGTTCCACATTCCCGAACCAGACATTGGGATCGAGCCCCGATTCGGCGGCCAGCTTGCGGAACTTCCGCAGGTTCCCGGGCCCCGCATTGTAGGCGGCGAATGCCATCAAGGTGCGGTTCTTGGCGTCCAGGGCGGGATCGTCGAGGTATTTGTCGACCAGCAGGCGCATGTATTTGGTGCCGGCGTGAACGTTGCGGTCGGGATCGCTGTCGATCCCGGTGATCCCGATCGAAGGATCGGCCGCGGTCGAGGGCATGAGCTGCATGACGCCGACTGCGCCGCGGTGGCTGCGCGCGGCCTGGTCGAGCTTCGATTCCTGGTAGCCCTGGGCCGCGAGCATGAGGGCGTCGAAATCGTACTCCATCCCGTACTGCCGGAATATGGCGACCAGCTGCTCGAACTTCCGCATTTCCTCCTCCGACGTGGCGCGCAGGGCCGGCGACCGGGCGCCCATATACCGCTTCTTCAGCATGTTGCCGAAGGTCGTGCCGAGCTTGTGGGCGTCGGCGAACTCGTCCAGGACCTTGCGCAGCAGCGGGCTTTCCTTGCGCATGGCCCAGGCGATCTCGCCGCCCTCGTGGATCACGATGTCGGTGCGCGGCGCCATGTCGATGAAGACCGCCGACCAGATCTTGGCCTTGTGCTCGTCAACGACGGTCCAGGGCAACAGGCCGGCATTGACCATCTCCATGAGATCTTCGTCCTCGAGCTCTTCGTCGATCGGGACCAGCGCGATCGGCTGCTTGCCGTTCGCCTCCAGCGCTTCGTTGAGCGCATTCAGATGCTCGAAGTAGCTGCTCGATGGCCGGAGGAATATCTGCTTGCCACCCAGATCGTCGAGCGAGGCTATCGCGGGCGCCGCGGGCCCGGTCACCAGGATCTCGCGGACGCCCTTGACCAGCGGATGCGCGAACTGGACCATCTTGGCGCGCTCGTCGGTGATGGTGAGATTGCCGGCCGCGATGTCGCCCGTTCCGTCGATCAGGCCGGGCAGCAGGCGGTCGCGGGCGACCGGAATGAAGACCACGCTGGTTTGCAGAGTCTTGGCGTTGTCCTGTTTGTTGAGCCATTCCTCGAAGGCCCTGCCTGTGTCATAGGTGGCGCCGAACTGCTTGCCGCCCTTGTCGATGAAATAGAAGGTCTTGCTGAACGGCACCAATATGCGGATGCGCTTGCGCGCGCGCATGCCGTCGAGATCGCCGATCCAGGCATCATTGGCGGGCATCATGCTGGGCGGATCCTCGTCCGCCGCTGCCTGGACCGGATCCGACAGAACCTGACCGGCTGCCTCCTGCGCGGGCGCATGGGCCGGGATTGCGCAGCAAAACCCGATCAGGCAGGCGAACAGCCGCGCACGCACACCATGCGCCGCCGCCGCGCGCAGCGAACTCCCTGGGACTCGGCGTCGGGCCCTCATACCTGCCAGCGTACCAGCTTTCCACGGCGCCAGGCATGCAGCCCGGCAGCCGCCCGATGTTGAAATCGACGGCCGGCGTTCCGGCAATTGGACCATGGTCCAATTGCTTTTCCAGGGCGCGCCATTCCTGATCGCCGATGCTTGCGGCGAACGATCGGTGCGCCGCAACGCTTCCGGTTGGCCTGGATGTGCGACGCGATGAAGCCGAAGTCACGTCGAATCCTCTATGGACTCTGTGCCTTGCTGGGAATTCCGCCGGTTCCGGCGAAGCTGTGCCTGGCGCAGGGCGCAACGCCACCACCCACCATGACGATCGAAGCGGCGAAGGACTTCCTCACCGCGGCCGGCCTGCAGACCTGCGAGGTCAGCGAAATCGATCCGATGGTCTCGCAGTTCAACGGGGCGATCGCGTCTCTCAGTCTCGGGGTCGCCAAGGATTGCAGCGCCTACGATCCCGACGATCCGACCGTGGTCAACGTGCATCAGTTCGCCGATCAGGAAGCGCGCGACGGGATGGTGGCCAGCCTCAAGAACCTGCGGTACCGGGCGCTGCGCGCGTATGGCGATGTCTGGGCGGTGGACAACTTCGTCGTCGTTCTGCTGGGTCCGCGGCGGCAGGAGGTTGAAGTCATGCTCAAGGCCGAGTACCTGCGCCGCCACCCCGACGCAGGCTGAACCGACGGGAAGGGCCCGCATGGCTGTGGAGAGCGCGCATCCGACGGGGAAGGCCGACGCGACCGGAAGGGCGGCAACGCGGCCGGCGATGGGTCTGTGGAGCTGCATTGCCCTGGTGGTGGGCAACATGATCGGCGCGGGGATTTTCATGCTGCCGTCGGTGCTGGCCGGCTACGGCACCCTGTCGCTGTGGGGCTGGGCGGTTTCGGTTGCGGCTGCCTTGTCGCTTGCCGTGGTGTTCGCACGGCTGTCCGCCATCATCCCGAGCGCCGGCGGGCCGCACGTCTACACCCGGGAGGCCTATGGGGACTTTGCCGGGTTTCTGTGCGCCTGGTGCTACTGGAAGGCGGCGTGGATCGGCAATGCCGCGATCGCCGTCACGGTGGTCGGCTATTTCACGGTGTTCTTTCCGAAGCTGGCCAACCCGGTCGCGGGCGCCTCGGTGGCAATCGGCCTGCCGTGGGTGCTGGCCTTCATCAATCTCGGCGGCCTCGGGATATTCAGCCTGGTGCAGAACGCCTGCACGATCCTCAAGCTGATTCCGCTGCTGCTGATCGCGGTCTGCGGCTGGTTCTTCTTCCACGCCGACAACTTCGCCACGCCGATCTATGGAAGGAGCATCCCGGAGACCTCGTGGCTGGGCGCCGTGTCCACGCTGTCTGCGCTGACCATGTGGTCGTTCCTCGGCCTGGAATCGGCGACGGTCCCGGCCGGCGACGTCAAGAACCCGCGCAAGACCATTCCGCGCGCGACCTTGATCGGCACGCTGATCGGCGGGCTGGTCTACGTGACGGCGGTGACGGCTGTGCTCGGCATGCTGCCCGCCAAGAAGCTGACGGGCTCGACCGCGCCATTCGCCGATGCCGCGCGGTTGATCGTCGGCGATTGGGGCTACTACCTGATCGCGGCCGGCGCGATCATCGCGGCAGTCGGCGCGCTGAACGGCTGGGTCATGATGCAGGGCCAGATTCCGATGGCGGCCGCGCGCGACGGGTTGCTGCCGGAGGGCCTCGGCAAGCTCAACAAGCATGGCGTGCCAGGCATCGCGCTGGTCGTTTCCAGCGCCCTGGTGTCCGTGCTGATCCTCATGAATTTCCGCCACGGCCTGGTGGACGCCTTCCAGGTCATCGTCCTGATCGGCACGATGACCGCGCTGGTGCCATACATGCTGTGCGCGGCCGGCCTGCTGCAGTTGATGGTGGATCGCCGTGCCGTCTTTCCGGCAAGTCTGATCTTCCTCGTGCTGGTCGCGAGCCTGGCCTTCACCTTCTCGATCTGGGCACTCTATGGATCGGGGCCGGAAGCGGTGTTCTGGGGCTTCCTGGTGCTCGCGGCCGGCATCCCCATCTATACCTGGCGCAAATGGCGCAGCGGCGCCGGCGCCGCAAGGTCACAGCCGTGAGCGGCGTCGAATTGGCTGGCATAGTCTGCTAAAGGAAACCTGCCGGGAGCGGACTTGGCTCCCGTCATCTTCGGGGGACAGAGATGAGGCACGTTTGGCAAGCGCACCTGGGACTCGTGATCGGCGCGACGGTGTTGTGCGCCTGCAGCACCCTGACCCGGGAGGAGGCGGCGCCTCCGCCGGTTTCCAAGGCGGTGGTGCAGGATTTCGACAACGTCAAGATCCGCTACTCCCCCTTCGAGGAAGGAGCCTCGATCAGCAAGAGCGTCGAGCAGGCCTACCTCACGGAGACTGCGGACAATTACGACGTCGGCCCGGGCGGCGAGCATGTCTACAACTATCTGGCCATTTCGGGCGGCGGGTCGGACGGGGCTTTCGGCGCCGGCCTGCTGAACGGCTGGTCGCAGACCGGCACCCGCCCGCGCTTCAAGATCGTGACCGGGGTCAGCACCGGGGCGCTGATCGCCCCGCTCGCATTCCTCGGATCCGACTATGACGACGAGCTGAAGGCTTCCTACACCACCATCGATGCCAGCAAGATCTTCGTGCTCCATGGCATCCTGCCGCTGCTCTGGTCGGAGTCGGTGGCTTCCACCGCGCCGCTTCGGGAGCTGATCGGCACCTACATCAACGAGAAGATGCTAGACGCCATCGCCGCCGAGTACAAGAAGGGCCGCCTGCTCTACGTCGCATCCACCGACCTCGATGCGGAGCAGCCGATCATCTGGGACATGGGCGCGATCGCCGCCAGCGGCAAGCCCGACCGCGTGGACCTGTTCCGCAAGGTCTTGCTGGCATCGGCCTCCATTCCGTCGATCTTCCCGCCGGTGCTGATCGATGTCACCGTCGACGGCAAGAAGCACCAGGAGCTGCACGTGGATGGCGGGGTGTTCTTCCAATCCTTCTTTGTGGCCTCGGCGCTCGATCTCCCGGCTGCCATCCGCGCAGCGCATCCCGATTTCACCGGAAAGGTCGAGCAGAACCTCTACGTGCTCCGCAACGGATGGGTGACGCCGACCTTCCAGCCGGTCGCCCGCGGGCTGACCAACATCGCGGGGCGGGCGGTCCTGTCCATGTTCAAGGTGTCGGGCATCAACGATCTGTGGCGGCTCTACCTGTCCTCGCGCGATGACAATGTGACCTTCCGCTACACCGCGATCCCGGCGGACTACGTGCCCTCCACCACCCAGCAGTTCGACAAGACGGAGATGAACCGGGAATACGACTATGGACTGAACATGGCGCTGAAGGGCATCAAATGGATCACCGCGCCGCCCGGCTATGCCGCTCCCGACAACGGCCTGATGACGAAGTGAAGCAGCGCCGCTGGGCCCGGCGTTCATGATCCTGCGCATCCTGCGGGCGGCGGCGATAGCGGTCGGCTGGCTCCTTGTCGCCGGCCTGACCGCGTGGGCGGCCGCGGCGCTGTACATCGATCTGCCGTTCAAGGATGCCAGGCTGCCTGCGGCGATTGTCTATGCCGCGGCGATCGTGCTCGTGCTTGTGCTGGTGCCGGGCCAGCGCGGCAAGGCGCTGGCGTGCCTCGCCGGCTTCGCCGGCGTGCTGGCCTGGTGGCTGTCGCTCGCGCCGTCCAACGATCGCGCTTGGCAGGGCGACGTGGCGCGGACGCCTTGGGCCGAAATCGACCGCGACAAGGTCGTCATCCACAGCGTCCGCAATTTCGACTATCGCACCGAGTTCGACTATGTGCCGCACTGGGAGACGCGCACCTATGACCTCAGGAATATCCGAGGCGCCGATTTCTTTCTCACCTATTGGGGCTCGCCCTGGATCGCCCACCCGATCGTCAGTTTCCAGTTCGGGGACCATGACCACATCGCCTTCTCGGTCGAGACCCGCAAGGAGGTGGGCGAGGACTATTCCGCCTTGCGCGGCTTCTTCCGCCAGTACGAGCTCGTGTACATCATCGCGGACGAGCGCGACCTCATCCGGTTGCGCACCAACTACCGGACCGGCGAGGAAGTCTACCTCTATCATACGACGGTCACGCCGGAGGCCGCGCGCGCGATCTTCCTCGGCTATCTCGAGAGCGCGAACGAACTGCACCGGCAGCCCGCCTTCTACAATGCGATAACCAGCAACTGTACGACCAATATCCGCATCCACACCAAGGCGGTGGCGGGTTCCGCGGCCGCGCCCTGGGACTGGCGGCTGCTGCTGAACGGCAAGGTCGACGAATTCGCCTATCAGCACGGCAGCTTCGCCGGCGATCGGCCCTTCGACCAGCTCAAGCGGCAGGCGCACATCAACGACGCCGCCCGCGCCGCCGACGGCTCCGACAGGTTCTCCGACCTCATTCGGCAGGGCCGTGCGGGCTTCGGCGCCGATTGAGCGCACCGGCCGGCGACGGTTCGAGGCGATTGGACCATGGTCCAATAGCTCCGCCTGTGCCCGTCGGCTATTGAGAATTCCGATGCCGCGTCGCTCCGCTCCGGTCGGCGGAGCAGGGTCGTGCCCGTGGTGGAGCAGATAGTCCGGCTCCCGGCACACTGCTCCAGGCGCTCGACAATCAAGCCGATCCCGGATCCCGGACCTCCTTCCTGCGAGCGGCGGAGGCGGCGCGCCTCGGGCGACGCCGCGACGGACGAGGGAGTTCGACATGAGCGACGGCGTGAAAAAAGTCGGCGTCGTTGCCGCAACCCTGATGGTCGCGGGCAACATCATGGGGTCGGGAGTCTTCATGCTGCCGGCCAATCTGGCCGCGACGGGCGGCATCGCCATCTTCGGCTGGGTCGTCACCATCATCGGCGCCATCGCGCTGTCCCTGGTCTATGCCAAGTTCGCCTCGTTCGAGGAGGGCAGCGGCGGCTCCTACGCCTACGTCAAGAAGGCGTTCGGCGACTATCTCGGTTACCAGACCAACTTCGTCTATTGGCTGGCGGGATGGGTCGGGAATATCGCGATGGCGGTGGTCGGCGTCGGCTATCTCGCCTATTTCTTCCCGTTCCTCAAGGATCCCTTCATGTCCGCGGTGGGCTCCATCGCGATGATCTGGCTGTTTACCTTCCTCAACATCCTGGGACCGACGGTGGTCACCAAGGTGCAGTCCTACACCACATCGCTGGTGTTCATCCCGATCTTCGGGGTCGCGATCTTCGGCTGGTTCTGGTTCGACGGTGCGACCTACCTGGCGGCCTGGAACGTCACCGGCAAGAGTGCGGTCGGCGCCATCCAGGGCACGCTCAACGTCACGCTCTGGGCCTTCATCGGCGTGGAGACCGCCGCCGTCGTCGCCGGCGTGGTCGAGAACCCCAAGAAGAACGTGCCGATCGCGACCATGGGCGGCGTCCTGATCGCGGCGACTGCCTATGTGCTGTCGAGCAGCGCCATCATGGGCATCATTCCCAACGCGCAGCTGGTCCAGTCGGCCGCGCCGTTCGCCGACGCGGTGCAGGTTGCGATCGGCCCGACCGCTGGCGCCATCGTGTCCTTCTGCGCCGCCGTTGGGTGCCTCGGCTCGCTCGGCGGCTGGACCCTGGTGGTCGGGCAGACGGCCAAGGCGGCGGCCGACGATGGGCTGTTCCCGCCGCTGTTCGCAAAGGTGAACGCGGCCGGCACGCCGTATCTCGGCCTCGTCCTGGTGGCGGCCATGATGACGGGGATCGTGCTGTTCACGATCTCGCCGACTGCGGCCGCGCAGTTCGGCGTGATCTCCTCCATCTCGGTGATCATGACGCTGCTGCCGTACATCTATACCTGCGCGGCGCTGCGCGAGCTCGGCCCACCGCACTTCCGCAACAAGCAGTGGCTGTGGCGAGGCGTCATCCTGGTCGCCATCGCCTATTCGACCTGGGCGGTCGTCGGATCGGATGCGACGCAGGTGCTGTGGTCGTTCGTGATCGTCCTGCTGACGACCCTGCTGTTCGCCCGCAACCAGCTCCGCGTGGCGCGGGCGGCGGCGGAGTGATGCCCTGGCCGGCAGCGAGGAGGCTGCGATGAGCCACAACTGGGGGTACTTCCTGGCTGCCGCCATCGTGGTCGCGGCGGTGGTCTGGCGCGGGTTCTATACCAACCCGGCCGGACCCGACCCGACTGGGCGGCCTGCGACCGACTTCGCCCGCGGGCACAAGCCGTCGGACGCGTTGGAGAAAAACCTCAGCACCGGGTCGGTTGCCACGGCGAACTCCGAAACCTTGATCGGCAGCTATCCGCCGCGCGGGCTGGGGCTGGCGGCGCAGCGCAAGCCGCCCTCCGACAGCTGGCTGCTTGACGCCGACAGCGACCGCGAGCGGTTCCGCCGGATCGAAGTGGCATTGCGCGGCATGGAGCCGCACATGGTGGAGATCGGCCTGCGCTTCGGCGTGATGCACGATGCCATCCGCCGCGGAAATTTCCAGCTCGCCCTGCTCGAGCTGGAGCGCAGCGTCGATACCGCCGAGATCGGCATGCTCAAGCGGCCCGGCTTCGTCGGCGGCGCCGGCGCGGCGTATCTCGGCGTGCCCGAATGGCAGGCGCTGCGCGTCGCGCTCGAAGCCGGCAACGCGGACGAGGCGCGCTCCGCCTTCCTCAAGGTCCGCACGACCTGCCTCACCTGCCATTCCGCACGGAACATTGGATTCATCAACGACAGCGCGGTGTTCGACCAGACGGCATCGTTCCAGTAACCGCGCGATTCGAGTCGGATGGAGGTGCACATGGCTATTGCGAGGAATACCCGCCTGCGCGCGCGCGTCCTGTGCGTGGATGACGAGCTTGCCGGCCAGGCGTCTACCGGCGGCAACCGGATCCGCGCGATCGTTTCGGCGCTGCGCGATCGCGGCATCGAGGTGATCGAGGCGCTGTCGTACGACGATGCCGCCGCCAGCTTCGCGTCGGACGCGGCGGTCCATTGCCTCCTGGTCGACTGGTCGCTGGGCGCCAACGACAAGGCGAGCCATGAATCCGCAACCGGGTTCCTCCGCGCGGTGCGGGCGCGCAGCAGCGACGTCCCGATCTTCCTGCTGGCGGACCGCAAGATCGCCGGGACGGTCTCGGTCGAGGTCGCGAGCCTGATGGACGAGTTCATATGGACCTTGCAGGACAGCCCGGCCTTCATCGCAAACCGGGTCAGCGCCTCGGTTGACCGCTATCTGGACGGACTCCTGCCGCCGTTCTCGCGCGCGCTGATCGAATACGACCGCGACGCGGAATATTCCTGGGCGGCGCCCGGGCATCAGGGCGGCGTCGCGTTCGGCAAATCGCCGATCGGCCGTATCTTCCTCGATGCCTATGGCGAGACCCTGTTCCGCACCGACATGGGGATCGAGCGCGGCTCGCTCGGCTCGCTGCTGTCGCACAGCGGCCCGATCGGCGAGAGCGAGATCTTCGCGGCGCAGGTGTTCGGCGCCGACCGGTCCTATTCGGTCCTGAGCGGCACCTCCGGCTCCAACCGTACCATCATGACGGCCTGCGTCGGCGACCAGGAGATCGCGCTGTGCGACCGCAACTGCCACAAATCGATCGAACAGGGGCTGGCCGCGACCGGCGGCATCCCGGTGTTCCTGCAGGCCAAGCGCAACCGCTATGGCGTCATCGGCCCGATCCATCCCGACCAGCTGAGGCCCGCGGCGATCGAGGCGCGGATCGCGGCCAATCCCCTCGCGGCCAAGGCGCGCGGCAGGCGGCCGGTCTACGCGGTCATCACCAACTGCACCTATGACGGCATGTGCTACGACGCCAAGGCGGCGCAGGATCTGCTGGCGCAGTCGGCCGACCGCATCCATTTCGACGAAGCCTGGTACGGCTATGCCCGGTTCAACCCGATGTACCGCGACCGCTACGCCATGCGCGGTGCGCCCGCCGATCATCCCGACGACGGCCCCACGGTCTTCGCCACCCATTCGACCCATAAGCTGCTGTCGGCCCTGTCGCAGACCTCGTTCATCCACGTGCGCGACGGGCGCAAGGCGATCGACCATGGCCGGTTCAACGAGGCCTATTGCGCGCAGGCGACGACCTCACCGCTCTATTCCCTGATCGCCAGCAACGAGGTCGCCGCCGCGATGATGGATGGCGTGTCGGGCCGTGCGCTGACCCAGGACGTGATCGACGAGGCGGTGGCCTGCCGGCAGGCGACGGCGCGCGTTCATCGCGAACTGGCGGCGAACAAGGAATGGTTCTTCGCACCGTGGAACGCGCCCGAGGTCACGCACAAGGGCAAGAAAGTCGCGTTCGCCGACGCGCCCTCCGAATTGCTGGCGAATGATCCGGCGTGCTGGGTGCTCCATCCCGGCGAAAGCTGGCACGGGTTCGATGACCTGCCCGACGGCTGGTGCCTGCTGGATCCGATCAAGTTCGGCATCGTTTGCCCGGGCATGAAGGATGACGGCACGTTGGCCGCGCACGGCATACCCGGAGACCTGGTCACCGCCTATCTCGGGCAGCACGGGATCGTCCCCTCGCGCACCACCGCCCATATGGTGCTGTTCCTGTTCTCGATGGGCGTCACCAAGGGGAAGTGGGGGACCCTCATCAACACGCTGCTCGACTTCAAGCGCGACTACGATTCCAACGCGCCGCTGTCGAAGGCGATCCCCAAGGTGGTGGCGGCGGCGCCGGATCTCTACCGCAACCTGGGTGTCAAGGATCTCAGCGACCGGATGTGGGACAAGCTGCGCGCAAGCCGCATGGGGCATTGGGAGGCGGAGGCGTATGCCCGGCTGCCCACGCCGGCCATGACGCCGCGGCTCGCGTTCCAGAAGCTGATGGCCGGCGAAGCGGAGCTGTTGCCGCTGGAGGAGATGGCGAACCGCACGGTCGGCGTCGGCGTCATCCCGTATCCGCCCGGCATCCCCATCGTCATGCCGGGGGAGAATATCGGTCCGGCGGACGGCGCCTGGATCAGCTATCTGCGGGTGCTGCTGGAATGGGGACGGACCTTCCCCGGGTTCTCGAAGGAGGTGGAGGGCACGGTCGAGCGTGACGGCACGTATCACGTCTACTGCCTCAAGTCGTGAGCGAATGATCGTCCACAGGCCGGTTCTCGCCTCTCAGGCGCTGTGGCGATCGAGTACGATGGCGTCTACGCGGCGGGATGGAAATGCGGGCGGACTGGTTCGGGACATCGCCTCGGGGCGGATGCTAGACTGGCATCGACGCGAGGCCGGCTCCGTACAAGAGGGTCAAACGGTGAAGGGGAGGGGGCACAATGGCAAAACAATGGCCGCGGGGGTTGAGGCTGGCGGCGGCAGGCATGGTGCTGGCGGGCATCTGGCCTGGCACATCGGCGTTCGCGGACCCGTCCGCAATCCTCGACCGCATCCGGAACGACGCAGAAATCCGCATGGCCTACCGGGTCGACGCGGCCCCCTTCTCCTACAAGGAGAATGACGTGCCGGCCGGCTATTCCGTGAATCTGTGCCTGGAGGTCGCGGCCGGGCTGCAGCGCGACATGAAGCTGCCGAAGCTCAAGGCCACCTTCATCCAGGTCACGGCGGAAAACCGCTTCGATGCGCTGACCCAGGGCGAAGCGGACCTTCTATGCGAGGCCACCACGGCCACCCTGTCGCGGCGCGAGCGGGTCGATTTCTCGATCCCGACCTTTGTCAGCGGCGCCAGCCTGGTGATCCTGCCCGACGGCCCGACCAGCATCGATGCCCTGGGCGGCCGGAAGATCGGCGTGCTCGGGGGGACCACGACCCAGGAGATCCTGGAGGACACGCTGCGCGGCCAAGCGATCAAGGCCGAGGTGGTGGTCGTGAAGGCCCACGACGAGGGCTTCGAGATGCTGGAGAAGGGCGCCATCTCGGCCTATTTCGGCGACCGCACGATCCTCGAAGATCGCCTGCGCCGCAACAGTGCCGACAGGAACCTCCTGCTGGCGGACAACTATCTGACGATCGAGCCCTACGCGCTCGCCATGCCGATCGACCACGACTTCCGGCTGGCGGTCGACCGGGCTCTCAGCCGCCTCTTCCGCAGCGGCGGCATGATCAAGGTCTTCAGGAAGTCGTTCGCGCCGGAAGCTAAGCCATCGGACCTGATCAAGGCGCTGTCCAGAATCTCGGGGCTGCCCGAATAGGCGGGCCGGACCCGCCCTGCGCCAGGTCTCAGACCTGGACGACCGGCGGAGGTCGTCAGCGAGGACCGCGCGATCGCGATGTACTGTTGGCATTCACTCGTCGTCGATCGGCTGAGAAACGCGTTGGCCATCGGTGCGGACAAGAACAACTTCGACCGCACGTCCGAGGCCGCGTCTATTCCTTGCCAGGGCCTTCGCGGCAGCGATCGCGGCTCCCTGATCCGAAAAGGGAACGGAGTGTCTCTTGAGATGAAGGGTGCGCCAATGGCCGCGATGCCGGACCACTTCGAACAGAACGGACGGCGGAGAGGCTGTTTGATTGCCATTGGCCAGACGCGTCAATCTCAGGCCCTCGATCTTGTCCGAGCGCTCTGCCATTGCGCGCTCGCGTTCAAGGAATGCTTCGCTCGGCAATTGCGGGACGCGTTTCGCCTCCGGCGTGCCAAATGCGGTGTCGATCATGGCCTGGAGTGTTTTCATCGGGGGCTCCGTTCGGAGGGCATAAGACTGAACGGCGAAGGCCTCGGTAAGTTCCAGGTGCCATCAGACACGGCCACCACTCTGTAAAAAGACAAGCTTGGCCGCCCAACAAAGCCGAATTTCGCAGCCTGCATGGCTGCATTGTGAGCAGCGGTCTTACAAGACTGTCATGAGAGGACCATATACCCCTCATGGCGAAAGAAGCATTCCTGGATATTGGCGAGGCTCAACGCCGGCCTCGCATCTGCCTGAGCTGCCGCACATCGTTCGATAGCGCATGGGTCGGCGAACGCATCTGCCCGCGGTGCAAGGGCAGCTCCGCATGGCGCAACGGCTCGACCAGAACGCGAGCTGTCGGAGAATCCTCGACATGATCGATCCCAAGCAAGGGCCGATTCGGCACATCCCGCCCAGACCGGGAAATCCTGCTCCGCGTAGTTCGCCACGGTCTTGATCGAATCGGCTACTGCAGGCGTAGAACCGCAACCCGCCCTTGTCGAACATCGTTCCTCCTGCCCCGATGTTTCTCTCTCGTGGAAAAGAGGCAGGCGAACTTTGGGGTATCTATCCGAGGCTTGGTGTGCCTTTATGGCTCGTTACTGGTCTTGGAAGGCGCTTTACAAATCGGCCGTGCTCCCAAATCTCAATGGCCTGATGTTCGGGTTTCGAATCCAGGAGGGCGGCGCCTTTCCTCAGGACTTCGGCATCGTCCGCGCATTCCAGGCTCTGCACCGACTGGATGCGCTCGCCGCTCACCAGGAAGCACCGATAGGTTGCCACCGAATCCTCCCAGTAGCGCTGTAGCGGATCGCAATTGTTGTGGTGCTGTTCGGAGCGCGACGGCTCTGCGACGACCATAGACCAACCAGCCAGAAAGACCAAACCGATGTCTACTGAAAAGGCCCCCAACAATCACTCAGGCCCGCTTCCCGCCAAGAAGCGATCGGTTGAGGGGGAGGGCTTCGACCTGTTCAAGACATTCCGACACTCGCCGAAGCCGACCGAAGGAATCCGCCCGATCGAGGACGAAGAAAAGCCGAAAGAGTGAGCCGTGCAATTTGAAGGTAGCCGCGCTGCGCGCATCAATGCGGCTCGTGGCGTGGCGGCTGAAGACGTGACTTCAATCCGCCGAGCGGGATCATCGTCAACACGGCTATCGACAAATCGGTATCGTTGCGCGAAAGCCAATCTCGATCGCGCTCGATCGCAGCAAGGCCCCGCGGCTTTGGAGCCATCGCGCCATTTTCCCGGGTAGCCCGGCTCAATCCGTTCGCAGCGGCGGTCCACCTCGCTGGGACCGGTCGGTTCCCTCAGGCATGGTCATCCCGCACATCACTCTTTGAAGCGATGCTCGCGGTGCCATCGCAGGAAACTGGGATGCGGACGTTCGAACGACCGCTGAGGAGCGAATGCGCAACCGCTCTTGTTGACAAGGGCTCTGACACCCTCGGGATCGTTCGTCTGCCGCGAGACCAGGATCCGCAGGTCATCAGATAGGCTGAGCAGGCCTCGATCGAACATCCAATGCACGGTGCCGGAAAGGGCAATACCGTTGCTGATGATGTCGGGGCCATTCTCTTCGACTGGCCGGATGTGTGCAGCGGCGACCTCCGCGCGACCGCTGCCGTTGATCAGCTTCAGCCCACTGATAGCGCAGCGCTCGGAGTAGGCGCGCAACACGATCCGGCGGAAAATGCGGTCGCGCACGATCCTCGATACCGTAAAACTCTTCCGATCACGGTCCTGTTCGAACTCGGAAGGCGCTTGCTCGTCGCGAAGGCCGAGCGGCTGAAATTCCTCGCCAAGGCGAGGGAGCAAAGGCTCGCTCTCACTAAGGCCCAAGGCAACAATGCGTTTGAAATCGCCTGGCGCGATTGCACGGACGGCCGATTGGGCGCGACCGGAAATCCGTCCTTGCTCGTTCAGCACGCTTTGTTCAACCACGCCCGATGCGCCACTGAAAGGAACGGGGTTGATGAAATCGAGATAGCTTCCGGGCTCGATCAGGGCGAGGTGCATGCCGTTCGCCGCGGGATCGGGAATGATCCGCTCAATTTTCGCTACCGCGAAGTATCCTCGCGTCCCCGCCACCTTGCGAGGCTCATAGTAGATGATCCAGTCACCAAGGCAGGACTGAGCACGACCGAGATACTGCCGAGGAAACTGATAGATCTCGGCAGGGTTGTCGTCATAGATCGAATCCGAACGGTAAACGAAGACCCCATACCCCATGAGATGCATCTAACCCGAGATGCGGTTGTCTGCCAAATCCATCCGGACAGATGCGTCCGGAAATGTCCATTTCTCAGAGGCGGGACTGTACGAGTGAGAATCGCGGCTCATCGGGCCGCAAGCATAGATCCGCACGGAAACAATGCTGGTGATTCTATGCAAAATGGCAGGAGGGTGGCGCCCCAGCGTAGATGAAACTGATAACTACATCTTCGCCGGGGCGCTATGATGTTTCAGCCGTTCCCCGGCGGATGTCGCCGTGAGCAGCCTAGAACTGCCGGTACTACTGCGATAGTCTAGCTGACCGATGCGGCCGCCAAGTTCAGTCATTCCCGCAGTGACCCTCGATCGTGACCTCGGATAACTTGCCAAGCGTGATTTTCATGAACAGGCCTCATGAAATCTATCCTATTCCGGCATCTAACGCGTTTGCGCGTTAGCTCGTACCATGAAGCCATTGGCCGCAGCGCTGGTCACCGCAGCTGACGGTTGGATCGACGCAGCACTTCAGGGCAAAGGATCGCTCACGGTAACATTGCCCATCCGACATATCTTATCATCTCCAGTGCGTAGCGAGGGTCGCAGGATGCCCGAGCCGCTGGACAAGGTCACGCAAACGAAGATGGGCGACAATGCTTCCGGAGCCTACGCGGGGGGAACCCTACCTCAAAACAGTCGCGGTCGTGCTGGCCGCGCTCGGCGCCGACGCGGAGCGTGGTTTAACCGCGGTGGAAGCTAGGCCGCGGCTTGAGCGATACGGCAGAAATGAACTGACGGCGGAAAAGCCAACTCCCGCATGGCGGAAATTTCTCGCCCAGTTCACGGATGTACTCGTCGTCCTGCTGATCGTCGCGGCGCTGATTTCGGCTGCACTCTGGTTTATTGAACGCGACTCCGCACTGCCCTACGAGGCTATCACCATCCTGGCAATCGTGATCCTCAACGCCATTATGGGTTATCTTCAGCAGGCCCGGGCTGAACAGGCATTGGCGGCGCTGAGCCAAATGTCGGCCGCGCACGCCACTGTGGTCCGCGACGGCACGAGACAACGCCTTCCCGCGTCCGACCTCGTTCCCGGCGACCTGATTCTGATCGAGGAAGGCGACACCATTCCAGCCGACGCGCGGCTGACTCAATCGACTGCATTGCAGACCGCGGAAGCGGTGCTCACGGGCGAGAGCTTGCCCGTTTCGAAGGATACCGCGGCGCTCGTGGAAGAGGCGGGGCTCGGCGACCGTCACAACATGGTCTTCAGCGGTACTGCGGCCACTTACGGGCGGGGTCGGGCGGTGGTCACGGCGACGGGAATGCAGACCCAGATGGGACGTATCGCCGGCATGTTGGGGGCGGCTCCGGACGAGACAACCCCGCTGCAGAAGGAACTGGATCGAGTCGGGCGGCTGCTCGGCGTCGTGGTCATCGTCATCGCAGTGGTGATGATCGGGACGATCCTGCTGTTCGAGGATGTCCGGGGCTTCGCGGCCATATTCGATGTCCTTATTCTCGGAGTGGCGCTCGCCGTCGCTGCGGTGCCGGAAGGGCTTCCGGCAGTGGTGACGGCGGTGCTGTCGCTCGGCGTACAGCGTATGGCAAAGCGGAAGGCCATCATCCGGCATCTTTCAGCGGTCGAGACACTCGGCTCGGCCGATGTCATCGCCTCCGACAAGACCGGCACGCTCACCCGGAACGAGATGACGGTGCGCCGGGTGGTCACCGCGAGCGGGAGCGTGAACCTGGGCGGCACGGGCTACGCACCCGAAGGCGACGTTACGCGCCGCAGTGACGGCCCGATCGAAGGGCCACTCAGGGCCGAGTTCATCCGTACGTTGGCCGCAGCCGACCGCGCCAACAACGCAGTGCTTCAGGAGCACGACGGCCGCTGGTCGGTCCAGGGCGATCCGACCGAAGGCGCGCTGATCGTCGCTGCCCGCAAGGCCGGGCTGGAAGAAGAGACGCTCGATACGCGCTTCGAACGCGTCGGGGAAGTTCCGTTCTCGTCCGAACGCAAGTTGATGAGTACGGTTCACGCCGACGCCGAGCGGCAGGATCTGTTGCGCGCCTTCACCAAGGGTGCGCCGGATATTCTGCTGGCGCGCTGTTCGCACGAGCTGGTTGGCGAAGTATCAAAGCCTCTGACGGCGGAGAGGCGCACTGCGATCGCGTCTGCGAACGAAGAACTGGCCGGCGACGCGCTGCGCACGCTTGGACTCGCCTTCCGCTCGCTGCCGAAGGATGCATCGGCAGCCAACGGGTTCGACGATGACGTCGAGCATGATCTCGTCTTCCTCGGCTTGGTCGGCATGATCGATCCGCCGCGCGACGAAGCGAATCAAGCCATCGCTCGCGCGAAGGCCGCCGGCATCAGGTCGATGATGATCACCGGCGACCACCCCAGGACGGCCGCGGTCATCGCCATGGAACTCGGCATCGCGGTTGACGGCAGGGCCGTCACGGGCGCCGAATTGGAGAAGATGTCGGACGAGGAACTCGACCGGACGGTCTGCGAGGTCTCAGTCTATGCCCGCGTCAATCCCGGCCACAAGCTGCGCATTGTGAACGCGCTGCAGCGCGGGGGCATGACGGTGGCGATGACCGGCGACGGCGTCAACGATGCGCCGGCGCTGAAAAAGGCCGATATCGGCGTTGCCATGGGCATCACCGGAACGGATGTCTCCAAGCAGGCCGCCGACATGGTGCTCGCCGACGACAATTTCGCGTCGATCGTGGCTGCTGTCGAGGAAGGCAGGGCCATCTTCTCCAACATCAGGAAATTCCTGCGCTACCTGCTCTCGTCGAATGTCGGCGAGGTCATGACCATGTTCTTCGGCGTGCTTCTGGCCGACCTGATCGGTCTGCACGCGACGGGCGGCGGCGGTGTGGTCCTGCCGCTGCTGGCGACGCAGATCCTCTGGATCAATCTGGTGACCGACGGCGCGCCGGCACTGGCACTGGGCGTCGACTCGGCGGATACAGGCACCATGAGCAAGCCACCGCGACCTCGCGGCGAAGGTGTGATCACGCCGCGCATGTGGGCCGGCATTCTCTTCGTCGGCGCGATCATGGCCGCTGGGACGTTGCTCATTTTCGACGCCTCGCTTCCCGGCGGGCTGATCGACGGCGCTGGCAGCCTTGCATATGGGCAGACCATGGCCTTCACGACGCTGACCCTGTTCCAACTGTTCAATGTCTTCAACGCGCGTTCCGACGAACGCAGCGCCTTCGCAAATCTGTTCACCAACCATTGGCTCTGGTCGGCTGTGGGCCTATCGCTCGTCCTGCATATGGCGGTGGTCTATATGCCATTTCTGCAGTCGGCGTTTTCGACCGTCCCGCTGAGCATCGGCGACTGGATAATCTGCGTGGCGATGGCGAGTTCCGTGCTCTGGCTGCGTGAACTGAGCAAGGTCTTCAATTGGCATTGGAGCTGATGGATCGGCGGCCGATCGCATTGAATCAATAAGGATGGCTCCGGGCATGACCATGGGAAGCAGTCACCGTATCGGCAGCCAAGGAGTATTGGACCGACGCGAACGCCGAGTGATACCGAACATCACCCCTCCTACGACAACGAATTTCTGCCGTCGCGGTCTGGCGTGGCTGCGCGCAGGAAATCGTAGATTTCGGCAGGGTTTGGCGCACCCGGCGAGATTCGAACTCACGACCTTTGCCTTCGGAGGGCGCAAACAGGACATTCCCTGACTTGCGATCAGATGCGCTCATTTACGATAACGTACTGAAGCAGCCCGCTATTCTTGACTTTGTCCGCCGAAGCGTGATTGTTCTATTTTCGCCTAGTTTGCTTCCGCGCGCTTCCGTGGTGCTTCCGTGAGAGCCCGATGATCCGCCTGACAAAGAGGCTCGTCGAGACGACAAGACCAGCTGCCTCAGACGTCTTCTTGTGGGACGTAAATGTAACTGGTTTCGGTTGCCGCATATATCCGAGCGGCAAGCGCGCATACCTCATCCAATATCGGATGCGAGGCCGTACCCGCCGTTACGTGATTGGCCTTCACGGCCGGATCACGGTTCAGGAGGCACGCGCACGCGCAAAGATGCTGCTCGGGCGGGTCGTTGCAGGTGAAGATGTGGCCGAGCTGCGGAGCCTCGATCATGCCGCGATCACGATCTCGAAGCTCTGCGATCTTTATCTGGAAGCCGCACAGAAAGGGGCCATTCTCGGAAAAAGGAATCGCCCCAAAAGGCCAAGTACACTCTACGTTGATCGGGGTCGAATTGCCCGACATATAAAACCACTGCTCGGGAATCGTAAGGTAAAAGACGTTAGTCGCGCCGATATAAAGCGCTTCATGGATGATGTAAGCGCGGGTAAGTCGAAGGTCGATCTGAAAACGAAACGACG
>DASSBF010000120.1:0-23350 GCA_035699005.1 Dongiaceae bacterium
GTTGGCCGCGCGGTATTCGTCGGGGTCCTCCGGGTCGGCGCCGTGCTCGCGCTCCGCCTCCAGCGTCGCATGCCGCTCCTCGAACGCGTCGGAGATGTATTTGAGGAAGAGGAGGCCGAGCACGACGTGCTTGTATTCGGCGGCATCCATGTTGTTGCGCAGGGCATCCGCCATGCGCCACAGATCGGCCTCGAAGCCGAGCTGGCCGTTGTTGCCGTTCCTGGAATTGGATGAGCCGGACTTCGCGCCCTTGGCCGCGCCCCGCGCCATTCGCCCCCCTGCGCCTGATCTTTGTGGTTTTGGTCCTGGGCCGACTTCATAGCAAAAGCCGGCGGCCGGGGGTATAGGGGCCTAGCCCTCTTCCTTGCCGAAGAATTCCTTCACCTTGCGGAAGAAGCTGTCGGCTTCGGGCGAGGAGGAGCCGTGCTTCCTGCCCTCGGCCTCGAACTCCTTCAGCAGCTCCTTCTGGTGCTTGCTGAGGTTGACCGGGGTCTCGACCACGATCTCGGCGTACATGTCGCCGCGCGCGCTGGTGCGCAGCACGCTCATGCCCTTGCCCTTGAGGCGGAACTGCTGGCCGGTCTGGGTGCCGGGCGGCACCTGCACCTTGGCCCTCGAGCCGTCGATGGTCGGGATCTCGATCCCGCCGCCGAGGGTCGCCGTCGCCATCGAGAGCGGCACGCGGCAATGGATGTTGGCGCCGTCGCGCTGGAAGAGGCGGTGCTGCTTGAGCGAGAGGAAGATGTAGAGATCGCCCGAGGGCGCGCCGCGCAGCCCCGCTTCGCCCTCGCCCGCGAGGCGGATGCGCGTGCCGTCCTCCACGCCCGGCGGGATCGTCACCTGCAGGGTCTTGTCCTTGGTGGTGCGGCCCTGGCCGTGGCAGGCGGGGCACGGCTTCTCGATCACCTTGCCGAGGCCGCCGCACGCCGCGCAGGTCCGCTCGATGGTGAAGAAGCCCTGGGTCGCGCGCACCTTGCCGTGGCCGCGGCAGGTCGGGCAGGTGACGGGCTGGGTGCCCTTTTCCCCGCCGGTGCCGTGGCAGGCCTCGCACGGCTGGGTGCCCGGCACGCGGATGGTCGCCTGCTTGCCGCCGAACGCCTCCTCGAGCGTGATGTCCATGTTGTAGCGCAGGTCCCCGCCGCGGGCGCGGGACTGGCTGCCGCGCCGGCCGCCCATGAACTCGCCGAACATCTCGTCGAAAATGTCGGCGAAGCCCGAGGCGGTGAAATCGAAGCCGGCGGCGCCCGCCCCGCCCCGCCCGTTGAAGCCGCCGTGGCCGTTCTCGAACGCGGCGTGGCCGAAGCGGTCATAGGCCGCGCGCTTCTGATCGTCCTTCAGGACGTCGTAGGCCTCGCTGACTTCCTTGAATTTCTGCTCCGCCGACGCATCGCCGTGGTTGCGGTCGGGGTGAAATTGCATGGCGAGCTTGCGGTACGCCTTCTTGAGCGTCTCAAGATCGGCGTCCTTCGCGACCCCCAGCGTCGAATAATAATCCTGCTTCGCCATCGCCTCGCTTCACTCAAGCCTGGCGACACCGGGCGGACCCTCGCCGCCCACGCCCCCGGTTACGCCACTGAAATGCGGCAAGGGCCGGACCTTCCCCGTCCGGCCCCGCCGATGTTGCTGTGCGCTCAGGCGCTCTTGCCCTTGCGCTCGTCGACCTCCTCGAAATCGGCGTCGACGACCTTCTCCTCGCTGCCCGAGGAGCCGCCCGAGGAACCACCCTGGGCGCCGGCATCGCCGCCGTCCTGCGCGCTTCCTGCGCCGTCGCCGCCCGTTCCGCCAGCCTGGGCGCCGCCCTCGGCGGCCGCCGCCTTGTACATCGCCTCGCCGACCTTCATCAGCGCCTGGACCAGCGCGTCGGTCTTGGCCTTGATGGCGTCGGCGTTCTCGCTTTCCAGCTCCGGCTTCAGAGTCGCGATCGCAGCTTCGACCGCCGCCTTGTCGTCGGCGCCGACCTTGTCGCCGGCCTCCTTGAGCTGCTTCTCCGCGCCGTGGATGGTGGCGTCCGCGTGGTTGCGCGCCTCCACCAGGGCCCGGCGCTTCTTGTCCTCGGCGGCGTGCGATTCGGCATCCTTCACCATCTTCTGGATGTCGGCATCGCTGAGCCCGCCCGAGGCCTGGATGCGGATCTGCTGCTCCTTGCTGGTCGCCTTGTCCTTGGCCTGGACGTTGACGATGCCGTTGGCGTCGATGTCGAACGTGACCTCGATCTGCGGCATGCCGCGCGGCGCCGGCGGGATGCCGACCAGGTCGAACTGGCCGAGCAGCTTGTTGTCCGCCGCCATCTCGCGCTCGCCCTGGAACACGCGGATGGTGACCGCGGTCTGGCCGTCCTCGGCGGTCGAGAACACCTGGCTCTTCTTGGTCGGGATCGTGGTGTTGCGGTCGATCAGGCGCGTGAACACGCCGCCCAAGGTCTCGATGCCGAGCGACAGCGGCGTCACGTCCAGCAGCAGGACGTCCTTCACCTCGCCCTTCAGCACCGCGCCCTGGATGGCGGCGCCGACCGCGACCACCTCGTCCGGATTGACGCCGCGGTGCGGCTCGCGCCCGAAATGCTCCTTCACCTTCTCGATGATCTTGGGCATGCGGGTCATGCCGCCGACCAGGATCACCTCGTTGATGTCGGAAGCCTTGAGGCCGGCATCCTTCAGCGCCTTGCGGCACGGCTCCATCGTCCGCTCGATCAGATCATCGACCAGCGATTCCAGCTTGGCGCGCGTCAGCTTGATGGTGAGGTGCTTGGGGCCGTTCTGGTCGGCCGTGATGAACGGCAGGTTGACCTCGGTCTGCATCGCCGAGGAGAGCTCCATCTTGGCCTTCTCCGCAGCCTCCTTCAGGCGCTGCAGCGCGAGGCGGTCCTTGCGCAGGTCGATGCCGTTGTCCTTTTTGAATTCGTCGGCCAGGTAGTCGATGATGCGCGCGTCGAAATCCTCGCCGCCCAGGAAGGTGTCGCCGTTGGTCGACTTCACCTCGAACACGCCGTCGCCGATCTCCAGCACCGAGATGTCGAAGGTGCCGCCGCCGAGGTCATAGACCGCGATGATTCCGGTGCCCTTCTTCTCCATGCCGTAGGCGAGCGCGGCGGCCGTCGGCTCGTTGATGATGCGCAGCACTTCGAGGCCGGCGATCTTGCCGGCGTCCTTGGTGGCTTGGCGCTGGGAATCGTTGAAGTAGGCGGGAACCGTGATGACCGCCTGGGTCACCTTCTCGCCGAGATAGTTCTCGGCCGTCTCCTTCATCTTCTGGAGGATGAAGGCGGAAATCTGCGAGGGCGAGTAGTTCTTGCCGTGGGAATTGACCCAGGCATCGCCGTTGTCGCCGGCGACGATCTTGTAGGGGACGAGGCCCATGTCCTTCTTGGTCAGGGGATCGTCGAAGCGCCGGCCGATCAGGCGCTTGATGGCGAACAGGGTGTTCTCGGGGTTGGTCACCGCCTGGCGCTTGGCGGCCTGGCCTACCAGGCGCTCGCCGGAATCGGTGAAGGCGACCATGGAGGGCGTGGTGCGGGCGCCTTCCGCGTTCTCGATCACCTTGGCGTCCTTGCCGTCCAGTACCGCGACGCAGGAATTGGTGGTGCCAAGGTCGATGCCAATGACTTTGCTCATCTCGTCCTCTCAATCTCAGCAAGCCCCTTGCGCAGCCTTCCCATCGAAGCGCCGCGGGGACTCCCGTCGTATGTGTTCGATTTGGCGACCTGCTGGACCGCTCCTGGCCGCCAGCCGAGCCGCCTTTCGGCGGCCCTCCGGAACGGCCACGGCCGGTACCGGACGACCCCCGAATTTCGCTGGGATATATAGGGTCTTTTCGAGCGGTTGCAAGACAATGGGGCGGGTCTGCCCCCGCCCGCCCGGAACGCAGCGGCAACACGATATCGACGACGATAACGGCCGCCGCGGTTGAGCGGGGCCCGGCGGCACATGGGATAGTGGCAGGACAGCGCCGTATGGGACTATGGTCAGCAGTATGGAACCGGGCCAACCGCCCTTGGGGAGCCTGCCATGGCGCGCAAGATTCAACTGCAATCCAATCGGCCGAAAGGCGCGAAATCCTTCGCCGGCCTGCTGGGCAACGCGATCTTCTGGCTGGTCGTCGCAATCGTGCTGCCGGTCCATGCGATCGCCGACCTGTTCCCGGAGTTCGCGCCCTACGCCCCGCTCGCGCCGCTGCTGTTCTACGGGCTGGCGTTGCTGAGCTTCGTGCGCAGCCTGCTCAGCCTGCGGGGCGCGCTTGGCGGGCGGTTCGCGGTCAATGCCGGCCGGCTCGCCGCCACCCGCGCCGGCCAGGGCCCCGGCGCAAGCCAGGGTCCGGCCGGCCGGCCCGGAGTCCAGAAGAGCGGCCTTCCGGTCAACCGCGCCCCGACCGTGCAGCGCATGCGTTGAGCGGGGATCGCATGGCCACTCCAGGCCCCAAGCCTGGCCCCGGCGGCGCCAACGCGGCGCCCGCGATCGTGACGGCCTCGGTCCTGGCCGGCGCCGCCATGCTCGCCATCGTCGGCACCCTGCTGCCCGGCTGGGTCGGCATCACCGGCGCCCCCGCCACCTGGATCCCGCTCGTCTTCTATGCGGTCGCGCTGGTCGACGTGCTGGTCGCGCTGTGGCTGTGGCGGCGGGTGCAGGCGGCCCGGCAGAGCCACGGCCCGGTGCAGCGACGATAGTCCCGCCCTTGCATTCGGTTCCGAATGAGGCCATATTTGGTTCTATTCGGAACAGGAGACAGCCATGCCGGAGCCGGCGGTGCGCGCGTTGTTCGTCAGTCTTGGCCTCAGGAAGAAGGCCCGGAGCGCTTCGTCATGGCTTGAATTGTTCGAGAATGTCGAAGCCGGCCTGCCGATCATATCGCTGGAGTCCGTGCTTGGGGATGTCGCGCCGGGCGATGCCAGCCTGAAGTATCGCATTGTCCCGAAGGCGACCCTGTCGCGCCGCGCCGCGGAAAAAAAGCTGTCCCCGGAAGAGAGCGCCAGACTGGTTCGATTGGCCAAGGTCTGGGCGTTCGCCAAGCAGGTATGGCAGGACGACCAGGCGGCCCGGCGCTTCCTCTATGAGCCGCACATGCTGCTTCAGCAACGCAGGCCGATCGATGTCGTGATCGCCAACGAGATCGGAGCCGCGCTGGTGGCGGACATTCTGGGGCGCTTGCGCTACGGATCGGCGGCGTGACCGCCCAGGTTCTCGACCGCATCCTCGTCTGCTACCGGATCGGCGACCCCAGGGGAGAGCACCCGATCTATTCGTCCGCCGGCTCGAAGCTGTTCCCCGGCCGCTGGAATGATGCCGAGCACCCGGTGATCTACGCATCGGAGCACTACTCGACCGCCATGATCGAGAAGCTGGTTCATGGCAGCGGCCGGATCCCGCCGAACCAGCATTTCGTGGAAATCACGGTTCCTCCCGGAACCAGCTATGAGGTGGTGACGAAGGACACGATCCCCGACTGGGCGGCGGCGGACTGCGCGGCCGCGCGGGCCCACGGCGTCAAATGGCGAAGCGAAAACCGCTCGGCCCTTCTCATCGTGCCAAGCGTGGTCGCCCGCATGGAAAACAACATCGTCATCAATGACGAGCATCGCGACGCACGGCGGATTGCGGCCAGCCTGCACCAGCCGGTGTGGTGGGACAGCAGGCTGTTTCAAAACTGAAGCGGATGCGGCGCGTTCAGCGCAGCCATCGGATATCGCCTGATCTGCCGCCGCGCTATCATCGGCGCCATGATCATCTCCGCGAGCTACCGCAGCGACATCCCGGCCTTTCACGGCGAATGGTTCCTGGCGGCGTTCTCCGCCGGCAGGGTGGCGGTCGCGAATCCCTACAACCGGCGCGCCTCGATCGTCGACCTCCGGCCCGAGGCGGTGGACGGCTACGTGTTCTGGACCCGCAACGCGCGGCCGTTCATGCGTGCCCTGGGCGCGGTCGCGGCGCAGGGCACGCCGTTCGTCGTACACTACACCATCATCGGCTATCCGCGGACGATCGATACCAGCGTCATCGATCCCTCGCTCGCCATCGCCAGCGCGCGCGAGATCGCGCGCAGCTACGGCCGGCGCAGGGTGGTGTGGCGCTACGATCCGATCCTGCTGACGCCGGACACCGAAACCGGCTGGCACCGCGCGAACTTCGCGCGTCTCGCCGACGCGCTGGCCGGGATTGCCGACGAGGTCGTGGTTTCGTTTGCTCAGCTCTATGCCAAGTCGGCGCGCAACCTCGCCAGAGCAGGCGTCGCCTGGCGCGAACCCGGTCCGGCCGAGCAGGCGGCGCTGGCAGCCGCGCTCGGCGAGGCGGCGGCGCGGCGGGAAATCCCGCTGACGCTCTGCACCCAGCCGGAGCTGGCCGGCGCCACCGGGCTGCCCGGCGCGCATTGCATCGATGCGGCCCGCCTTGGCGCCATCGCCGGCCGGCCGATCGCCGCTCCCATCAAGGGCAACCGGCCGGGCTGCCTGTGCGCCGAATCGCGCGACATCGGCGCCTACGATACTTGCGTCCATGGCTGCCGTTATTGCTACGCCGTCGCTGACCATGATTCGGTCCAGCGGCGGATGCGGCAGACCCGCCTGCTGGCCGCCGCGCCGACCCAGGCGCCTTCGGCCAACCCCCTCCAGCAGCGCGATCTTCTGTTCCGGCCGGCCGTCCGGGAGTAATCTTCCCGGCGGGGACGGCCTTCACGGATATCCGCGCCGTCGACGTGGTTGTTAACGCTTCGGTTAGATTGGCGCATGAGAATCAGGGATTTAGCCGGGCTCGATGCGGACCGGCGAAGCTTGGCTGCGGGATGATCGAAACCAGCGTGACCGAAACCAAACGACCGAGCGAATCCAGGCTCCAGGATCTGGAGCGGCTGCGTGCGGCCTGGGCCGCGGCGGCCGACGCGATGCACGCGGCGGAGCGGGCGGAGGAAGCCGCCGACGCGATGCGCGCCGACCGAGACGCGCAGAGCCGGTTCATGGCGATCCTGGCGCACGAGCTGAAAAACCCGCTGAACGCCATCTACGGCTATGCCCAGTTCCTGCGCCAGCCGGAGCTGCCGACCGATGCCGCCCGCCGACGGGCATCCGCAGACGGCTGGCAGGACAAGCTTGCCACCATCGAGGCGGCATCCAAGCACCTCATCGGCCTGGTCGGCGACATCCTCACCAGCGAGCAGATCGAGAGCGAGAATCTCCAGCTCGATGCCGAGCTGTTCGAGCTGGCGCCCCTGATCGAGGAGGTCGCGGCGCTGGAGCGCGCGGCGATCGAGGGCAACGGCAACCACCTCATCCTGCTGTTGCCGCCGGACGCCGGCAGCATCACCTCGGACCGCCGCCGGGTCGCCCAGATCCTGATCAACCTCTTGAGCAACGCCGCCAAGTTCACCCGCAACGGCGAGATCGCGCTCACCATCGTGCGCGACGAGGACAGCAGCCTGCGCCTCACCGTCACCGATACCGGCGCCGGCATCGCGCCCGACCGGAAGATGCAGCTGTTCGAGGCCTTCTCCGCGATCGGCGGCAAGGAGGCGCGCCTGGCCGGCGGCCACGGCCTCGGCCTCTACATCACCGCCGGCCTGGTCAAGCACCTCGGCGGCAGCATCAGCGTCGACAGCGAGCTCGGCAAGGGCACGCGCATGACGGTGTGGCTGCCCGACCTGCGCGCACAGCGCCGCACCGAGCGGCCGGGCGAGGCCGAGCTGCTGACCATGGGCTTTACCCAGTCGCTGCCGGCGCTCGACCCCATGCTGCAGCAGGTCGATGCCGATACCTTCTTGCTCGACTGCGTGTTCGAGTGCCTGACGCTGATCGACGATGACGGCCGCGTGCGCCCGTCGCTGGCGCGCTCCTGGCACCAGATCGATCCGCGCACCTGGATGTTCCGCCTGGACCGGGCGGCGCGCTTCCAGAACGGCGATGCGCTCGGCGCGGAGGACGTGCTGGCGACCTTCCGCCGGTTGCGGCGCATGCTCGACGATCCGGTGTGCGAGATGCAATCGACCACCCCCGACCTCGAAGCCTGCGAGGCGGCGGACGAGCAGACCGTGGTGCTGCGCAGCCGCGCGCCGGCGCCCTTGTTCCTGGAGCAGGTCGCGGCCGTCCCGATCATCCATCGCTCGGCCGGCGACCTGCCGGTCGGCGGCTTCGACCTTGCGCACGCCATCGGCACCGGCCCCTATCGCCTGGTGGATTACGGCGCGCACGGCCTGCGGCTGGTGGCGCATCCCCGCCCGGGCAAGAACCCGGCGCAATGGAAGGTGGTGATCGGCCGCGGCTTCCGCACCGCGCTGGAGGCGGAAGAGGCGCTGCTGTCCGGCCGGGTCGACGTGACGCCCCATGTCGGGCGCGCCCTGGCGCGACGGCTGGAGCAGGGATCGGCCGTGCGCATCCTGCGGCCCAGCACCGACACCGTCTTCTTCCTGCAGCCCAACATTTTGCCCGGCGCGCGCGGCATGGCGTGGCGGCCGGACGGCACGCCGGTCGACGCCAACCCGCTGGCCGACGTGCGGGTGCGCCGCGCGCTGTCGCTCGCCATCGATCGCGAGTTCCTGGTGAGCCATGCGCTGATGGGCGGCGGCGGCGCGCTGGCGAGCCCGGTGCCGCCGCACTTCTTCGGCGCGGACCGCAACCTCGCGCCCGACCCGTACGATCCGGATCTGGCGCGGCACCTGCTGGCGAGCGCCGGCTATGCCGAGGGCCTGACGCTCGCGGTCACGGCGATGGACGATGTCGAATCCGACGACCGGCAGCTGCTGCGCGCCTTGAGCGCCCAGCTCGCGACCAGCGGCATCCGCCTCAAGCCCGGCTTCGGACCGCTGCGCGACTTCGCGCGCTATGACCCGCAACCGACCTTCGGCCTGCTCGTGACCAACTGGGTCGCCTATCTGCCAGACGCCGAAATGGTGCTGCGCGACTTTGCCGCCGCCTTCGATCCGGCGCAGGGCTTCGGGGCCTGCAACTACGGCCTGATCTCGACCCCCGAGATCGACCAGGCGGTGCGCCGCGCGGCCCGCAGCCTCGACCGCAACGAGCGCGGCCGGCTGCTGCGCGAAGCCTGCCGCGCCATCGCGCACGAATGCCTGCTGATTCCCCTGGTGCAGCCGGTCGAGTGCCTCGCCTGCCGCGGGCACCTCGACATCGTCGGCCGCTTCCAGATGTGGACGAGGCCCGACCAGGTCGTCCCGCGCGATGCGGAGATGCTGCTGTTCGAGCAGCTGCTGGCGGAATGACGCGGGCCGCCGGGCGCGCATCGCGCCCAAACGCCGCCGGGCGCGCATCGCGCCCAAACGCCGCAGCGCGCGGCGCCGCGACCCGGACTGCTTGAACATGCGCCTGTTGGTCGGTATATTCATGACCATGCAGTGCGACCTCAACATCTTCGCCGCGCTTCGGCGCGCCGGGTGCCTCGCCGCAGATGGCATGAGCCCGAGCCGAGGCTAACGCTCGGAAAGTGTCGGGCCGGCTCGGGCGCCCAAAAAGAATTTCGCTTTTTTGTTCTGCGCCGCGCACAGCGCGACGAGTTCCGCGCTGTTCGCGGACATTGGAGGAATCATGCGCAACGCGTCAGTGAAGCGGAAGGCCGGCCTGACGGACAAGGCGGCACTCGGCACGAGCCGCAAGGTCCGGACGGTCTCGGCCGTCGATCCGCAGGCCGAACGAGCCGGCCAGGCCGACGACGTCGTGAACCGCGCGTCGAACGATTCCTTTCCGGCGAGCGACGCGCCGGCGTGGATCAATTGCGGCGAACCGGCCGCCTGAAGACATCCGGGAACACATCCGGGAGGAGGACACCATGACACGCGCGATTCTGCGGGCCCCCGACACGCGGCGGCCTGAAATCCTGGTCACCAAGTGGGATCTCGGCAACCTCGAATCCCTGCTCTCCATTCATGCCGAGCGGTGGAACTGGAGGTCGGTGGAGTATCTGGTGCGCGAATTGATGCGCGCGACGATCGTCGATGAAGGCGCCATCCCGGACGATGTCGTCACCATGGGATCGCGGGTTGAGTATCGCGAACAGGGCCGCCGCGCGAGCGCGGTCGTGACCCTCTCTTATCCCGGCGAGCGGGAATTCTTCGACGATGCGATCTCGGTCCTGACCCCCATCGGCGCGGCGCTGCTCGGCCTGTCCAAGGGCCAATCCATCTGCTACGCGGGCCCGGACGGCCGCCCCGTCACCATCGAGGTCATGAAGGTGATGCATCAGCCTGAGGCCAGCCACCGGATGCGGACGAAGCCGGCATCGAGGTCCAGTCCAGGCCGTCCGCCGGCAAGCCTACAGGATCGATAGATCGGTCAAGCGGGCGAACAGTTCGAGCGCGGCGGTCCCGACCAGGGAGTTGCCGGAGCGATCCAGCTCCGGCGACCAGACGGCGATGCAGCAATGCTTGGGGACGATCGCGACGATCCCGCCGCCGACGCCGCTCTTGGCCGGCAGTCCCACGCGGAAGGCGAAGCTGCCGGCCGAATCGTACACGCCGCTCGTCATCATGAGCGCGTTGATCCGCTTTGCCTGGCGCGGCGTCAGCACGGCCTCCTGCAGCAGCGGCGAGAAACCGCCGCCCGCGAGCGGCAGGAACGCCCGGGCAAGATCGAGGCAGCTCATCTCCAGCGCGCACTGCCGGCAATAGAGCGCGAGCAGACGCTCGGGATCGTGGCGGATCGAGCGGTGGCTGCGCAGCAGGTTCGCGATCGCCGCGTTCTTGTGCGCCGTCCTCAGCTCCGAGGCGAACACCGTCTCGTTGTACTCGACCAGGAAATTGCGCGACAGGACCCGGGCATAGTCGCGGATGGCGTCGGCGGTCCGCTCGCCCACGCGCTGCAGCACGCAGTCGAGGATCACGAGCGCGCCGGCATTGACGAACGGGTTGCGCGGGATCCCGCGCTCGTATTCGAGTTGCACCAGCGAATTGAAGGCGGTGCCGGACGGTTCCTTGCCGACGCGCCGCCACACCTCGTCGCCGATCGCGCTCATGGCCAGCATCAGCGTGAACAGCTTGGAGATGCTCTGGATCGAGAACGCCTCGGCGGCATCGCCGGTCGAGAACTCGCGGCCGTCGGCCAGCGCGACCGCCATGCCGAACTTGTCGGCGGGAATCCGCTTCAGCGCGGGGATGTAGCTCGCCACGCGGCCCTTGCCGAAATGCGGCCGCACTTCGTATCGGATGGTCTCCAGCACCGTTCCGAGGTCCGGAACGCCTCTGTCGCGGGTGCCGGCCGGGGGCGCTTCACGGATGCTCATGATCGGTTCCTGCCAAATCGGTTCGGGGGACGCCGGGGACGCGGCGGGTCCCGCCTTCCTGGTCTCGAGGATGATGGATCGGAGGGTCTGGAAGCCCGAGCCCGGATCAGGCGCCGGTAGACTGATGCGCCGCTGGATCCGGGGCAATCAGCCCGCGATGAGGCTGCCCGATCGGAACAGGAAACGGCTTCTGCGGACCCGGGTCATGGCGCCCTTGATATTGGTCGCCCATCGCCCGCAGTCAAGCTGCGGGGCGCTGTCTTACAGCGTCTTCGCGAACTGCTCGATCACCCAGGCGCGGAACGCCGCGATGCGGGGAATCTCGATCTCCTCCGCGCGGCTGACCAGGAAATACGAGCGGCCGGAGCGGACGCTGGTCTTGAACGGCGCGACCAGCCGGCCGGACTTCACTTCCTCGGGGAACAGGCGCAGGTCCAACATGCCGACCCCGCCGTCGTTCATCGCGGATTCGACCACGAGGTCGGCGGTTTCCAGCACGATGCCGCGATCGACGGGCACGTCGGCAATGCCGCTCTGCCCCGCGAAGATGGTCCAGCATTGCCACAGGTCATCGCCCTGGCGCACATGGAGCAGCGGATGCGCGCGCACGAATTCGGCGAGGTCGTTGCCCGCATCGGCCGCCAGCCTGGGCGAGCAGACCGGCGTGAATTCCTCGCGCATCAGGAGGTCGGTGATCAGGGCATCGACATTGTCCGTGCCGAAGAAGATCGCCATGTCGACCGGCGCGCTTGCGAACTCGACGTTGCTGGGCGGGGTGTCGATGCGGATCTCGAGATCGGGATGCCGGCGCTGGAAATCGGCGAGGCGCGCCATCACCATGCGGCGCGCGAAGGTCGGCGGCAGCGACAAGGTAAGGGGCGGGTTGGCGTGGGTCGCCTTGATGCCGGCGATCACGTCCGCGATCCTGTCGAAGCTGCCGGTCAGCACCGGCAGCAGCTTGCGGCCCTCTTCGGTCAGCTCCAGCGGCCCTTTGCGCTTCAGCAGTTGAACGCCGAGGATGTCCTCGAGGTTCTTGACCTGCCGGCTGACAGCGCTCTGGGTCACCAGCAACTGGTCCGCCGCCTTGGTGAAGCTCAATGAACGCGCCACCGCCTCGAACGCGCGCAGTGCATTGAGCGGCGGCAGGCGGCGGCGGGTGGGTTGGGCGGCCATTGGTGCGCTGGAAATACCGAGCCAGAGGAATCAGGGATCAGGTATCAGGAATCAGAAGAGATTACATCGCATTTCCTCACATCTGATTACTGATCCCTGATTCCTGATTCCTGGCGCGCGCTTCGCGCGCGATCATCCCCAACCCTGCCGCGACGATGAGAGCGGCGCCCGCAAAGGTGGCGGCGCCGGGCACGTCGCCCCACAGCGCAAAGCCCCAGACGCTGGCCCAGATCAGCGATGAATATTCGAACGGCGCGACGAAGCTGGGCGCGGCCACCTTGTAGCCTGCCGTGTAGAGGATGGTCGCGAGCGCGGCAGCCAGGCCGAATCCCAGCATCTGCGCCAGGTCGAATGCGGTTGGCCTGGTCCAGCCGGCGGTCAGGTAGGCGAGGCTGGGATGGGCCGAATCGTGGAACGCGCCGCTGCCGAACACCAGGCTGAGCGCGACGCCCGTCACCAGGAATCCGGCGAGCTGCCAGAACCCCATCACCGCCGAGTTCACCCGCATGCCGACCGGCCGCGTCAGCATCAGCCCGACGGCATAGCAGAGCGTGGAGAACAGCACGACCAGCGAGGCCGGCTCGAACACGCCGACGCCTGGATGCTGCACGATGATGACGCCGGCGAAGCCGATCCCGACCGCCGCCCAGCGCCAGGGCGGCACCCGCTCGCCGATCAGCAGGCCGGACAGCGCGGCGATCATCAGCGGCATCGAGAAGTAGATCGCGACCGCATCGGCGAACGGCATCCCGGCCAGCGAGACATAGAAGCTGAGGCTGGCCAGCGACAGGATGGCGGAGCGCGCCAGCAGCAGCCCGCTCGGCCGGGTCCGCAGCAGCAGGCGGAGGCCGCCGCTCGCCACGATCCAGCCCAGGACCGGCAGCAGCGCGGCGGCGGCGCGGAAGGTCTGCATCTCGTGGACCGGATAGGAGCCGCTGAGATTCTTGATGAAGGCGTCCTGCGCGCCGGTCACGAACACGGCCGCGCTCAGGATGAGCGCGCCCTTCAGCCGCTGCTGCGGACGCGCCGCCGCGTCGCCGCGCGCACCGCTGCTTGCGGGTCCACCCTTGCCGACGCTTCCGTCCATGCTCCTGCGCCCCCGCCGCCCAATCGTCATGTCCTAGCAGGCCGGCGGCACGGGCGAAATGGAGACAACTTTTAGGAATTGAACCGCTGCCGCCAGTGCGAACGCCTGGCCGTTCGGTTTACCCGATATTAAGGCTGAACGGATACTTAATCGCCTACAGCTTGTCCCTGCTGCGCCCCGGGCGCGCAAGATCGCGGAAGGAAGGAAAGCCAGGAATGTTCAAGTCATTGTCGATCCGCCAGAAATTCTTCGGGTTCGGCGGGTTGATGGGCGCTGTGGCGTTCGTCATCGGCGCGATCGGCTATTGGGGCATCATCAGCCAGGCCGAAGAGCTGGGCGACGTGGTCGTGACCTCGCAGGCCCTGCGCAACCACATGGAAGGCGACATGATGCACGACGCGCTGCGCGCGGACGTCATCAACGCCCTGCATGCCGCCCTGACCGACAAGTCGGCCCTGACGCAGATCCAGGCCGATCTGGATGACCATGTGAAGAACTTCCGCGAGCATATCGACGCCAACAAGGCGCTGCCGCTGAACGCCGACGTGACCGCGGCGCTGTCCTCGGTCGATGGCAAGCTCGCCGCCTACATCAATGGCGCCCAGTCGATGGTCGCGCTGGCCGGGCAGGATTCCGCCGCCGCGGAGCAGCAGTTCGCCGGTTTCGTCTCGAAGTTCGAGGAGCTCGAGGTCGCCCTCGGCAATATCAGCGACCTGATCGGCGCCTCGGCGGAGGCCGCCAAGGCATCCGCCGATCATACCGCCGTCCGCGCGCGCGACGTCCTGGTCGCCACCTTCGTGGTGGCGTTCGCCGCATTGATCGCCGCCGTCTTCTGGATGGTGCGCGCCATCTGCACGCCCTTGAACGCGATGACCGGCGCCATGAGCAGCCTGGCCGGCGGCAACATTGCGGTCGAGATTCCGGCACGCGATCGCAAGGATGAGATCGGCGCGATGGCCGCGGCCATGCAGGTGTTCAAGGACAGCGCGATCCGCGCCGACAGCCTGGCCGCCGAGCAGCGCAAGGAGCAGGAGGCCAAGACCAGGCGCGCCGACGCGCTGGAGAAGCGCACCGCCGCGTTCGACCGCAGCGTCAGCACCGCCCTGAAGACCGTGACGGCGGCGACCAACGAGATGCAGGCCAGTGCGGCCGCCTTGTCCGCGACGGCGGAGCAGACCAGCCGGCAGGCGACAATCGTCTCCGCGGCCTCGGAGGAAGCCACCAGCAGCGTGCAGACCGTGGCGGCCGCGACCGAGGAGCTGTCCGGCTCGATCGCCGAGATCAGCCGCCAGGTGAGCCAGTCCGCCGCCATCGCCAACAAGGCGGTGGCCGAGGCCGAGCGTACCAACGGCCAGGTCCGCGGCCTCGCCGACGCGGCGGAGAAGATCGGCGAAGTGGTGAAGCTGATCAGCGACATCGCCAGCCAGACCAACCTGCTGGCGCTCAACGCCACCATCGAGGCGGCGCGCGCGGGCGAAGCCGGGAAGGGCTTCGCGGTCGTGGCTTCGGAAGTGAAGAACCTCGCCACCCAGACCGGCCGCGCGACCGAGGAGATCTCGGCACAGATCGCGGCCATCCAGGGCGCCACCGGCAACTCGGTGGAGGCGATCCAGGGCATCACCAAGATCATCGGCGAGATCAACGAGGTCGCCACCTCGATCGCCAGCGCGGTCGAGGAGCAGGGCGCCGCGACCCGCGAGATCGCCCGCAACATCCAGCAGGCCGCCAGCGGCACCCAGGACGTGTCGTCCAACATCGGCGGCGTGACCCAGGCGGCCGGCGATACCGGCCATGCCGCCAGTCAGATGCTGGCCTCCACCGGCGAGCTCGCCAAGCAGTCGGAAACGCTGCGGGCGGAAGTGGACAGCTTCCTGCGGGACATCAAGTCGGCGTAGCCTTGATATCAGATAACAGGGATCAGGTATCAGGGATCAGAAAGCATCCCCATCTGATACCTGATACCTGATACCTGATTACGCGATCGTGTCCACCCTGCCCGCGCCCGGCGGCGGGGCTTCGCCGGCGGGCTGCTTGGCGACGCCGACCAGGGCCGGGCGCAGCAGGCGGTCGTGGATGAGATAGCCGGCCTGCATCACCTGCACCACCGTGCCCGGCTGGTGGTCGAAGGTCGGCACCTCGAACATCGCCTGGTGCAGGTTGGCGTCGAACTTCTCGCCCATCGGCCAGATGCGCGTGACCTGCTGGCGCTCCAGCGCGGCATCGAGCTGCCGTTCGGTCGCGGTCACGCCTTCGTGCAGGTTCCTGAGCGCCTCGTCCTCGGCCAGCGCCGCGGCGGGAATCGCCTCCAGTGCGCGGTGCAGGTTGTCGCTGACCTGCAGCACGTCGCGCGCGAAGTTCGCGATCGCGTATTTGGCGGCATCCTCGCGCTCGCGCTGGGCGCGCCGGCGCACGTTCTCCGCCTCCGCCAGGGCGCGCAGGAGCTGATCCTTGAGCTGCGCCGCTTCCTGCCGGACGGCCGCCAGCTCCTGGTCCGGCCCGGCCGGAATGTCGGTGCCGTCGTCGACTGGGCCGGAATCGTTGGCTGGCTCCGGAACCTGGGTCGTGTCTTTCTCGTCGCTCATGTCGCGATCCAGCATTGAATCCTGTCTTCTATGTGAACAGCCGGTGTTTTAGAGCCATCGCATAGATGGTCAACCGCTAAATCCGGTCAAGGGACCGAGGGTTAACGCGATGTCGCAGGTTCAGCCCAGGATCCGCCCGATCACCTTGGCGGTGTAGTCGACCATCGGGATGATGCGGGCATAGTTGAGCCGGCTGGGGCCGATGACGCCGACCGCGCCGACCAGCTGCCGCTGGCTGTCGCGGTAGGGCGAGATCACGGCCGAGCAGCCGGCAAGGCCGAACAGGTTGCTCTCCGCCCCGATGAAAATCTGCACGCCCTCGGCCTGGTCCGCCGCTTCCAGCAGCTTCAGGAGCTGCTCCTTGGTCTCGAGCGCGGCGAACAGCGAGCGCAGCCGCTCCAGGTCCGCGGCCTCCTGCACGTCGTCCAGCAGGTGCGACTGGCCGCGCACGATCAGCGCGCCTTCCGCCCGCTCGCCATCGGCCCAGGTCGCAAGGCCCGCTTCCACCACCTTGCGGGTCAGGGAATCCAGTTCCGCCCGCTGGCTGGTCAGCTCGGCGAGGACCCCCTCGCGCGCCATGCCGATGGTGCGCCCGACCAGCCGGGCGCTGAGGTAGTTCGTCGCCTCGACCAGGGTCGAAAGCGGCAGGCCCATCGGCACGTCGATCAGGCGGTTCTCCACCATGCCGCCTTCGGTGACCAGCACCACGAGGGCGCGTCCTGGCGCCAGGTGCACGAACTCGATGTGCTTCAGCGGCCGCTCGCTCTTGGGCGCCAGCACCAGGCCGGCCGCGCGCGACAGGCCGGAGAGCATGGTGGTCGCCTGCTCCAGCACTTCGGGGAAGGAGCGGCCGGAGGCGTTGCACCGGCCGTCGATCGCCTCGCGCTCGTCGGCGGTGAGGCCGCCCACCTCCATCAGGCCGTCGACGAACAGCCGCAGCCCCAGCTCGGTCGGCAGCCGCCCGGCCGAGGTGTGCGGCGCGAACAAGAGGCCGACCTCCTCCAGGTCCGACATCACGTTGCGGATGGTGGCGGGCGAGAGGTGCCCGAGGCGCCGCGACAGGGTGCGCGACCCGACCGGTTCCCCGGTCTCCACATAGGCATCGACGATCTGGCGGAAGATCTCGCGCGAGCGGTCCGACATCTCGGCCAGCACCGGTCGGTGCCCGCCGATACCGTCTTCGCCCTTTCCGCCCTTGGGAATGAACTGCATGAGGTGAATCTAGGGAGGGGGTATGGCGGCGTCAACACGCGGTTGCCGGCGGCCCCGCGCCCCGGCACAGCCCATCGCCATGCGCAAAGTGCGAACCAGGCGCCCGCTCCCGGCCGCACCCGCTCGCCAGGAATCAGCCGGAACGTGCCCGCTGTGCGATCGGCCGATGATCGCCGGCGCCGGCCTCGACCGGCACCACCCAGTCCCGCGCAGCCGCGGCGGGCACGAAGCCGTGACCATGCACAAGATCTGCCACCGCGCCATCCACGCCATGCTGAGCGAGCGCGAGCTGGCGGAGGAATACGCGGCGTTCGAGGCGCTGCGCCGCCACCCGCTGCTTGCGCAGTTCATCGCCTGGGTCAGGAAGCGCCCGCCCGAATACGACGACCGCACCAGGTGGTCGCGAAGCCGGCGGTATAAGTGACGGCAAAGGAGTTGGGGGGTCGCGACTGCGCCGTGCCCCGGTGGACTTCTCCCCTCCCCCCGTGTAGCTTCCGCCGCGATTTCGGACCATGAACAGGGAGCGCTCTCATGCGCCCATCCGGCCGGGCGGCGGACGAAATGCGCGCCGTCGAATTGCTGATCGACGTGAACAAATATGCCGAAGGCTCGTGCCTCGCGAAGTTCGGCGAGACCCATGTGCTGTGCACCGCCTCGATCGACGAGCGCGTGCCGCCGTTCCTGCGCAACTCCGGCCAGGGCTGGGTCACGGCGGAATACGGCATGCTGCCGCGCTCCACCCACACGCGCACCGACCGCGAGGCGGCCAAGGGCAAGCAGTCCGGCCGCACCCAGGAGATCCAGCGCCTGATCGGGCGCGCGCTGCGCACCGTCACCAACCTCAAGGGGTTCGGCGAGCGCCAGATCAAGGTCGATTGCGACGTGCTGCAGGCCGATGGCGGCACCCGCACCGCCGCCATCACGGGTTCCTATGTCGCGCTCTATCTGTGCTTCCGCCACATGAAGAAGCTGGGCGCGGCGAACGAGATTCCGCTGAGCGACCAGGTCGCGGCGGTGTCCTGCGGCATCCACCAGAAGGCCGCCGCGCTGGACCTCGACTACGCCGAGGATTCCGCCGCCGAGGCCGACGCCAATTTCGTGCTGACCGCCAAGGGCGGCATCATCGAGGTGCAGGGCACGGCAGAGCGCGCGCCGTTCAGCGAGGCGGAGTTCCTGCAACTGCTCGCCTACGCCCGCAAGGGCGTCGCCGAACTGACGCGCCTGCAGCGCATCGTGCTGGGGCTGGAGTAAACGGCGTGCCGATGGACACGCCGTTGAACCCACTTCTCAATACGTCACCCCGGCCAAGCGCAGCGCGAGGCGGGGTCCATCTGTCAGTCGCACGGGCGGCGGCGCGATGGATCCCGGCTCAAGGCCGGGATGACGGGAGAGTGGGCGCAATGGCGGTGCGATGCCATCGCAGCTCAGTGGCCAATGAAGCCGGGTAGATCGTGCCGGACATCGACCTCACCATCGCGATCGAGCACAACCCCGATGCGAAAGAGCGCATCTGCCGTGACCTGCTCCAATCCCTGCCGGAGTGGTTCGGCATTCCGGAGGCGGTCGGGCGCTTTTGCGACGAAGCACGCGACCTGCCGATGTGGGTGGCGCGCGACGGCGATGAAGCGGTTGGCTTTGCCACGCTCCGGCAGCATTTCCCCGCGGCGGCCGAACTGCACCTGATCGCGGTGCGCTCCACGCATCACCGCGCGGGCATCGGCGCGCGCCTGCTGGCGGCGATCGAGGCGCATCTCAAGGATACCGCCACGCGCGCGCTGACGGTGAAGACGCTGGCGCCCGCGGCCGGCGATCCGTGCTATGCCCGCACGCACCGCTTCTATGCGGCGGAGGGCTTCGTGCCGCTGGAAGTGTTCCCGACCTTGTGGAACGAGGAGAATCCCTGTCTCCTGATGGCGAAGGTGCTGCATGTGCCGCGCCGCTTCACGGAGCAGAAGCTCGTCATCGCCAGCCACAACAAGGGCAAGCTCAGGGAGATGGTGGAGCTGATGCGGCCCTTCGGCATCGAGGTCGTGCTGGCGGGCGATCTCGGCCTGCCGGAACCTGACGAAACCGAAAACAGCTACATCGGCAATGCGCGGCTGAAGGCGGTGGCGGCGGCCAGGGCATCGGGCCTGCCGGCGCTGGCCGACGATTCCGGCCTGTCGGTCGATGCGCTGGGCGGCGCGCCCGGCATCTATTCGGCGCGCTGGGCCGACAAGGGCGCGAGCGGCGCGCGCGATTTCAACATCGGCATGGACCGCGTGCTGCGCGAGCTCGGCGCCCATCGCAACCGCCGCGGCCGGTTCGTCAGCGCCCTCGCCTTGTGCTGGCCCGACGGCCATTGCGAATTGTTCGAGGGGTGGATCGAGGGCGAGATCATGCACGAGAAGCGCGGCGCGCGGGGCTTCGGCTATGATCCGATCTTCCGCCCGCTCGGCTACGACGTGACCTTCGGCGAGATGGACCCCGCCCACAAGCAGGAGATCAGCCACCGCGCCGAAACCTTCCGCCAGCTGATGGCGGCGTGTTTCCGGGGGCGATAAGTAGCGCCCGTGCTCGCCCATCGCACCCTCTCTCCCGTCACCCCGGCCAAGCGCAGCGCGAGCCGGGGTCCACGGATAGGCTTGGCGCAGGCGGCACGGTGGACCCCGGAACAAGTCCGGGGTGACGGACTGAGTAGACATGATGGCGCGTGAGAGTGTCCTCGTGCCCGTGCCCGCCCCAGGCTTCGGCATCTATATCCACTGGCCGTTCTGCCGGTCGAAGTGCCCGTACTGCGACTTCAACTCTCATGTGCGCGAGCGTACCGACCATGCGCGCTGGCGCGCCGCATTGCTCGCCGAGCTGGAGCACTACGCCCGCGACGCGCAGGGCCGCACCGTCACCAGCGTGTTCTTCGGCGGCGGCACGCCGTCGCTGATGGAGCCGGAAACGGTCGCCGCCCTGATCCGGCGCGTGCGCGATCTGTGGCCGGTCGCGGGCGATGTCGAGATCACGCTGGAAGCCAACCCGACCTCCGCCGAGATCGGCAAGTTCCGCGCCTTCCGCGAGGCCGGAACCAACCGCGTCTCCCTCGGCGTGCAGAGCCTGGTGGCGGACGACCTCAGGTTCCTCGGCCGCCAGCACGACGACGCGCAGGCGCTCGCCGCCGTGCGGATGGCGGCCTCGACCTTCGATCGCTTCTCCTTCGACCTCATCTATGCGCGCCCCGGCCAGGCGTTGGCGCAGTGGCAGGACGAGCTCGAGCGCGCGCTCCAGTTCGCGGCCGGCCACATCTCGCTCTATCAGCTGACCATCGAGCCGGGCACGCAGTTCGAGCAGGCGGTGGCGCGCGGTGATTTCCGCGTGCTCGACGAGGAGCGCGCCGCCGCGCTCTACGAAGCCACCGTAGCGCGCCTGGGCGCGGCGGGCCTCGTGGACTACGAGATCTCCAACTTCGCGAAGCCCGGCGAGGAATCGCGCCACAACCTCACTTACTGGCGCTATGGCGACTATGTCGGCGTCGGCCCCGGCGCGCATGGCCGGCTCACTTTCGGCGGCGAGAAGTACGCGACGCGCCAGCACCGCGCGCCCGAGGCTTGGCTCGACCTGGTCGAACGCGACGGCCACGCCACCCGCCAGCGCGACCTCGTCCCGCGGCCCGAGCGCCTGAACGAAATGCTGATGATGGGATTGCGCCTGAAGGAAGGCGTACCGCTCGCGCGCATCGAAGCGGAATCCGCGCAGCCGTTGGCGCAAGCCATCGACCCGGTGCGGCTGCGGCGCCTGATCGACGGCGGATTCCTCGCGCTCTCGAACGATCGCCTGGCCGCAACACCGGCCGGCCGACAACGCCTCGACGCCGTGCTCAGCGCGCTTGTTGCCTGACTTCTGACTTCTGACTCCGGCTATCGCGGCGGACGGAAGTCGTTGTCCACCACCACGTAGCTGGTGAGGTTGTATTTGACGCCGCTGATCGGGCTGACGCCCTGGTGCGGGTGGGTCCAGTACGGCGGGAACAGCAGCATCAGGCCCGCGCGCGGCTTCACGCGGATGGACTGGAACGGAAACTCGGTGAAGCCGCCTTCCTCCACGTCCCTCAGATACATCAGCACCGCCACCATGCGGTCATGGGTGCCGGCGACAGAGGCGTCGATGTGCAGCCCGAAGCCCTGGCCCGGCTCGATCTTTTCCAAGAGCGGCGGCGTGCGCTTGGTCGCCGGCGAGGAGACCATCTGCTTCAGCGTGGGGAACGCCTCGGCATAGGCCTGCAGGTTCTTCTCCAACGCCTGCGACCACGCCTCGGCGATGTCCTGCCACTCGGGCAGATCGCCGATCTGCAGCATGGTGCCGGTCCGAAGACGCGGCTTGTCGCGGGTCGCGGTGGTGGAGGCGTGCCTGCGTGCGTCCGCCTCGAAGCGGCGGACCGCCTCATCGCACAGCTCCCTGCTGAAGCTGTCGCGGTACATGCGGATGAAATGCGGCTGCTGCACGGCCTGTCCGGCCTGCGGACCAGGCTGCGATCCCAGCGCGCCCACCTGCACCCCGCCATCCTTCGCCGCCATTGCTGTGCACCCTTAGTTGCTCTTGTTGCGACCATAACAGAAGGAACCTCCCTGCCCCAAGCTGGGGGAGGGCCCGTCGGCGAATGCCGACACGCGTCGGCGGGGTGGGGGTTGGTCTCTCTTCCGATGACTGAATCGAGCGGAGCCGCCTCGCCCCCACCCTAACCCTCCCCCGTCTCGGGGGAGGGAATCTCAGGCAGCGACGTCGAGCGCGCCCAGATGCTCCGCCACCTCGGCGATGGTGAGGACCGGGAAGCCGTTGCGGCGGGCATAGGCCTTGGCGCGCAGGCCGCGCAGCATCTCGCCCTGGCGGTCCATCAGCTCGCACAGCACGGCGGCGGGCTTGAGGCCCGCCAGCCGCGCCAGGTCGACCGCACCTTCGGTGTGGCCGCGGCGCGCCAGCACGCCACCGGGCTGGGCGCGCAGCGGAAAGACGTGGCCGGGACGCGCCAGGTCCTGCGGCCGCGCGCCGTCGGCAATTGCCGCGCGCACTGTGGTCAGGCGATCCGCCGCCGACACGCCGGTGGTGACGCCCATCTTCGCCTCGATCGTGACCGTGAAGGCGGTGCCATAGCGCGTCTCGTTCTTCGCCACCATCGGCGGCAGGTCGAGCTGGCGGATGAGGCGGTCATCGAGGCACAGGCACACGATGCCGCTGCAATCGCGGATCAGGCGCGCCATCACGTCATGCGACAGGGTCTCCGCCGCCGCGATCAGGTCGGCCTCGTTCTCGCGGGTCTCGTCGTCCATCAGGACGACCGGCAATCCGCTGCGCATGGCGTCGCACGCAGCGGCGATGCGCCTTGCAATCTGGTGGAGGTTGGACATGGCGAAACGCTCCTCGCTTGGAGTTGGGTTGCGAAAAACGTTCCAGGGCAGGATCGCGAGGCGGCGGAGTCCGCCCGGCGGGCGGCGCGCATCCTCGCTCTCGTCTTCTTTCATCCGGACTGTGACCGTCGGCCCAGGCATTCGACCTGGTCTGCTGACCCGCGGAACTGGCGTTCCGCGGCGCTCGCGGGCTCGGTGCTATCGCACCCTACCGCCGGTGGGGATTTCCACCCCGCCCTGAAGACGTAACGGGTGCAAGGTGGCAGAAGCCCCGGCATCGAGTCAAGCCAGGGTCAAAGCATGCTCTTGATGTCGGCGGAGAAGGTCGGGAAGCCGTAGACCGTCTGCCGCAGGTCGGTCGCGGTGATGCCGTGCTTCATGGCGAGGGCGAAGATGTGGATCAGCTCCTCCCCCGCATGGCCGACGAGCTGCGCGCCGAGGATATGGTCGCTCCCTTCCTCCACCACGATCCGCGACCAGGCGGTGCTTTCCGCGTAGGTCCGGGACGACAGCCAGTTGCTCAGGTCGTTGGTGTGCACCTTGATCTTGCGCCCCTGCTCCGCCGCCTTCGCCGCGGTGAGCCCGACGCTGGCCAATGCCGGCACGGTGTAGACGCAGGACGGGATGCCGGCATAGTCCGGCTTGTGGCGCGGCCCGCCATGCTGGATCTCGGCCACGATGTTGCGACCGACGATCCCGCCTTCGTAGGTGGCTATCGGC
>DASSBF010000121.1:0-6802 GCA_035699005.1 Dongiaceae bacterium
CGCCAGCTCGTCGTCATTGGCGTACATGCCGCCGTGGATGGTGCCGAGCGCGATCAGGATCGCGCCGGTCAGGGTCGCGAGGTCGATCATCACCTTCGGCTTGAAGGTCTCCTGGCAGTACCACATCGCATCCGCCAGCACTAGGCGGCCTTCCGCGTCGGTGTTCAGCACCTCGATGGTCTGCCCCGACATGCTGGTGACGATGTCGCCCGGCCGCTGCGCCGTGCCCGACGGCATGTTCTCCACCAGGCCCACCACGCCGACCGCGTTGACCTTGGCCTTGCGCGCGGCCAGCGCCCGCATGGTGCCGATCACCGCGGCGGAGCCCGCCATGTCCCATTTCATGTCTTCCATGCCGGCCGCCGGCTTGATGGAGATGCCGCCGGTGTCGAAGGTCACGCCCTTGCCGACGAAGGCGACCGGTTTCTCCTTGCCGTTGCCCGCGCCGTTCCACTGCATGCTGACCAGTTGGCTTTCGCGGATGCTGCCCTGGCCGACGCCGAGCAGCGCGCCCATGCCGAGCTTCTGCATCTCCTTGACGCCGAGCACCTTCACCTCGACGCCGAGCTCGGCCAGCGTGCGCGCCTCCTTGGCCAGGGTCTCGGGATAGATCACATTGGCCGGCTCCGACACCAGGTCGCGCGCGAAATTCACCGCATCGACCACCTTGTCCATCGGCTCGAAGGCGCGCTTCGCGGCGGCCGAATCGCCCACCAGCACATTGACGCGCTTCAGGCTCGGCTTCTGCTCCGGCTTCTCCTTGGTCTTGTACTTGTCGAACCGGTACGACCTGAGGCGCGCGCCATAGGCGAGGTTCGCGGCCAGCTCCGCCTCCGGCAGTTTCATCTCGCCGATGTCCTCGACCCAGACCGCCACGTCTTTCTCGCCGGTGCCGTTGAGCGCGGCGACCAGGCGGCCGCCCAGCGATTGCGCCGCCAGCGCATCGTATTTCGCCGGCTGCCCGATCCCGGCGAGGATGATGCGCGCAACCTCGACTCCCGCGGGCGCGAGGATGGTCAGGAACTCTTCCGCGCCGCCCTTGAACCGGCTGGCTTCCAGCGCGCGCGTGATGGCGCCCCTGGTTACCTTGTCGAGCTGCGTGGCGAGCTTGCCCAGCTTGCGGCCGTCGGCGGCCAATGCGACCAGCGTCCCGGACGCCGGGATCTCGGGTTTTGCAAACGCGATTTTCATGAAGGACCTCTTGGACTGCGATCGCGGCCGGCGCGGCCGCGCGTCGATCGGCAAATGACTTTGGGGCCACGAGTCTTTGCAGGCTTTCCAGTCTCTGTCCAGCGCCCAGGAGAACGGCCGGCGCGAGTCGCGCGAATTTCGCTAACGCCATGAAAAATGTGGACGATTGTCCGCAACATGCTACCTTAGCCCGCCCTTTCCGGGGGCAAAATGGGGCTGCCGGCAAGCCGGATGAGGAGCCGGCGAACGGATCCCGCCGACAGGGCGCAAGGCGAGCATCTGGGGGAGTGATCATTCCATCGTGGCGGCGAAACGACGCGCTCTGACCGACATCATTGCGAGCGGCCTGACGACGGCGCTGTGTGCTGGCCTGATCGCCTGGTCGCAGCCCGCGGCCGCGGGCAACAATGACGACGACAACAACCTGTTCGATGTCGGCGGAAGCCTGCAGCCGGTGCCGCCGCTGCAACCCCCGACGACCCAGGCGCCGGCGCAGCCGGCCGCTCCGGCGCCCGCGCCGCGCGGCGCAAACACCGGCAGCCCAGCCATCAACATGATCGCCGACGAAGTCGGCCACGACGAGAACCTCGGCATCTTCGTCGCGCGCGGCCATGTCGAGATCCTGCGCGACGGCAAGGTCGTGAAGGCCGACGTGGTGACCTACAACGAGCGCACCAAGCGCATCACCGCCGCCGGCAACGTCGTGCTGCTGGAGCCGGACGGGGACACCCAGTTCGCGACCTATGCCGACGTCACCGACGATGTGAAGGAAGGCATCCTCTACGATTTCCGCGAGCTGCTGAAGGACAAGGCGCGGTTGGCCGCGAACCGCGCCTATCGGGTGGACCAGAACACCAAGGAGATCCTGCGCAAGGGCGTCTACACCCCGTGCTATCCGTGCGCGGAGGATCCGACCCGCGCGCCGCTCTGGCAGGTGAAGGCCTATTCCGCGATCCGCGACAAGGTGGCGAAGACCATCACCTATCACGACGCCTGGCTGGAGATGTTCGGCGTGCCCATCCTCTATACGCCGTGGTTCCGCCACCCCGATTTCGGCGTCGACCGGCAGAGCGGCCTGCTGTCGCCGTCGTTCCACTTTTCCAGCGAGTCCGGCCTGCAGATCGGCACGCCGTACTACGCCACGCTGGGGCCCGACAAGGACATCACCTTCACGCCGATCTTCCGGTTCGGCGGCGAGCTGCAGGAGCATCCCGGCGGCGTCGCCGACCTGGAATACCGCCAGCGCGTGATGAACGGCCGGTTCCGCCTGGAGGGATCGGGTACGGTCGAGGACATGATGTCCGAGGAACGCGACGCCAGCGAACGTCACGAGCTGACCAGCCAATTCCGGGGCCATGTCGAAGGCGACGGATTGTTCGACCTCAGCGACAACTGGCGTGCCGGGTTCAACTTCAAGGCGGCCACCGACAAGCGGTACCTCAAGCGGTTCCACCTCGGCTCGCGCGACATCCTGACCCAGAGAGGCTATGTCGAAGGCTTCTTCGGCCGGTCCTATGCGGAGGCCCGCGCCTATGCGTTCCAGACCACCAAGCTCAATACCGAGAACGACGAGCTGCCGATCGTCGCTCCGATGCTCGACTATCGCTTCGTCAGCGAGCCGGGGGTCGCCGGCGCCTACTGGGGGCTGGACGCCAATTTCATGAACCTGCAACGGGTGGACGGGCGCGAAGAGGTGCGCATCGCCGCCAACCCGTACTGGACCTTGCCCTATACCAGCTCGCTGGGCGACCTCTATCGGCTGACGCTGGAGGTGCCGATGAGCGTCCACACTGTGCATGACGTGGATCCCGACAGCGATGCGCGCGATCCGACCGGCGACACGTTCGACGGCACGGTCGTTCGCGCGCTCCCGAAGGCGACCTTTGACTGGAGCTACCCGTTCATCCGGGCGAGCGACACCTTCACCCAGGTCCTGGAACCCCTGATCCAGGTGGTGGGGGCTCCGGACAGCGGCAATACCGGAAAGATCCCGAACGAGGACAGCCGCGCCTTCGAGCTGGACGACACCAACATCCTGCTCGGCGACCGGTTCGCCGGGCTCGACCGGATGGACACCGGCTCGCGCGCCTCCTATGGCCTGCAATGGTCGGGGTACATGCAGGAGGGAGGCTATATCAACGCCTTCCTCGGCCAGAGCTTCCAGTTCGAGCACGACGACAATGACGAATTCCGCACCGGGACCGGCATCGACGACGATCTGACCGACCTTGTCGGCCGCTTGCAGCTCCGCCCGGTCTCGGGGGTCGATCTCAGCTATCGGTTCCGGTTCGACGCGAAGGACGTCGCCTTCCAGCGGCACGAGGCGCGCGCCAGCTACTACAACCAGTACTTCGCCCTTTCGGGCTCCTACGCCTTCATCAACGCTGACGGCGTCGAGTTCGACGATCGCGAGCAGGCCAGCATCTATGCCAGCGCCAACCTGTCGGACTACTGGTCGGTGCACGCGCAATCGACCTATGACCTGACCAACAGCGAGTTGCGCTCGGTCGGCGGCGGCTTCAGGTACCTCGACGAATGCTTTGACCTCGGCCTCAACGCCACCTATACCCCAGCAGGCGACACCGAGAATACGGAGGGCGATTTCAACGTCCTCTTCACGATAAACTTCAAGAACCTGGGCGGGTTCGACATACCGTACTGAGTGCTGAGACCACGACGCCGATGTCCAGATCGAAGATCACGAATGTTTTCCGCCGCGGGGCGTTCTGCCTTGCCGTGTTGATGGCGATCGTCGCCGGCGGACCGCTTGGTCCCGCCCGCGCCCAGGATTCGCTGCGGATTGCGGCGGTGGTCAACGAGGACATCATCACCGAGCTCGACGTATACATGCGCCTGCGCATGGCCTTGCTGTCGGCCAAGCTGCAGGACAACGAGGAAACGCGCCGGCGCCTGCTGCCGCAGGTCCTGCGCAACCTGATCGACGACCGGCTGAAGCTGCAGGAGGCCGAGCGCCAGGGCATCAAGGTCAATCCCGCCGACGTCGAGAAGCGTATCAATTCCCTGGCCGAGCGCAACAACATGACGCGCGAGGAGCTTGAGTCCTTCCTGAAAGGCAATGGCATCCTGGTGGACGCGATCGCGGACCAGATCACGGCCGACCTGAGCTGGGCGCGGCTGGTGCAGCGGACCCTGCGGCCGCGCATCGTGATCACCGACCAGGAGATCAACGACGAGGCGGCCCGCATGAAGGCCACGCAGGGCCAGACCGGGTACAAGATGTACCAGATCTTCCTGGCGGTGGATGCACCGGACCAGGAATCCGGGGTGCGGGATTCCGCCGAGCGCCTGATCGAGCAGCTCCGCGCGGGGGCGGACTTCGAATCGCTGGCGCAGGAGTTCTCCCAGGACGAAGGCGCGCTGAAGGGCGGCAATTGGGGCTGGCTGCGGCTTGACCAGATGGACCCCGCGGTCGCCAAGGAGATCCAATTGACGCCGGCCGGCGATCTGGTGGGGCCGGTCCGCGGCACCGGCGGCTACTACATCGCATTCGCCAAGGAGACGCGGGTAGCGGGCGCCTCCGATACCGGCGCCGGCAGCGTCACGGTCAAGCAGATCCTGTGGTCGCTGGCGCCGAACGCGGCGGAGAGCGAGGTCAATCGCGCCATCTCGCAGGCCAGGACCATCGCGGGCAAGATCGAGAATTGCGGCCAGATGCCTCAGGTCGCCCAGGAGGCGGCGCCCGGGGTCTATCGCGAGCTTGGCAGCGTGCCGGTCACCGACCTGCCCCAGCAGGTGCAGAAGGTCGCGATCAACCAGCCGGTGGACGTGCCCTCCGATCCGATCCGGACCAGCCAGGGCATCGGACTCTACCTGATCTGCAGCCGCCAGGCGGGCGACAATGACAGTCAGGCGCGCACCGCGATCGGCGATCGCCTGGGCCGGCAGCGGTTGGAGACCATGGCGCGCGGCTACCTGAGCGACCTCCGCCGGGCCGCGGTCATCGACATCCGGATGTAGCGGATGGGGTCCGCCGCCGCGGACGGCCTGCCGCCGCTGCGCGACGTCATCGCGAGATACGGCCTGGCGGCGCGCCGCGCGCTCGGCCAGAATTTCCTGCTCGATCTCAATCTGACCGCGAAGATCGCGCGCGCAGCCGGCGATCTCTCCGCAGGCACGACCATCGAGATCGGCCCCGGACCCGGCGGCCTCACCCGGGCGCTGCTGGCGCACGGCGCGCGCGAGGTGATCGCGATCGAGCGCGACGCGCGGTGTCTCGGTGCGCTTGCGGAGGTCGCCGCCGCCTATCCGGGCCGTCTGACGGTGATCGAGGGCGACGCGCTTGCCGTGGATTGCACAAAGCTCGGGACAATGCCGCGGCGGGTCGTCGCGAACCTGCCCTACAACATCGCGACCCCCCTGCTCATCAAGTGGCTGCAGCAGGGGGCCGCATTCGCGTCCCTGACCGTGACGGTGCAGAAGGAGGTGGCGGACCGCCTGGTCGCCCGCCCGCGCAGCAAGGAGTACGGGCGGCTCAGCGTGCTGACGCAGTTCCTGGCCCGGCCGCGCCGGCTGTTCGACCTGCCGCCGCGCGCCTTCGTGCCGCCGCCCAAGGTCACGTCGACCGTGGTCGATCTCGTGCCGCTGGCGGCGCCCGCCTTTCCCGCCCGCCTCGGCGACCTCGAACGGGTGACGCAGGCCGCCTTCGGCCAGCGCCGCAAGATGCTGCGCCAGTCGCTGCGCATGCTCGGGGGTGACGCCGAGGCATTGCTCGCCGCCGCGGAGATCACGCCAACCGCGCGCGCGGAGGAGCTGAATGTGGAGCAATTCGCGGCACTGGCGAGGACGCTGGAGAAGCGGTGCTCGTAAGGCGGGCGGTTACGCTCCCTCGCGCAACCCCTTCACGAACTCGGCCAATCCGACCTGGCGGTGGCGCTTCAGGCGCTCGGCGAGCAGGACGGCGCGCACCCGCTGGATGCTGACCTCGAGATCGTCGTTCACGATGATGTAGTCGTATTCCGCCCAGTGGCTCATCTCGTCCGCGGCCTTGGCCATGCGCCGGGCCACGACCTCTGCGCTGTCCTGGGCGCGGCTCTTCAGCCGCCGCTCCAGTGCGCCGATCGTCGGCGGCAGGATGAAGACGCTGACCAGATCATCGCGCGCGCTTTGGGCAAGCTGCTGCGTGCCCTGCCAGTCGATGTCGAACAGCACGTCGCGCCCGCTCGCGAGCGATTGCTCGACGGGCGCGCGCGGCGTTCCGTACTGGTGGTCGAACACCTTGGCATATTCCAGGAACGCGCCCTCCGCGACCATGCGCTCGAACATGGCGCGGTCGACGAAGTGATAGTCGGTGCCGTCGGTCTCGCCCGGGCGCATCGGCCGGGTGGTGGCGGAGATCGAGAGCACCAGGCCCGGCTCGACCGTCAGCAGCCGGCGCGAGATCGTGGTCTTGCCGGCCCCCGAGGGCGAGGACAGCACCAGCATCAAGCCGCGCCGCCGGATCTCGACAGGTCCCGATGACCGCGCCGCCGCCACAGACATGGTGCGAAATCCCCGCTCTACTCGATGTTCTGCGCCTGCTCGCGCAGCTGTTCGATGGCTGCCTTAAGCTCGATGCCGAGGTTGGTCAAGGCCAGATCATCGGCCTTGGAGC
>DASSBF010000122.1:0-21440 GCA_035699005.1 Dongiaceae bacterium
CCCAGCTTCAGCTGCTCGGGGTTCTGGCTCACCTGGTCGGCGAGGATCGGCGACAAATAGCGCGCCATCGCCGTGCGCACGTTGCGCTTCTCGCGCTCGACCCGGAGATAGTTGATCAGCGTGCCGCTGCCGAACATCGCGATCGCGGCAAGACCCGGATAGATCGGATCGAACAGGTAGCCCTTCTCCGCGAACGCCCACCATGATCCCCCGACCGTGACGGCGACCGCGGCCGCCAGCACGGCGGTCCCCGCGATCGCGCTGCGCCGATAGAGGAAGCCCATCAGGACAAGGCCGAAGACCGCCAGCGCAGCCAGTTCCAGCACATCGGCGTAGTACGGCCGGTCGAGATAGCTGTTGCCGAGGACCTGCTCCAGGATCTGGGCATGGATCTCGACGCCGGGAGCATATGGAGACAGCGGCGTCGCGTGCGTGTCCTTGAGTCCCTCGACGGTCGTTCCGATCAGAACGATATGACCCATGATGGGGAAGGAATCGAAGCTGGGATCGAGGACATCGGCCAGCGAGAGGTAGCGCTGGGCCACCGGCCCGCTGTCGTGCAGCAGCAATTCGCCGTTGGCATTGACCGGGATGATCGCTTCGCCGACCCGCATCTTGTCGATGCCCTGCAGCCAGACCTCGTAGCTGAGGCCGAACAGCGATACCGTGCGCTTCCTCGACATCCTGACCTGCGCCGTCTGTCCGCCGAGCGCGACGCGCAGGGCGTCGGCGGCAAGGCTGGGAAACACGGCATCGCCGATACGCGTCACCAGCGGCACGCGCCGCACGATGCCGTCGGGATCGGGCAGCCCGACCTGGACATCGCCGAGGCCGTGCGCGGCCGCCGCCAGTTCCGGCAGCGGCGCGATCGGATAGGCGCCGCCCTGGATGAATCCGGCCACGTCCATCTCGGGATCGCCCAGCCTGGTGACACCGAACTTCTCGTCCAGTTTTTTGTGCGCCAGCGCCGGATCGTTCGAATAGGTGAAGGCCAGCACCGACGGCGCGCGCGCCAGCGCCGCGGCGAACTCCGCATCCGGGTCGGGCAGCAGTGCCAATTGCGCACGCACCGGTGCGTATTGTGCGTCCTGCGGCAGATTGGCGGCGATGGCCATGGGCGAGGTGCGGTCCGGCTCCGCGAAGATCACGTCGAACGCCACTGCGGCGGCGCCCAGCTCCGTCAGCCGGTCGGTGATCCTGGCCAGGATGGCCCGCGACCAGGGCCATTGTCCGAACCTTGCCAGCGCCTTCTCGTCGATCGCGGCGATCGTGACCGGACTGGCGGGATCGTAAGCGCGCGGCTCCAGCCGCTGATAGGTATCGAAGGTCAGGTTGCGCAATTGCTGCAACGGCAGCGGGTCGGCGGCGCGCAAGGCCAGCGCGCCGATGAGGATCGCCGCACCGACTGCCAGATCCCAGCCCCGCTTCATCCGCTTCCCCTCGAGACGGGGGAAGTCTAGCATCGCGACTCGCCACAAAAACAGGGGCGCCGGTCACAGATGAGCGAGCCATTGGTCCCTCCCAGCGTGCGCTATGCCAAGCCCGCCGTGCGCAGCCGCGGCGGCCTTGCCGCTTCGCAATCGCGCGATGCGGCGGCGGCGGGTGCCCGCATCCTCGCGGCCGGCGGCCATGCGGTGGATGCGGCGGTCGCGGTCAGCCTGGCGCTTGGCGCGGTCGAGCCGTGGATGAGCGGCCTGGGCGGCGGCGGATTCGCGACCCTGTGGGATGCGGGGAAGCGCGAAGTGCGCTGCCTCGACTACGGCATGGTTGCGCCGCAGGCGATCGACCCGGCCGATTATCCGCTGACCGGCGGCCCGACTGCGGAGGGCTTCTTCGGCTGGCCGGGCGTCAAGGAGGACCGCAACATCCTTGGTCCCTATTCTGTCGCGGTGCCCGGCCTGGTGTCCGGCCTTGCCCTGGCGCACCGCACGTATGGCCGCCTGCCGTGGAGCGATCTGGCGCAGCCGGCCATCACGCTGGCGGAGCGCGGGCTCTGCCTCGACTGGTACGGCGCCCTGTCGCTGCTGGTGGAGGCCAAGGGGCTGGAGCGATTCGAGGCGACGCGCAATCTCTACCTGCCCGGCGGGCGGGTGCCCCAGCCGTTCGAGGAGGGCAAGGCGGTCTTCCTGAAGCTGGGCCAGCTGATCGACACCCTGAAACGGCTCGGCACTCCCGACGGGCCGGAGCGGTTCTATCGCGGCGACATCGCCGCCGACCTGGTGCGCGACCTGCAGGCCGCCGGCAGCAGAATCAGCCTTGGCGATTTCGAGCGCTATCAGGCGCGCTTCATCGATCCGGTCGAGATCGCCTATCGCGATGCCAGGGTGTTCGCGCCCTCCGGCCTCACCGCCGGGCCGACCTTGCGGCGCGTCCTGGGCGACTGGGCGGAACGGCTGCCCAAAGGCGCGGCGCCAGACGCGGCGCACTATGCGGGCTATGCCGCAGCGCTCGACCGCGCCTACCGCGACCGCCTGGCGAACATGGGCGCCGGCGACAGCGAGACGCGGCCAAGCTGCACCAGCCATTTCTCGGTCGTGGACAAGGACGGCAATGTCGTCGCCTGGACCCAGACCCTGCTGTCGCGCTTCGGCTCTTTCATGCTCTCGCCCTCGACCGGCGTGCTCATGAACAACGGCATCATGTGGTTCGACCCGGTGCCCGGCAGGCCCAACTCGATCCGCCCGGGCGCACGGCCGCTCAGCAACATGTGCCCGACCGTCGCGGTGTCGCCGCACATCGGGGCGATCGCCATCGGCGCGTCCGGCGGGCGAAGGATCATGCCGGCGGTCGCACAGATCCTGTCCTTCATGGTGGATTTCGGCATGGACCTCGACGCCGCGTTCCATTGCCCGCGCATCGATGTCAGCGGCACCGAAGGGGCCTTGGTCGACCGGCGCCTGGGCGAGCGCGTCCTGGAGGCGGTCGCCGGGAATGTGCCGGCCGAGTTCACGGACCTTGCGCCCTACCCCGCGCAGTTCGCCAATCCCAGCGCCGCGCAGGCTGCGCCGGACGGCTGGAAGTTCGGCGCCACCGATCTCGCGTCGCCCTGGTCGGGCGCGGTCGCGCAGCCCGATCCGGCCCATTGACGGAGCCTGCATGAGACACGTTGCCCCGCTCGCGCTGCTGCTGACGATGACGGCGCTGCCGGCCCTCGCCGACCCGATCGTCGATGAGAAATCGACCACCGAGACCACCGTCACGATGGACGGCGATGCCTACCTCATCCACACCGTCAACCGCCGGCACGAGGTCGCTTCCTTCTTCGACGATCGGGCGGGCGAAGGCGCGATGAAGCGCTACCTGGTGGAGACGGAGATCGATCGGTCGACCCGCGAATCGGACGAGGAGGAGATCGACGTGCAGAGCTCGGTCCTGCACGTCGTCGCCAGGCCGCTGGCGCCCAAGGGCCTCGGCCCGGACGCGCTGACGATGCAGACCAATGCCGACGAGGTCGCGGTCGACGGGCCGTATGTGGTCGCGACGCGATGGGGCTGCTGTGCCGAGCAGAGCAGCCACGAGGTGTTCAGCCTCTATACCGGCAAGCGGCTGTTCAGTGCGACCGGCGAAGGCGATTCGGGCCAGTGGCTGACCATGGGCAAGAAGGGCCCGAACTACGACCAGCGCCTGGTGGCGGCGCACCTCGCCTTCACGCCGCGCGACGACGAGGAGCTGGGCCAGGACCAGTCGGTGGTCGGAATCATCGCCTATGCGACCGAGGCCGAGCCGTTGCAGCGCCTGGCGCTGCGTGCGCCCGGCGGACGCGAGGGCGATCTTCCGACGGAATGGCTGCCAAAGCTCATCTGGATCACGCCGCGCGAGCCGGACGGCGTCGATCATGCGTTCTTCGAACAGGTGGGCGATGCCAGGGATGTCTATACCGGCATCACCCTGCGCCTGCAGCTCGATGACGAGACCAACATCGACATCCCGCTGGTCGCCGACCGGCTGGTGCCCGGCCAGGCCAAGCTGCCCGACGGCTATTCGCTGAGCGAAGTGAAGGTGGAGTGACGTGCCGCGAAAGCTGCTGCCCTACTTCAGCTGCTGCCCCGCCTTCAGCTCCATGCTGAGGCCGAAGTCCCGAAAGCCAAGGGCGCGCCAGAAGGCGATGGCGCCGGTGTTCCAGACTGATGCCTCCAGATGCAGGGGGCGGTCCGGCGGCAGCGCATCGCGGCGCAGCAGCGTCATGACGGCGCGCCCCACGCCGCGGCGGCGCTGGTCGCGGCAGATGAAGAACTGCCGCAGATAGGCGCCGAATTCCTCCTCGCGCCACACCGCATAGCCGGCGACGCGCGCGCCGCGGCGGAACAGCAGCACCTGGTATTCCCCCGCGACCCAGCGCGCCATGCGCTCCGTCAGCGCCGGCAGGTCCAGCGGATAGGGATGCCGCTCGTCTTCGTAGAGTTCGAGATTGAGCGCAGCCAGCAGCGGGATGTCCGCTTGCGTTGCCCGGTCGATGCGAAGCGTGCCGCGATCATCCATCGCGGCAGGTTACGCAATCGCACTGGACGAAGAAAGATGGGCGGCGCCTGCCGAAGTATTTTCCGCCGAAGCGGACGCCGGTTCGGCGCAGAAAGTGCGGATCGTGCGCTACGCGTCGTTCGCGAACACCTGGACGAGGCGAAGCGCGCGAACGCCGGTCGCGACCCGGCGCAGCGAGCGCCGCGACCACAGCCTTGCCCACAATGCCAGCGGCAGAACCGAAAACGTGCCGGCCGGAACCGGCGGCAGATTGCGGGGACTGCGCTTGCTTGATGACCTGTGCATCTGGACTCCAGCCCGTCAGCCCGTAAAAACACGCCGGCGGACCTTGGGGACGGGGATGGTCCGCCGGCGCGGCGTCTTAGCGCCCCATTTGGGGGTCCCCCGAATGGGATTCGGACGCCAAAGCATTCGCAAACTTAGGGTTTGGGATAACCCGCATCGGAAACGTTGGGGAACGTCCCCGCTGCGATAGACATGTAGGGGTTCCGCCGCGAAATGTTTGTGACGCGGCGCACAGGTCTGCGCGACAAAGCCGTGAGCGCCCGTAACCGATTGATAACGGTTGGGAAAATTCGGAGAAATGGGGCTAGAAAGCCTCAGCCGGCAGCGCCATGAGGGTCTGGCTGCCGGAGGTCAGGGTGGCGAACAGGGTATTGGATTCGGGCAGCAGGCGGGTCATGAAAAAGCGCGCGCAGGCGAGCTTCGCGTCGTAGAACGCGGCCTTGCCGCCGCCCTTGTTCGCCAGCGCGATCTCCGCCATCCGGCACCACATGTAGGCGAGCGCGGTTAGCGCGAACAGGCGCAGATAGTCGCTCGCGGCCGCGCCCGCTTCCTCGGGGTTCTTCATGCCTGCTTGCGCCAGCCAGCCGGTCGCCTGCTGCAGCTTGGCGAACGCCTTCATGCTCGGCAGGGCGAACTCCGCCATCTCCGGCCTTTCCGCCGCCGCTTCGAAATAGGCGCCGACGGGGTGGAAGAAGCGCCGGAGCAGCCGCCCCATGCCGAGCGACAACTTGCGCCCGACCAGGTCGAGACCCTGGATGCCGTTGGTGCCTTCGTAGATCTGGGTGATGCGCGCATCGCGGACGAGCTGCTCCATGCCCCATTCGCGGATGTAGCCGTGGCCACCGAACACCTGGACCCCGAGATTGGCGGCATTGAATCCGTGATCGGTCAGGAACGACTTCACCACCGGCGTCAGCAGCGCGACCAGGTCGTCTGCCTCCTGCCGCCGCTTTTCGTCCGGATGGTGGTGCGAGATGTCGAGCTCCATGCCGACCCAGTAGGCGAGCGCGCGGCAGCCTTCGGTCAGCGCCCGCATGGTGAGCAGCATGCGGCGCACGTCGGGATGCACGATGATGGGATCGGCAGGCTTGTCCGGGAACTTGGGGCCGCTCAGCGCGCGCATCTGCAGCCGGTCCTTCGCGTATGTCACCGCGCCCTGATAGGCCGCTTCCGCGATGCCGAGGCCCTGCATGCCGACCGCGAGGCGCGCCGCGTTCATCATGGTGAACATGGCCGACATGCCCTTGTTGGGTTGGCCGACCAGCCAGGCGGTGGCGCCATCGAAATTCATCACGCAGGTGGCCGAGGCCTTGATGCCCATCTTGTGCTCGATCGAGCCGCAGCGCGCGGCGTTGCGCGGTCCCGGCTCGCCGGACGTGTTCGGGATGAACTTGGGGCACACGAACAGGGAGATGCCGCGGATGCCGGCGGGCGCGTCCGGCAGACGGGCCAGCACCAGGTGGATGATGTTCTCCGTCAGATCATGCTCGCCGGCGGAGATGAATATCTTGGTGCCGCTGAGCTTGTAGCTGCCGTCCTGGTCCGGCTCGCCCTTGGTCTTGACGAGGCCGAGGTCGGTGCCGCACTGCGGCTCGGTCAGGCACATGGTGCCCGACCAGGCGCCGCTGACCAGCTTCGGCAGGTAGGTCGCCTTCTGCTCCGGCGTGCCATGGAGAGCGAGCGCGTTGTAGGCGCCGTTGGAAAGGCCGGGATACATGCCGAACGAGAGGTTGGCCGAGCAGATCATCTCCTCGACCGCGAAGTTGACGACCTTCGGCAGGCCCTGCCCGCCGAACTCCGGATCGCACGGCAGGCCGGTCCAGCCGCCTTCGATGAACTTGGCGTAGGCCTCCCTGAAGCCCTTGGGCGTCGTGACCGCGCCGTTCTCGTAGCGGCAGCCTTCCTCGTCGCCCGGATGGTTGATCGGCTGCAATTCGTTGGCAGCGAACTTGCCGGCTTCTTCCAGCACCGCCTCGATCACATCCTGCGTCGCATCGCCAAAGCCCGGCAGTTCCGCGAGCGTGTCGGCTTGGAGCAATTCAAAGAGGACAAAGCGAATATCGTCCAGCGGTGCAGTGTAAGTCGGCATGTCTTCGTCTTCTTTCTTCGCCTGCTTCCCCCTCCCTACCCTCCCCACTCAGGGGAGGGGAATTCTGATTTCCCGCTCCCCCGACACGGGGAAGGGTTGGGGTGGGGGAAGATGCAGCGCTCAGTTTCGCAGGGGTTTCCCCGTGGTCAGCATGTGCTCCATGCGCGCGAGGGTGCCTTCGGTCTTCACCAGTTTCATGAAGGCGGCGCGCTCGAGCTTGGTCACGTGATCTTCGTTCACGACTTCGGTGAAATCGGTCTTGCCGCCACTCAGCACCTCGGCCAGCGCATCCGACACCACGACGTCATGCGGCAGCGCCTTTCCCTGCAGCGCGAATCCGTGCACCGCCAGGTTCAATCCGGTCCTGCCGGTCGGGCCAGGCAGGCGCAGCTCCGGCGGCTTCGGCGGCTGGTAGCCGTCGTCCAGCATCTTCAAGGCGCGCGCCTTGGCATCGGCCAGCAGGCGGTCGCGATTCATGGTGATGTTGTCGGTGGCGCGCAGGAATCTCAGCTCCTTCGCCTCCGCCGCGGATTTCGCAACCTTGGCCAGCGAGATGGTCTCGAACGCGGCGGCGACCGGCGGCATCGGACCCTTTGGATCCTTCGGCCCAGGCTGGTTCCTCACCAGCATCTCCTTGCAGCCGCCCCAGCCCGGCACCACGCCGACGCCGACCTCGACCAGGCCGATATAGGTCTCGGCATGGGCCTGCACCGCGCCGGAATGCAGCACGGTCTCGCAGCCGCCGCCGAGGGCCATGCCCGATGGCGCCGCCACCACCGGGAACGGCGCGTATTTCATCGCCTTCATCGCCGCCTGGCCCGTTCCGATCAAATCGTCGATCATCGGCCACAATGCGACGTTGGCGGCAAACAATGCCAAGCCCACATTGGCGCCCACGGAGAAGTTCTCCGCCTCGTTGTGGATGACCAGCGCCTTCATCTTCTTGCCGACGTGGTCCAGCGCCTGCTTGATCAGCGCGAGCGAGTCGGGATCGAGCGCGTTCATCTTGCTGTGGAACTCGAGGCACGCGACGCCGTCGCCGATATCCCACAAGGAGGCCGAGCCGTTCCTGAGGATCGGCTTGGCGCTCAGCTTGATGTCGGACAGCAGCAACACGCCCTCCGCGCGCTCCACCGGATGATAGGCGCCATCGGGTCCGAAATAGTTCAGCCTGCCGCCATCCACCTTGTAGAAGCCGCCCGCCTTCGCCGCATTTTCCAGGAGCGCAGGGACCGCCAGCTTTTCCGCACGCAGCCGCTCGGCGAACCAGGCGGTGCCCATCTGGTCGATCATCTCGAACGGGCCGCGCTTGAAGTTGAAGCCGGTCTTCATCGCCTGGTCGAGTTCGACGATGTTGTCGGCGATCTGGGGCACCAGCGAAGCCGCGTACGTGAGCAGGCGAGACAGCACCGACCAAGCGTACTGCCCGCCCTTGTCCTTGTGCGAGACCAGCGCCTTCAGGCCGCCTTTCGCGGCGTCGGCCGATTCCAGGCGCGCGGTGGTCGACGGCGCATAGGTCCCGGTCGTGAGGTCGATCGATTCCTTGATCCGCTGCCCGCCTTCGGTGTTGAGGCGATAGAAGCCGCCCTTGCCTTTGCGGCCGGTGTAGCCGTCGGCGATCATCTTGCTGAGCAGCGGCCAGTCGCGCCGCAGCTTGACGTACGGATCATCGGGCGGCAGCGAGGCCGCCATGCTCTTGTCGACATGCGGCATCAGATCGAGGCCGACCAGGTCGAGCAGCCCGAAAATGCCGGTCTTGGGCGCGCCGATCGGGCGGCCCATGATGGCGTCCGCCTGCTCGACCGTGAGGCCGAGATCGAGCGCCGCCGTGACCGCCGCCTGCATCCAATAGACACCGATCCGGTTGGCGACGAAGCCGGGCGTATCCTTGGCATGCACGATCGCCTTGCCCAGCATCACATCGCCGAACGCCGAAATCTCCTGGATCGCCTCGGGCCGCGTCTTCGGCCCACCGACGACTTCCAGCAAGCGCATGTAGCGCGGCGGGTTGAAGAAGTGCGTGATGCAGAAGTCGCGCGCGAAGCCGTCGGGCAGGCCGGCGACCAGATGCGACAACGGAATCGTCGAGGTGTTGGACGAGACGATCGAGCCAGCCTTCCGCTTGCCCTCCAGCTTGCGATAGAGGTCCTGCTTGAGATCCACCCGCTCGATGATCGCCTCGACGATCCAGTCGACATCGGAAAGCTGCGCCAGGTCGTCTTCGATGTTGCCGGGCGTGATCAGCCTGGCGGCCGCCCTGGACATCAGCGGCGCGGGGTCGGCCTTCAGCAGCTTGTCGATCGCGCCCCTGGCGATTGCGCTTCGATCCCCCGTGGTTCCTGGCGCGGCTTTGGGCACGATGTCGAGCAGCAGGACAGGCACGCCGGCATTGGCGATCTGGGCGGCGATGCCGCTGCCCATCACGCCGGCGCCGACGACACAGGCTTTGGCGATGGTCATGCAGCCTCCAGGACGGTGGCGATGCCCTGGCCGCCGCCGATGCATTGCGTCGCCAGCGCGAACTGCTTGCTCTCGCGCTTCAGCAATGCCGCCGCCTTGCCGGTGATGCGGGCACCGGTTGCGCCGAGCGGATGGCCGAGGGCGATGGCGCCGCCGTCGATGTTGGTCTTGTCGAGATCGAGCTTGAGATCGCGCATGCACGCGATGGACTGCGAGGAGAACGCCTCGTTGAGCTCGACGATGTCGATGTCCTTGAGGGTAAGGCCGGCGCGCTTCAGCGCGCGCTCGGTGGCGGCGACCGGCCCGATGCCCATGATCTCCGGCGCGCAGCCGACCACCGCGCTCGACCTCACCCGCGCCAGCACCTTGAGGCCGTTGGCCTTGGCATAATCCTCCGACGTCACCAGGCAGGCCGATGCCCCGTCGGTCAGCGGCGATGAGGTGCCCGCGGTGACAGTGCCTTTCTCGTCGAACGCTGGCTTCAACCCGGCGAGCGCCTCCATCGAGGTCTCCTCGCGGATGCAGCCGTCGCTGGTCACGTTCTCCTTGCCGGCCGGAATCGGAATGATCTCGTCGGTGAACTTGCCGGCCTGGCGCGCGGCGGTCGCCAGGCGATGGGAGCGGACCGCGAACTCCTCCTGCTCCTTGCGCGAGATCTTGTACTTCTTCGCGACGTTCTCCGCCGTCTCGCCCATCGACATGTAGGCACCCTTGGCCTTTTCCGCGAGCGCGGGGTTTGGCATCGGGTTGAAGCCCATCATCGGCACCCGGGTCATGGATTCGATGCCGGCGCAGATGAAGGCCTGCCCCGAGCCCATCGCGATCGCGCCCGCCGCCATGTGGATCGCCTGCATGGAGGAGCCGCAGAACCGGTTGATGGTCGCGCCCGCGACCGTCTGCGGCAAGCCGACGATCATGCCGATCAGGCGCGCAACATTGAGACCCTGCTCGCCTTCGGGAAACGCGCAGCCCAGGGCGAGATCCTCGATATCGTCGGGCCTCACGCCGGTCTTTTCCAGCAGCCCCCTGATGACCGTCGCCGCCAGGTCGTCGGGCCGCACCCTGGTCAGCGCCCCCTTGCCCGCGAAATGGAAGGGGGAACGGACGTAGCCGGCGATCACCGCCTTGCTCATGGATTTGTCTCCGTTTGCGGGGCCGCCTTGGCCCGTTCTTCTTCGATCAGCACTTTCTTCTGGATCTTGCCCACCGCCGTCTTGGGCAGGTCGGCGCGGAATTCGATGACCTTGGGCATCTCGATCGGCGAGAGCTTGTCCTTGAGGAAAGCCGTCAGCTCCTCGGCCGACAGCTTCTGACCCGCTTTCAGCGCCACCACCGCCTTCACCGTCTGTCCCCGATAAGGGTCGTGGACTCCGATCACGGCGCATTCCTTCACCGCGTGGTGGGCGTAGATCGCCTCTTCGATATTGCGCGGATAGATCTTGAAGCCGGAGGCGATGATCATCTCCTTCAACCGGTCGGTGATGAAGATGTAGCCGTCCTCGTCCATGCGGCCGACATCGCCGGTATGAAGCCGCCCGTTGACGATGGTTTCCGCCGTCGCATCCGGACGGTTCCAGTATCCCATCATCACCTGCGGCCCGGTGAAGGTCAGCTCGCCGATCTCGCCCGGCGCCAGCACGCTGGTGCGGTCATCGAGCGAGACCACCTCGCAGATCGTGCCGGGCACCGGCAGCCCGATCGACCCGATCTTGCCGCCGGTCGACGGCGGATTGACGCTGGTGACGGGCGAGGATTCCGACAAGCCGTAGCCCTCGACGATGCGCGCACCGGTGCGCCGTTCGAAATCCTGGCGCACTTCCATCGGCAGCGGCGCACCTCCGGAGATGATCATCCGGATCGAGCTGAGGTCGTACTTGTCGATGCCCGGCGTGTTGCCGAGCGCGGTGAACAGGGTGGGGACGGCGCAGAACGCCGTCGGCCTCTTCTTCTCGATCAGCTTCAGCAGGGCCTCCGGCTGGAAGCGCGGCACCAGCACCATCTCCGCGCCGGCCGACAGCGACCAGTTCATGACGCACGTCATCGCGAAGGCGTGGAACAAGGGGAGCACCCCGAGCGAGCGCACGCCCGCCTCGGGGCAATCGGTGAACCACAGGCTCACCTGCTGCGCGTTGATGTCGACATTGGCGTGGCTCAGCGCCGCGCCCTTCGCGACGCCGGTGGTGCCGCCGGTATATTGCAGCAGCGCCAAAGTCGTGACCGGATCGATCGCCGGCGGCGTCACATCGCCGTCGTTGTCGGTCAGTTCCTCGAACGGGATGAAATGCACGTCCTTGCCGGTCTTGGCGAGCTGCTTGGACATCGCGAAGGGCGCCAGCAGGCGCTTGGCGAGCGGCAGCGCCTTGGGCAGCGAGCATACAATGATACGGCGCAGCGGCGTCCGCTCGAACTGCGACCGCAGCTTGGCGACCAGGCCTTCCAGCCCCATGGTCACCATGATGGCGGTGCCGGAATCGAGGATCTGGTGCTCGACCTCGCGATCGACGTAGAGCGGATTGAAATTGACCACCACGCCGCCGGCCTTCAGGATCCCGTAGTACGCGATCACGAAATAGGGGCAGTTGGGCAGGAACAGCCCGACCCGGTCGCCGGCATTGAGGCCGAGATCCAGCAGGCCGCGCGCGAACCGGTCGGAAAGGTCCTTGATCTCGGCAAAGCTCCAGCGCCGGTCCAGGAAGTCGATGCAGGGCTTGGCGCCGTGGCGCGCGGCTGCGTCATCCAGCAGCCGGTAGAGCGGCCGCGGCTTGAGCTCCATCCGCCAATCGACCCCCGGTGGATAGGACTTCAGCCAGGGCCAGGGCGCTGCCGGTTTGGACGCAACGATCGTCATCTGGCCTCCTGGCCCACCATGGGCCGGCGCCGCGCGGCTATCGTCGCATCCTGTTCAAAAATAGACAAATGGTTGGTTAACAGAAGTCAGTAGTCAGGTATCAGGGATCAGAAAAGATCGCATTCTGATTCCTGATACCTGACTACTGACTACTGAATCGCTTCATCGCCCGCTTGGCCGCTGCGGCCACCAGGCGGCGGGGCAGGAAGCGGGCGGCTGCCGTCGCGAGATAGTTGCCGGGGCCCACCACGTGAACCACCCGACGGCCCAGTGCCCGCAGACCTTCCCGCGCGACCCGGCCGGGCTCGTGCAGCGGCGGCAGGTTGCCGCGGGCGACATGCGCCCGCTCGAAGAACCGGGTGCGGGTCGCGCCGGGGCAAAGCGCCAGCACGTCGATCGGCGCCTCCGACAGTTCCTCCGCCAGGGCCTCCGCGTAGTGCAGCAGGAATGCCTTGCTGGCCGCATAGGTGGCAAAGAGAGGCAGCGGCACGAAGGCCGCCGCGCTGGCCACGAACACCAGCCCGCCGCGAGTCCCCTCGCCGCCGCGCTTCAGCATGCCGGGCAGGAGGGCGCGCGTGATCTCGACCGGCGCCACCATGTTGAGCTGCGCCATCTCGCTTTCGCGCTCGGGTGGATTTTCGGCTACCGGCCCCAGGTGCCCGACACCGGCATTGTTGATCAGGAGATCGACCGGCTGGTCCGCGGCGAAGGCGATGACAGACTGGCGCCCCTCCGCTGTCGCGAGATCGGCCGCGATGCTGCGCACCGGCCGGTCTGTGTTCGCCAGTTCCGTCGCCAGGCGCGAAAGCCGCGCACGATCGCGGCCGGTCAGCAGCAGGGCGGTCGATCTCGGCAGGGCGCGGGCAAAGGCTTCGCCGATCCCGCTGGAGGCGCCGGTGATCAAGGCACAGCGATATGTCATTCGACCCCTCTCGATCCCGCAGGCAAGATAGGGCACGCCATTCGGCACGCCAACCGCCGCATTGCATTTCGCGAAGGCCTGTGACACATCGGCGGCTTCGATCCGGAGGACAGCAGATGCCGAAATTCCGCACCCTCGATGACCTATCCGTCGCCGGCAAGCGCGTGCTGGTGCGCTGCGACCTCAACGTGCCGATGAAGGACGGCAAGGTCACCGACGCGACCCGCATCGAGCGCTCGGCCGAGACATTGAAGGAACTGAGCGACAAGGGCGCCAGGGTCGTCGTGCTGTCGCATTTCGGCCGGCCAAAGGGCAAGCGTGCGCCGGAATTCTCGCAGAAGCCGCTGGTCGAACCGCTCGCCAAGGCGCTGGGGCGGAAGGTCGCGTTCGCCGAGGATTGCGTCGGCCCGGCAGCGGAGCAGGCCGGGAAGGTGCTGAAGGACGGCGATGTGCTGCTGCTGGAGAACCTGCGCTTCCACGCGGAGGAGGAATCGAACGATCCCGTCTTCGCAAGGCAGCTAGCGGCGCTCGGCGATCTCTACGTGAATGACGCCTTTTCCGCCGCGCATCGTGCCCACGCATCGACCGAAGGCGTCGCCCATCTGCTGCCCGCAGCGGCCGGTCGCCTGATGCAGGCGGAGCTCGACCACCTGCAGGCGGCGCTGGAGAACCCGAAGCGCCCGGTGATGGCGATCGTCGGCGGCGCCAAGGTCTCCACCAAGCTCGACCTGCTCGGCAACCTGGTCGGCAAGGTCGATAGGCTGGTGATCGGCGGCGGCATGGCGAACACCTTTCTCTATGCGCAAGGCGCCGAGATCGGCAAGTCGCTGGCGGAGCGCGACATGGCGGACACCGCGCGCGCGATCCTGGCAAAGGCGGCGGCGAAGAACTGCACGATCCTGCTGCCCGTCGATGTGGTCGTTGCGGCGGAGTTCAGGATCAACCCGCCGGTCGAGACCGTTGCGGCCAGCGCGGTGCCGAAGGACAAGATGATCCTCGATGTGGGGCCGAGGACGGTTGCGGCGGTCGTGGCCGAGATGGAAGCGTGCAAGACCCTGGTGTGGAACGGCCCGCTTGGCGCGTTCGAGACGCCGCCGTTCGAGCACGCGACCATCGCCGTCGCCAGGGAAGCGGCCGCGCGGACCAGGGCGAAGTCCTTGCTGTCAGTGGCGGGCGGTGGCGACACCGTCGCGGCGCTCGCCGCCGCGGGTGTCGAGGAGCAGTTCTCCTATGTTTCGACGGCGGGCGGCGCGTTCCTGGAATGGCTCGAAGGCAAAGAGCTGCCCGGCGTCGCCGCGCTCGCCCAGCAATGACGACACTGTGGCGGGCTTGCCAGCCCTGACCCGCTTCGCCAGACTGGCCTCATGAGCGAGAACATCAACGCGGGCCCCGCACCGACGCGCGCCGCCAACTTCGTCAGCGCGATTCCCGACGGCGACAATCGCACGCGCCAGGTCTGCGCCGAGTGCGGCTTCATCAACTACGAGAACCCGAAGATCGTGGTCGGCGCGGTCTGCCATTGGGGCGATCGCATCCTGATGTGCCGGCGCGCGATCAATCCGCGCAAGGGCCACTGGACCTTGCCGGCCGGCTTTCTCGAGGTGCACGAGACGACGACCGCGGGTGCGGCGCGCGAGGCCTGGGAGGAAGCGCGGGCGAGGATCGAGATCGAGACCCTGCTGGCGGTCTACGCCGTGCCGCGCATCAGCCAGGTGCAACTCATGTACCGCGCACGGCTGGTGACCGACGAGATCGGCGCGGGGCCGGAAAGCCTGGAGGTTGGCCTGTTCGAGTTCGACCGCATCCCGTGGGATGACATCGCCTTCCCTTCGGTGCGCTGGGCGCTGCACCAGTTCCAGGAAAGCCGGCATCTCGACGTCTTCGCCGCCTTCACCAACCCGCCCGGCGAGACGGGCGATTTCTAGCATCACAAGCCTGATATACGCTGCAATTCCGGTTGCGATCATTTGTTGACCCAGGGAACCTCCCTGGGACACGCGCCTTGCCATTCGATCCATCCGCCGAAGACCGCGCACTGCGCGAGACGACCTCGCAGGTGCTGCATCGCCTGAGCATCGGCCGCCCGGAGGACAAGCTAACCTTCGGGGACATGCTGGATGCGCTGGGCGAGCGCAGCTTCGGCCTGCTGCTGATCATGCTCGCCCTTCCAAACTGCATCCCGTTTCCAGGCGTGCCGGGCGTCAGCTTCATCACGGGCATGGCGATCCTCTACATCTCGATCCAGCTCATCCTCGCGCGGGACGAGCCGTCGCTGCCGGAGTGGGTGAGCCGGAAGAGCTTCACCCGCGGCCAGTTCTCGCACTTCATTGCAAGGACCGCCGCCCTGCTCCGCTGGCTGGAGAAGCCGGTCCGTCCCCGCTTCACCCCGATGGTCGCGGGCCCCGGCGAGCGCATTGTCGGCCTGGTCGCGCTCATCCACGCAATCACCCTCGCTCTGCCGATCCCGATGGGCAACCTGCCGCAAGGCATCGCGCTCATCCTCCTCGCTCTCGCCCTGATCGAACTGGATGGCCTGATGGCGATCGCCGGCTATCTCGCCTCGATCGCCGCAGTGGCGTGGCTGGGTGCGGTCGTGCTCGGCATCGGCAAGATTGCGACCAGCGTCTTCGCCTGAACCCTCAGCGCGGCCGCGGCTTGGCGCGCGCGGTCGGCTCGGCCTGCAGCGGATCGTCTGGCCAGTGGTGCTTGGGGTACTGGCCTTTGAGGTCGGCCTTCACCGCGCGGTAGGAGTTGGCCCAGAAGCTTGTGAGGTCGCGCGTCACCTGCACCGGGCGGCGGGCAGGCGAGAGCAGATGCAGCAGCACCTGCACCTTGCCGCCGGCGATCGCCGGCGTCTCGGTCGCGCCGAACATCTCCTGCAAGCGCACCGCCAGCACCGGCACCTCGCCCGACTGATAGTCGAGCGGCACGCGCGAGCCGGAGGGCACGGCCAGGTGGGTGGGCGCCAGCGCGTCGAGCGCCTGGCGCTGCTTCCAGTCGAGACACGCGAGCAACGCCTCCGTCACGTCGAGATTGGCGAGATGTGTGCGGCGCGTCATGCCGGAGAGATAGGGCGCAAGCCACTCTTCCAGGCCGGCCAGCAGCGCCGCGTCGCTCAGGTCCGGCCACGCGTGGCGCGCGTCCCCGACGCGGCGCAGGAACGCAATGCGGGCCTGCAACGAGCGCGCGTTGGCGGTCCACGGCAACGTCTCCAGGCCCATGGCGCGAATGCCTTCGACCATCGCGGCCGCGACCTGATCGGGTTGCAGATTCTTGAGGGGTTTCTCCTCCAGCACCAGGAACCACAGGCGGCGTTCGCGCTTGGCGTCCACCACCTCCGACCGGGTGTTCCACACCAATTGGTCGCGCGTCTCGATCGCGCCGGCGAAATCCTCCTCGATCTCGGCAAGGGTGATCGGCGCGGCCAGGAAAATGCGCGCTTGCCGCGCGTCGCCATCCAGCGATCCGACCGCCAGGAAATCCTCGGCTGCCAGCGGATCGTGCGGCCGCAGCATGGCGCCGCGGCCGTTGCTGAGGCGGAACTGGCCGACCCCACCGCGGCGCTGCGCCAGGCGGTCGGGATAGGCCAACGCCAACACCTGGCCGCTTTGCGCCACGGGGGACTGCGCCTCCTTTTCCACCCCCAGCTGCCGCCGCCAATCCACCGCCGACTGGCGCACGCGAGCACGCTGGTTGCGGTCCAGCGCCGGATCGTTGGAGTCGCCGCGCAGCAGTTGCACGCGGTGGCGCAGATCGGCATCGCTTTCCCGCCCTTTCAGCAGGTCGCGCTCGCTCAGGATCGCGGCGATGTCGCAGGCGAGGTCGCCGAGCCCGCGCTCTTGCGACCGCACCATCATGTGCGCGAGGCGCGGATGGACGCCAAGCTCCGCCATGCGGCGGCCGTGCGCCGTTGCAAGATTGCTGGCATCGATCGCTTCCAGCTGCCGGAGCAATCCGCGCGCCTGCGATAGCGCGGCTGCCGGCGGCGGCGTCATCAACGTCAGCAATGCGGGATCGGCAAGGCCCCATACCGCCAGCTCGAGCGCGAGCGGCGCCAGGTCGGCGGCTTCGATCTCCGGCGCATCGAACGTCGGCAGCGCGCGTTCGCTGGCCGCACTCCATAGGCGGTAGCACATTCCGGGCGCGGTCCGGCCAGCGCGGCCGCGACGTTGCGCGGTGGCGGCAAGCGAGGCTTTGATTGTGACGAGGCGCGACATGCCGCCGGCGGGATCGAAACGCGGGCTGCGGCGCAAACCGCTGTCGACCACCACGTGCACGCCATCGATGGTGAGCGACGTCTCCGCGATCGCGGTGGCGAGGATGACCTTGCGCCGGCCTTGGCGGTCGCGGCGGATCGCCTTGTCCTGCTCGGCCAAGGGCAGGTCGCCATAGAGCGGCAGCACGGTCGCGCGATCCTCGCTCGCCAGCCGATCCTGCGTGCGGCGGATTTCCGCGGTGCCGGGCAGGAAGGCGAGGATGTCCCCGCTTTCCTCGGCCAGCGCGCGGCGGATCGCCGCCGCCACGCGATCCTCCAGCCGCGCTTGCGCATCGTCGCCGAGATGCAGGGTCTCGACCGGGAACGCGCGCCCTTCGCTGCGCAGCCGTCGGCTGCCCGGAATGCGCTGCGCGACGCTTTCGCCATCGAGGGTGGCCGACATGACCACGAGACGCAGATCGTCGCGCAGGCCGGCCTGCGCCTCCAGCGCGAAGGCGAGCGCCATGTCGCCCTCGATGGTGCGCTCGTGGAACTCGTCGAACAGGATCGCGGCAACGCCGGGCAGCGCCGGGTCGCCTTGCAGTTGCCGCAGGAAGAGGCCGGTGGTCACGACCTCGATGCGGGTCTTCGGTCCCACCTTGCGGTCGAGCCGCACGCGGTAGCCGACGGTCTCGCCCACCTCCTCGCCCAGCATGGCCGCCATGCGCGCCGCCGCGCCCCGCGCCGCCAGCCGCCGCGGCTCCAGCACGATGATTTTGCCGCGCTTCGCCCAATCGGCATCCAGCAGCGCCAGCGGCACGCGCGTGGTCTTGCCGCCACCGGGCGGCGCTTCCAGCACCAGGTTCCGCGCAGCCGCCAGCGCGCCCAGGATCTCGGGGATCAACGGCTCGATCGGCAGGTCTGTCCGCAAGCGCGTGCTCATGACGCGGGAAGGTAGAGGTCATCCTCCATTCCGCCAAGACAATCCCGCTCCGGGAAGCGAACCTCAGTTCTGACTTCTGACCTCTGACTTCTGATTGCTGAATGCCAGATCATCCAGGATCGGGCACTCCGGCCGGTCGTCACCGTGGCAATTGTGGGCGAGGTGTTTCAGCGTGCGCACCATCGCCTGCATCGCGGCGATCTTGCGCTCGAGCTCGGCCACGTGGCGCAGCGACAGCTCCTTCACCTGGGCGGAGGAGCGGCGGCGGTTGCGCCACAAAGCGAGCAAGGTTCGGATGGTCTCCAGCGGAAAACCGAGCGACCGCGCGCGCTGGATGAAGCGCAGGGTATGGACGTCGCTGTCATCATAGAGCCGGTAGCCGGCCTCGGTGCGCTGCGCCTTGGGCAACAGGCCGATCGATTCGTAGTGGCGGATCATCTTGGCCGAGACGGCCGAGGACTTTGCCGCCTGGCCGATGGTCATGCCCTGATTCATTGCGCATCTCCCCGGAAACGGATTCGCCAGCGGTTGAGGCTCAAGGCGTTGGTCACCACCGTCACGCTGCTGAGCGCCATGGCGGCGCCGGCCACGATCGGCGTCAGCCCGCCCAGCGCCGCCAGCGGAATGCCCAGCACGTTGAACAGGAAAGCCCAGACCAGGTTCTGCACGATCTTGCGCCGGGTGGCGCGGGCGAGCTCGATGGCGGCGGGCGCCAGCAGCGGGTCGCCGCGCATCAGCGCGATGCCGGCGGTCTCGATCGCGACATCGGTTCCGGTCGCCATGGCGATGCCGAGATCCGCGGCGGCCAAAGCGGGCGCGTCGTTGATGCCGTCGCCCACCATGGCGACGACTTCGCCTTTGCTCTTGAGGTCGCGGATCGCGCCGACCTTGTCGGCCGGCAGCAGCTCGGCACGCACATCGTCGAGGCCGATCTCCTGCGCGAGGCGCCGCGCGGCGGCGTCGTTGTCGCCCGTCAGCATGAGTGTCCGCACGCCGAGCCCATGCAGCGCCGCCAGCGCCCGTTTCACGCCCGGCTTCGGCGTGTCGCCGAACGCCAGCACGGCCAGCGCCCGCCCGGCATCCGCGTCAGCGAGGTATGAAACGGAATTGCCGTTCGCCTGAAAACCCTGTGCGGCGGCGCTCAAGGCCGAGACGTCGACGCCCTGCTCCTGCATCAGGCGTGCGCTGCCGAGCAGAAATGTGCGCCCTTCCGCCCGACCCGCCACGCCGCGGCCCGGCAACGTGCGCAATTCCGAGACCGGAACCGGCGCCAGCCCCGCCGCGGCTTCCACCACGGCACGGGCCAGAGGGTGGTTGGCGCCCTGTTGCAAGCCGGCGGCGAGCGCCAGGGCATGATGATCGCGTGAGACATCCGGGACCGCCACGATCTCCGCCAGCTCGGGCTTGCCCACGGTCAGCGTTCCCGTCTTGTCGAACGCCATGATGGTGGTGGCGCCCGCGCTTTCCAGCGCGATCGCGTCGCGGATCAGGATGCCGTTCTTCGCGCCCACACCCGTGCCGACCATGATCGCGGTCGGCGTGGCCAGGCCCAGGGCGCACGGGCAGGCGATCACCAGGACCGCGACCGCGTGCAGGATTGCCGGCTCCCAGCCGTAGCCAGCGATCAGCCAGCCCGCGACCGTGAGCACTGCGATGACCAGCACCACCGGCACGAATACCGCGCTGATCCGGTCGACCAGGCGCTGAATCGGCGCCTTGGCGCCCTGCGCCTCCGCCACCATGCGCACGATGCGGCTCAGCATGGATTCGGCGCCCGTCGCCGTCACGCGCACCAGCAGCAGCCCGTCGCCATTGACCGCGCCGCCGATCGCGTGATCGTTCTCCTCGACGTCCACCGGACGGCTTTCGCCGGTCAGCAGCGACTGGTCGACGGAGGAGCGGCCGTCCGTCACCACGCCGTCCGCCGCAATGCGCGCGCCCGGCTTCACCACCAGGACATCGCCGACCCGCAACGCCGCAATGGGGACGGTTTCATCCTTGTCGCCGCGCCGCACCAGCGCCTCGGTCGGACGCAGCGATTCGAGAGCCTGCAGCGCCTTCAAGGTCCGGCGCTTGGCGTGCGCCTCCAGCCACTTGCCGAGGCGCACCAGCACGATGATGACGGCCGCCGATTCGAAATAGAGATGAGTGTCGCCGCCCGCCATCAGGTAGAGGCTCAGCCCGAAGGCGGCGCTGGTGCCGAGCGCCACCAGCACGTCCATGTTGGCGGTGCCGCCGCGCAGCGCCTTCCAGGCGCCGCGGTAGAACGGCGCCCCCAGCCAGAACTGCACCGGCGCCGCCAGCGCGAATTGCCACCACGCCGGCAGCATGAGGTGGCGATCAATGAGCCCCCCCAGCATCGGCGCAATCAGCGGCAGAGACAGCGCCGCGCCGGCCAGGATCGTCAGCCATTCGCGCCGCAGCCTGTCCTGATCTTCCGGCACGCCGCCGTGATCGAGCGGCCTTGTGCCATAGCCGGCCTTGGCAACCGCCGCTTCGATCGCGGCCAGGGTTACGCGCCCATCGCCATCCACCTGCGCGGTCTCGGTCGCCAGGTTGACATTGGCGGCGGTGATGCCCGGCACGCGCTTCAGCACCTTCTCGATGCGGCCGGCGCAGGCGGCGCAGGTCATGCCGGTCACGCCGACCGTGAAGTGACGGCTGGTCTCAATGGGGACGGAGGCTTCCAATGCTGTCATGGTTCATAGATGGAGCTTCCCATCATGGGAAGGTCAAGCAGGAAGGTCCGATTTCGAACCGCCTTGACCTTCCCATCATGGGAAGGCGCATATATCGTCCATCCGAAGCCATGGAGCGCACGATGCTGAAGCTGAAAGTGGCCGGCATGACCTGCGGCGGATGCGTTAGCTCGGTCACGCGTGCGGTGACTGCTGCCGCGCCCGGCGCCAAGGTCAGCGTCGATCTCAAGTCCGGTGAGGTCGCCATCGACGGCGCCGCGCCCAGGCAGGCGATCGTCACCGCCATCGAGGATGCCGGCTACGAGGTGGTGGGAGAGGGGGCGTAACTCATATATCGGCTCAAAAAAGATTTCGTCATCCTCGTGCTCGGCACGAGGACCCACGAGTTTGCCCGCATCAGCGCGGCATTTGCACAAACGGAACTCGTGGATGGTCGTGCCAAGCACGACCATGACGATGTGGTAACAGGACGCCTTTAGCGAGTCGTCAGGCGCTCCATCGCCAGCCGGGCGGCGGCGAA
>DASSBF010000123.1:0-12044 GCA_035699005.1 Dongiaceae bacterium
GTGCTCAATCCCGGCGGCGTGCGCATCGGCACGGCCGAGATCTACCGCCAGGTCGAGCAGCTGCCGGAGGTGGTGGAGAGCATCGTCATCGGCCAGGACTGGGACAACGACGTGCGCGTGGTGCTGTTCGTGCGCCTGCGCGATGGCGTCACGCTGGATGACGCGCTGAAGGACAAGATCAGGAAGCAGATCCGGGCCAACACCACGCCGCGCCACGTGCCGGCGAAGATCGTGCAGGTCGCCGACGTCCCGCGCACCAAGTCCGGCAAGATCGTCGAGCTCGCCGTCCGCGACGTGGTGCACGGCCGGGCGGTCAAGAACAAGGAAGCGCTAGCGAACGCGGACGCGCTGGCGCTCTATGCGGGGATCAAGGAGCTGCAGACGTGAGTGATCCGCGCTATCACTCGTTTCTCTCTGTCATCCCGGGCGCGCGCAGCGCGACCCGGGACCCATGCGGCCGTTCCGCAACGCTGACAGATGGCATGGGTCCCGGCTCTACGCGGCTTCGCCGCTTGGCCGGGATGACATGTAAGAGAGTGCAGGGAATGGTGCAGCGATCATGACCACCTCACCCCGCTACCGCCTCAACACCTTGCTCGCCGCCGTCGCCGAGCCCGCTATCGCGGAGGCGCAGGGGTGGATCGCGGGGCGCACGTTCCCCAAGGACAAGCCGCTGATCGACGTCTGCCAGGCGGTGCCGGGCTATCCGCCGCCGGTGGCGCTCACCGACCACCTCGCCAGCATCGTGGGCGACCCGGCGACGTCGCGTTACACCGACATCTGCGGCCTGCCGAAGCTGCGCGCATCGCTGGCGGCGGACATGACGCGCTTCTATGGCGGGCCGGTCGCGTCGGAGCGGGTGATGATCACCGCCGGCTGCAACCAGGCCTTCTGCCTCGCGATGATGAGCCTCGCCCAGGCCGGCGAGGAGATCGTCATGCCGGCGCCGTTCTACTTCAATTACGAGATGTGGCTGCAGATGCTGGGCATCCGGCTGGTGCCGCTCTCCTTCCGGCCCGATGCCGGCGGCGAGCCCGACCTTGCCGAGGCTGCGCGCGCCATCGGGCCCAGGACCAAGGCCGTCGTCCTCGTCTCGCCCAACAATCCGACCGGCGCGATCTACCGGTCCGCCACCATCCGCGCCTTCCACGAGCTGGCGCGCGAGCGCGGCATCGCCCTGGTGCTGGACGAGACATACCGCGATTTCCTCCCTACCGATGCCGCGCCGCACGATCTGTTCCGCGATGCGGAGTGGCCGGGGACGCTGATCCACCTCTACAGTTTCTCCAAGGTGTTCGCGATGACCGGCTACCGGGTCGGCGCGATCGTCGCGGGCGGCGGCTTCATCGACCACGCGGCAAAGGCGATGGATTGCGTCGCGATCTGCGCCCCGCGCATCGGGCAGGAGGCTGCGCATTTCGGCCTCGGCCATCTCGCGGACTGGCGCCAATCGAACACGCGCATGATGCGCGACCGGCGCGCGGCGCTGCTGAAGGCCTTCGCGCGCAACGACCTCGGCTACGAGCTGATCTCCGCCGGCGCCTATTTCGCCTATCTCAAGCATCCGCACCGCGGCCGCAAGGCGGCGGAGGTCGCGCGCCGCCTGGTCGACCGGCAGAACCTGCTGGCGCTGCCCGGCAGCGTGTTCGGCCCGCAGCAGGATGACTACCTGCGCGTCGCCTTCGCCAATGTCGATGCCGCGCTGATGCCCGAGATCGCCGCCCGCCTGGCGGCGGATGCGGCGGATCGCCAAATGTAGTGAGACAATAGCGAGAAAACTCCGTCATGGTCGCACTTGGTGCGACCATCCACGAGTTTCGGTAGGCAAAGCCGCGTAAGCGCAGGCAAACTCGTGGATGGTCGTGCCAAGTACGACCATGACGAAAAAAGAGAGTGTGCACTCGTCGGCGAATCCACGCATGCCCCCCATGCGCTTGATTCGGATTGTGCAGACACGGTCCGCCCGATAGCTTCGCTGCCCATGCCGACCTCGTTGCTCTACACCACCACCGTCATCGTCTGGGGCCTCTCCTGGCACGCCATGCTCTATCAGATCGGCGTGGCGCCGGAGCTGTCGATCGCCTACCGCTTCGTGATGGCGGCGGCGATCATGATCGCGTTCTGCGTCGCGACCCGGCGCAAGCTGGTGTTCCACGGCCGGGACTACGCCCTGATGACCGCGCTCGGCCTGTTCCTGTTCTGCGCCAACTACATCCTGTTCTATTACGCCGCCGGCTACATGACGACCGGCCTGCTGGCCGTGGTCTTTTCCATGATCACCGTCCTCAACATGATCAATGCGGCGATCCTGTTCGGCCAGAAGATCGAAGGCCGGGTGGCGGTCGCGGCCGCCTTCGGCCTCGTCGGCCTCGCGCTCACCTTCTGGCCGGACATCGTGGGACACGAGATGAACAATCGCGTCCTCATCGGTCTCGGCCTGTCGTTGCTCGGCACGCTCTCGGCTTCGATCGGCAACATGGCCTCGATCGGACTCGGCCGGCGCGGAGTGGGCGTGGTCGAGTCCAACACGATCGGCATGACCATCGGCGCGCTGGCATCCTTCCTGTTCGCGATGCTGCACGGCGCGCCGCTCGTCTACAACCCGGCGCCGAGCTACACCGTCTCGCTGCTGTTCCTGGCGCTCTTCGCGACGGTGATCGGGTTCGGTGCGTTCCTGACCTTGGCGCGGCGCATCGGCGCGGCGCGCGCCGCCTATTCCTCCGTCCTGTTCCCGATCCTGGCGCTGGCCTTGAGCGCCTGGTTCGAGAACTATCGTCCCGAGCCGGCCGCGATCCTGGGCGTCGCCTTGATACTGATCGGCAACGTGTTCGCGCTGCGCCGCGTGCCGCGTCCTGCGCCGGCCGCCGCTGAATGAGGTGAGCATGCCCAGCCTGAACATCCGGCCCGACATCGCCGAGCTGGAAGAATCCAAGATCGTCGAAGTCTGGCGCATGGGGTTCGAGGTGCCGGACGTGATCGGCATGTGGGTCGGGCAGGGCGACCTGCCGACGCCGCGCTTCATCTGCGATGCGGCGGCGCGCGCGCTGGCGGCGGGCGACACCTTCTACACCCACAAGCGCGGCATCCCGGAGCTGCGAGCGGCGCTGATCGACTATCACCGCGACCTCTATGGCGTGGAGGTCGACGATTCCCGCATCGCGATCACCAGCAGCGGCATGAACGCCATGATGCTGATCGTGCAGACCCTGGTTTCCGCCGGCGACAACGTGGTGTGCGTGACGCCGGTCTGGCCCAACATCTTCGCCGCCATCCAGATCCAGGGCGGCATCGCGCGCCACGTGCCGATGACCGGCACCGACCATGGCTGGGAGCTGGACCTCGACCGGCTGTTCGCGGCATGCGATGCGCGCACCCGCGCGATCTATCTCGCCACCCCCGGCAACCCGACCGGCTGGGTGATGCCGGAGGATCAGCGGCGCGCCATCCTGGACTTCGCACGGCAGCGCGGCATCGCGCTGATCGCGGACGAGGTCTACAACCGTCTCGTCTATAACCGCCGCGTGGCACCGTCCTTCCTGGAGATCGCGCGACCGGACGATCCGCTGTTCATCGTCAACAGCTTCTCCAAGACCTGGGCGATGACCGGCTGGCGCATCGGCTGGATCGTCCTGCCCCAGGGCCTCACCGACCAGATCGACCGGCTGATCGAGTTCAACACCTCCGGTGGGCAAAGCTTCCTGCAAGCCGGCTGCATCGCGGCGCTGCGCGAGGGCGAGCCCTGGGTCAAATGGATGGTCGAGCGCTGCAAGACCGGCCGCGACCTGGTGCTGGCGCGGCTCTCCGTCATGAACCGGGTGTCGGTGATCCCGGCCGATGCCTCGTTCTACCTGATGCTGAAGGTCGAGGAGATGGGCGACCCGGTCGCGTTCTGCAAACGCCTGGTACGCGAGGCCCGCATCGGCCTGGCCCCCGGCACGGCCTTCGGCGCCGGCGGCGAGCACTACCTGCGCCTTTGCTATGCCCAGGGTGAGGACCGCCTGGGCGAGGCCATGGACCGTCTGGCGGATTTTCTCGGCCAGGCCTAGCCGCCGAGGGGGCTGGCGGATAATCGGGGAACATCACGGCTATTTGCTGCGTGCGCGACGTGAATCCCGCTACCCACCGCCATTTTGCCTATGCTAGGGTTTTGCCCGAACCGATCGGGGCGGGCCTCCCGGATCGGCCGATCGACAAGAATGGCCCGGGAGGCAGAGGCCGGATCGGCCATTCAACATCAAGGGACTCGAGGAACATGAAGAAGCTCATCGGTGGCCTCGTCGCCGGCGCGGCGCTCGCGTTCGCGGCGGCGACGGCCCAGGCAGAGACAGTCAAGGTCGGCGTCGCGGCGGAGCCCTATCCGCCGTACTCGTCCAAGGATGCCAGCGGCACCTGGGTCGGCTGGGAGATCGACATGTACAAGGCGGCTTGCAAGGCCGCCGGTCTGGATTGCCAGCTGGTGGAAGTGGCCTGGGACGGCATCATCCCCGCGCTGCAGGAAAAGAAGATCGACGTGATCTGGTCGTCGATGACCATCACCGACAAGCGCAAGGAAGTCATCGACTTCACCCAGTTCTACTATGACGCCCCGACGGTCGAGATCGGTGCCAAGTCGGACGACGCCAAGATCGACTTCGGCAATCCCGACAGCGTGAAGGGCAAGATCTTCGGCGTGCAGACGGCGACGATCCATGCCGACTACGTGCAGAAGTATTTCGGCAGCGCCGCCGAGGTGAAGCTGTACGACACGCTCGACAACGCGCTCGCCGACCTGAAGGCCGGCCGCATCGACTACGTGCAGGAGGGCCGCACCTCGCTGGCGCCGTTCCTCGCCGCCAATCCCGACTTCGAGGAAAAGGCGATCTGCCCGCAGGATCCGCTGCTCGGCTACGGCGTCGGAGGCGGCGTGCGCAAGGGCGACACCGAACTGCGCGACAAGCTGAGCGCCGGGATCAAGCAGGTGGTCGAGAGCGGCGAATACGACAAGATCACCGCGAAGTATCCGGAGCTGGAAGGCCAGCTGGTGAAGCCCAGCTTCTAGACCGGCGATCCGAGAGAGACAGCGCCGCCCGGGGTGAAAATCCGGGCGGCGTTTTATTTTTCATGTGCTAGAGTTTGCGGCGGCGAACGGGCGGCGGGCCGGAAGGATCGCCCGAGGCAGGAGCAGGGAAGGGTGGGGGACCATGAATCCACAGCCGTCTTTGTGGTCGCTGATGGCCTATGGCGACACGGGCTTCGGCGATGAATTCCTGACGGGTCTCCTGTTCACCATCCAGATTTCGATCAGCGGATATCTGGTGGCCTTCGTGCTCGGCCTGCTCGGCGCCGGCGCCAAGCTGCACGGCAACAGGTGGCTCTACCGCACCGGCGACCTCTATACCACCCTGGTCCGCGCCATCCCCGAGCTGCTGCTGATCCTGATGGTGTACTACATGGGCGGCCGGGCCCTGACCGGCCTATTCGTCGGCCTTGGCGTGGCGGGCGAGAATTTCCAGGTGACGCCGTATGCCGCGGCCGTCGCGTCGCTCGGCTTCATCTACGGGGCCTATCTCACCGACATCTTCCGCGGCGCGATCCAGGCGATTCCGAAGGGCCAGATCGAGGCGGCGCGCGCGTACGGCATGCATGCTCCCATGCGGTTCCGGCGGATCATCTTCCCGCAGATGATCCGCTACGCGGTCCCCGGCATGGGCAACCAGTGGCTCAACATCACCAAGGACAGTTCGCTGGTCAGCGTGATCGGCGCGTTCGAGATGGCGTTCGCGGCGAAGAGCGCGGCATCGCAGACCAAGCACTACATCTTCTTCTATTCGGTCGGCGGCCTGTGCTTCCTCTGCATCACGATCGCATCGATGATCGTGCTGCAGCAGATCGAGCGCCGCGCCAGCCGCGGCGTGCGGCGGGCGTAGGGGGCGGCGATGGACATCACGCAGTGCTACGCTTTCCTGCATGCCGAGCCGGGGCCGAACTTCGATCTCTGCTTCATGCTGTGGACGGTGATGCCGGCGCTGATCGAGGCGATCCCGCTCTCGCTGTTCCTGCTGATCACATCCGGCGTCATCGGCAACCTGCTCGCGGTGCCGGTCGCCGTCGCGCGGGTCTCGCACAATCCCGCGCTCTGGGTGCCGTCCTACGCCTTCATCCTGCTGATGCGCGGGACCCCGCTGCTGATCCAGATCTACCTCATCTATTACGGGCTGGGCCAGGTGCTCGGTGACATGCACCTGTTCGGCAAGCCGCTGATGCGGGCCTTGCCGTTCCTGCGCGAGGGCATCTACTACGCCATCTTCGCGCTCAGCATCAACACGGCCGGCTATACCGGCGAGATCCTGCGCGGCGCGATCCTGGCCGTGCCGCATGGCGAGATCGAGGCCGGCAAGGCCTTCGGCATGTCGCCATGGCTGATCTTCCGCCGCATCACGCTGCCGCGCGCCATCCGCATCTGCCTGCCGGCCATGAGCACGGAGACCATCCTGCTGCTGAAGGCGACGGCGCTGGCATCCACCATCACGGTTTACGAGGTGCTGGGCACCGCCCAGTTCATCCGCTCGCAGACCTATCGCATCTATGAGACGCTGATCAGCGCCGGCATCGTCTACATCGTGCTGGTCTTCATCCTGACCCGCATCCTGAACGCCCTGGAGCGCTATCTGAACAAGGATCGCGAGCGGCCGGTCTCCATCCCGCTCGCCCAGACCGTGAAGCCGTAAGGCGTCGTGCGCCGAAGCGGCCGCCGGTGCGGCGCGGGGTATTAAGGAGTTGATGCTCATCACTCCTTCATGACCAGGCCTTCGGAGGCCTTCCCGCCAGGAAAGCGCTTTGATTTGGCGCCGGGCCGGTGCCATATATCCGCTGCGCAGGCACAGCATCCTTCATGGCTGCTCGGGGATGGCACCGCCGCGATGAGGTTGAAGGTCGCCAGGCTCAGTTCTGTTCCGTCGCCCGTCCAGACCATCGATGCGATCTGGCGCGGCTTTCCGTTGTTGGTTCAGCGGCTGCACCTGCGCACGCTGCTCTGGCTCTGCCTCTTCGAGTTGGCATTCTATTTCGCCTATCGCTCGGGGATGTCCTTCAGCCAGGTCGCCGCATCGCCATTCTGGTTCCCGGATTCGATCCTGCTGTGCGCCCTTCTGGTCGCTCGGCCGGGCCTGTGGTGGATCCTTGTTCTCCTGCCGCTGCCGGTCCGCCTGTTCTCCGACGTCGCGGCCGGCATCCCGACCTGGTTCCTGCTGACGACCTTCGCGATCGATTCCGCGAAGGCGCTCGCCGCGGCATTGGCGCTCAGAGGCTTCGCCGGCCGCTCCTTCCGCCTGCAGAGCGTCGGGGAGATCGCGGCGTTCTTCCTGGTCGCGGTCCTGCTGGTTCCCGCGCTGTCCGCGTTCCTCGGCGCGGCCGCGCGCGCTGCCCTCGGCCGAGACTATTGGCTCTCATGGGAGCAGTGGTTCCTGGGAGATGCCCTGGCCCAGATGGTGGTGACCCCCGTGCTGCTCCACTGGGGCTTGGCCGTTCCGCTGAAGGCGAGGCCGCGCAATGCGAAGCGCCAGGCGGAGGCGGCGATCCTGGCGGTGCTGCTGCTCGTGACCGGCTACATGGCCACGAACGTCGGCGCCAGCTCCATGGACTTTGCGGGCGCGCGCTTCTACGTCCCGATCCCGTTCATGTTCTGGGCGGCGTTCCGCTTCGGCATGCGCGGGGCGTCCGGGGCGGTCGGCGTCATGGCGATCCTCGCGGTCCACGGCGCGCTGCACGGACGCGGACCCTTCTCCGACCTGTCGCCCGCCGACATCACCCTCGCCTTGCAGAATTTCCTGCTGCTGCGGTCGGCGCCGCTCTATCTCGTCGCCGCCGTGATCATGCAGAGGGAGGCGGCGGAGGCGCGCCTGCGCGAGAGCGAGGACCGCTTCCGCAACATCGCCAACGCCGCCCCGGTCCTGCTCTGGATATCGGGCCGTGACGCGCTCTGCGAATTCGTCAACCAGGGCTGGCTGGAGTTCACCGGGCGACCCCTGGCGGATGTCAGGGGAAAGGGCTGGCTGCGGGATGTGCATGCGGATGACGTGCATCATGTGCTCGAGGCGTATGGCGCGGCGTTCGATGAGCGGCGGGAATTCGAGCTCGAGTACCGTTTGCGGCGGCATGACAGGCATTATCGCTGGGTGGTGCACAAGGGCACGCTGCGCCGGGCCGCGAACGGTGATTTCCTCGGCTATATCGGCTCGGCGATCGATATAACGGACCGCAAGCTGGCCGAGGAGAATGCGCGGCTGCTCTCGCACGCGCAACGCCTGGTGATCATGGGCGAGCTGAGCGCGGCGATCGCCCATGAGGTCAGGCAGCCGCTCAGCGCCATCCTCAGCAACGCCGACGCCGCCGCGATGCTGCTGAAATCCACGCCCCCGCCGCTGGACGAAATCAGGGAAATTGTCGGCGACATCCGCGCCGACGATCTGCGTGCGAACGAGATCGTCGGCCGCATCCGCGAGTTCCTGCGCACCGAGGCCGCTCCCACCCAGCCGATCGACGTCAATGCCGCGATCTCCGATGCGCTGCGCTTCGTCGCCGGCGATGCGCGGCGTCGGCACATCCAGATCAGGACCGAGCTGGCGGACCGGCTGCCGGCGGTGCCGGCCGACCGGACGCTGCTGCAGCAGGTTCTGGTTAACCTGTTTGTCAACGCCATGGATGCGATGGAAGGCACGCCCGAGCCGGCGCGTTGCCTGACGGTCAGGACGACGCTCTCCGGCGACGCGGGCATCGAGATCGCGGTGGCGGACCAGGGTCACGGCATCCCGCCCGCCGAGCTGCCACGGCTTTTCGAGCCGTTCTTCACGACCAAGAACGCGGGGCTGGGCCTGGGGCTATCCATCGCGCGCTCCATCGTCCAGGCGCATCAGGGGCGGATCTGGGCGGACGACAATCGCGATCGCGGCGCGACGTTCCACGTCACGCTGCCGGTGACTCCCGGCTCGGGGAAATAGCCACGGGCGATGGATCCCGCCTTGGCCGGCTAACGGCGGCCGCGCTATTCCGACTTGTCGTCCTTGGGCCGGTTGGCCCCACCTTGATTCTGCTGGGCCAGGGTCTCAAGCTGCTTCTGGAGCGCCTGCATCTGGGCCTTGAGGTCGTCGAGGTCGGCGGATTTGGGCTCCGGCCTGGCGGGCGGCGCGCCGGCGGCATTGCCCGGCTCGCCCTGCTGGTTGCCGCGGAACGGCGACCACATCCGCATCGCCTGCTCGAAGAAGGCGACGTTCTGCTTGGACATTTCCTGGAACCGGTCGAACGGGAAGATGCCGCCGAAGCTCTCGCGCATGTACTGCCGCATCTGCTCCTGGTTCTTGGCGAAGGCCTCCATGCTCTGCTCCAGGTAGCGCGGCACCAGGAACTGCAGGTTGTCGCCATAGAGGCTGATGAGCTGGCGCAGGAAGTTGATGGGCAGCATGGTCTGCCCCTTGGCTTCCTCCTCGACGATGATCTGGGTCAGGACCGAGCGGGTGATGTCCTCGCCGGTCTTGGCGTCCTCGACGGTGAAGTCCTGGCCCTCGCGCACCATCTGCGCCAGATAGTCCAGGGTGACGTAGGAGGAGGTGGCGGTGTTGTAGAGCCGCCGGTTGGCGTATTTCTTGATACGCACCGCCGGCTTGCCATCCTTGTCCTGGCCATTGCTCATGCGCAAATCCCTGTCCCTGTAATGCAACGCAGCATAACAGGTCCGCCCCCCTCTTTGGCAATGCAATAGCTGCATTGCGAAAAGCCCGGCCGGACCTCTAATATCGCCGGAAAAGCTGAGGAATCCAGGGCCGATCGATGGCTGCCGACCCGCAACATTCCGCCCGCCAGGGGGCACAATCGGACGCCCGGCCGGGCGCGCAGGCCGATACCCAGGAACTCGCCCGCAAGCTGCTGGACCTGTGGCAGGATCACCTCTCGGCGCTGGCCCAGGACCCGACCCTGATGGCCCAGGCGCTGAAGCTGATAGCCGCTTATTCGCCATTGCCCTGGGTGCAGTCTGGGGCGATTCCAACCGGAGGGACCGGCTTTGCCTCCAGCCCGAACCCGTTCGCAGGATTCCCGTTCGGCCTCCCATTCGGCCCCCAATCCGCCGCCGCGGCTGGGTCCGCGTCCGCTGCCGCAGCACCTGATGCTGGCGCTGGCGCTGTGGGGGAACTCCGCCGCCGCGTGGCCGAGCTTGAGGGCCGCCTGGCAGAGCTCGAACGGAGCGGACGGGGCCGGCCCGCCAAACCCGCTCGCAAGCGCGCTCCGGGCGCTGGCGCCGGAACTGCAAAAGGCGGAGCTGGAAAGCGCCGATGAAGCCGCGCTGATCGATGCCCTGACCCGCGAGGGGCACCGGCGGCTGGACCGGTTCCTCGATGGCGTGCTGGGCTACCGGCGCCATCCCGGCGCGCGCGCCGCCGCCGAGCGCCCGGTGCTGTGGCGCGAGGGCACCACGCTGCTGCGCGACTATCGAACCGGCCATGATTCCGCCGCGCCGCGCCTGCTGGTCGTGCCATCCCTGGTCAACCGGTACTACATCCTGGATCTGGAGCCGGACAGCAGCTTCCTCGCCGACCTGGCAGGACGCGGCTACGCCCCCTTCGTGGTCGATTGGGATGCGCCGGGCGCGGAGGAGCAGGGCTTCGACCTCACCCGATACATCGCCGGGCGGCTGGAAGGCGCGCTGGATGCGGTCAAGCGGCAACCCGGCGGGCCGATCGTCGTCATCGGCTATTGCATGGGCGGGAATCTCGCGTTGGCATTGGCGCTGCGGCGGCAGCAGGATGTCACCGCGCTGGCGTGCCTCGCGACGCCCTGGGATTTCCATGCCGACGGCGAAATCCAGGCCCGGCTCATCGGCGCCCTCGCGAAGCACATGGACCCGATGTTCCAGGCGCTGGGCGAGATGCCGGTCGACGTCCTGCAAAGCTTTTTCGCCTCGCTCGATCCGCTGTCCATCCTCGCCAAGTTCCGCCGCTTCGCCGACATGAAGGGCGATCAGGCGCGCAAGTTCGTTGCTCTCGAGGACTGGCTGAACGACGGCGTCGGCTTGGCGGCACCGGTCGCGCGCGAGTGCCTGACCCAATGGTACGGCGAGAACACGACCGCCCTCGGCAAGTGGCCGATCGCGGGCGAGCCGGTGAAGCCGGAGAACCTGCGCGTGCCCGCCTTGGCGATGGTGCCGAGCGCCGACCGGATCGTTCCGCCGAAAAGCGCTCTTGCCTTGGCCGAGCGCCTGCCGCGCTGCGAAACTCTCGCACCGGCCGCGGGTCACATCGGCATGATGGTGGGCGGCTCCGCGCGCGCCAAAGTGTGGGATCCGCTTGATGAATGGCTCCGGCGAATTGCCGCAACCCAGGGCTAAGCTTGCACCTGAAACCCAAGCGCCCTAACGTTCTCTCGAGGCTAGGCTCAATGCTGCCGGGCGGCCATGCTGCCTGATCCGGAATGGAGTTTCTCATGACCGATGTCGTCATCGTTTCCGCCGCCCGCACCCCGATCGGCGCCTTCAACGGCGCGCTCTCGAGCCTGCCGGCGCACGAGCTCGGCAAGATCGCGATCGTCGAGGCGCTGAAACGGGCCAAGGTCGACACGGCCGAGGTGAGCGAGGTGGTGCTGGGCCACGTGCTGACGGCGGGCGCGGGCCAGAATCCCGCGCGCCAGGCGGCGATCGCGGCCGGCATCCCGGTCGAGAAAACGGCGTACGTCATCAACCAGGTCTGCGGCTCCGGCCTGCGCACGGTGGCGCTCGGCTACCAGGCGATCCGCAACGGCGAGTCCGAGATCGTGGTGGCTGGCGGGCAGGAGAGCATGAGCCTCGCGCCGCATTGCATGCATCTGCGCACCGGCGTGAAGATGGGCGACGCCCAGATGATCGACACCATGATCAAGGATGGATTGTGGGACGCCTTCAACGGCTATCACATGGGCAACACGGCGGAGAACGTGGCGGAGAAGTGGCAGATCACCCGCGAAGCCCAGGACAAGTTCGCCGCCGCCTCGCAGAACAAGGCGGAGGCCGCGCAGAAGGCCGGCAGGTTCAAGGACGAGATCGT
>DASSBF010000124.1:0-14185 GCA_035699005.1 Dongiaceae bacterium
CTTCCTGTTCGGCGGCGAGGTGCTGCGCGGCTTCGCGATCGCGCTGATCTGGGGCATCTCGATCGGCACCTATTCCACCATCTGCATCGCGGCGCCGGCGCTGCTGGGCCTCAGGAACTCGAAGATCCGGGGCGAGGACAAAGCCAAGGATTCCGGCAAGGGCGCGCCGCAGCACGGCGCCTGAGCACAGCCGCAATCGAGGGGGAGAGGAGAGACGCATGGACGTCACGCCGCTGATCCCCCAAGGCAAGCAGATCATCGATGCCTACGGCGAGGGCGGCTTCCGCGTGTCCGGCCGCCGGATCGAAGGATCGGTCATCGTCTTCCCGGACAACGTGGCAAGCTGGACGGTCGGCGGGATCGGCGCCTTGAGCATCGGCAGCCTTGACGCCGTCGGCGCCGCCGGCCGCGCCGGCACGGTGGAACTGCTGCTGATCGGCACCGGATCGCACATGACGCGAATCGACGGCGGCGTGCGCCAGGCTTTGCGTGCCGATGGCGTGGTGGTCGAGGCGATGGACACCGGTGCCGCCTGCCGCACCTACAATGTGCTGATGGCGGAAGGCCGCAAGGTCGCGGCCGCGCTGATCGCCATTCCCTGATTCATGCGCGATGTCGACTGACGAACGGCGGCGGCTCGATCTCAGGACGAGCCGCCACCGCTTGCCGGACTATTTGCTGGCGGCAGCCGCGCCGCGCCGCCACACTCGCAGAAACGGTACCGAGTCGCGATCGGGGTGATCGGGGATGGAAGGCACATCTCATCCGTCGCCAGCGTACGATGGCAGCAGATTTGCCGGGATGCTTGCGGGGTTCGATGCCTTTGGGACGGCGACGCGCCGGTCGGAGATCGGCGGCATTCCGGTGTTCGAGAACGAGTTCTGGACCGCTCGCCAGCGCCAGGCCCATCCGCTGCACGAAATCTCCTATCGCGCATGCTTCAAGCCGCAATTGCCTCGGTTTTTCATCGAGGCTTTCACGCGTCCGGGCGAACGGGTCTATGACCCGTTTGCCGGGCGCGGGACGACGGTGATCGAGGCGGCGCTCGCCGGCCGCGCACCGGCCGGCAACGACGTCAATCCATTGAGCCGGCTCCTGATCGCGCCGCGCCTCGATCCGCCTCCGATCCGCGAGGTTGCCAGGCGCCTGGGCGACCTTGAGCGCGATCTGCCGTCCGCCGCCGGGGTGCCGGAGGATCTGCTGGCCTTCTATCACCCGGACACGCTGTCCGAGATCGTGCGGCTTCGCCGCCACTTCCTCGAGTCCGCCGGCGATTCCATCGACGACTGGATCCGCATGGTCTGCCTCAACCGCCTGACCGGCCATTCCAGCGGGTTCTTCTCGGTCTACACGCTGCCGCCGAACCAGGCGACCTCGGTGGCGCGCCAGCGCAAGATCAACGAGACGCGCGGGCAGACGCCGCCGCGGCGCGACGTGTTCGAGATCGTCCTGCGCAAGACCAAGGCGCTTTTGAAGGCGTCGCTGCCGGAGGGGTTTGGCCGTGGCGATGCCTGCCTGTTGACCGGTCCGGCCGAGCGCACGCCGGAAATCGCGGATTCGAGCGTCGATCTCATCGTCACGTCGCCGCCGTTCCTGGACGTCGTGGACTATCCCATGGACAACTGGCTGCGCTGCTGGTTTGCCGGCATCGATCCGGATTCAGTGGCGATCGCGCTGCACAGCTCGCTGGCGGACTGGGAGGGCTTCATCGCGGCATGTTTCAGGGAGTTCGCCCGGATCGTGCGGCCCGGGGGCAAGATCGCGTTCGAAGTCGGCGAAGTGCGCAAAGGAAAGGTGGCGCTGGAGCATGCCGTCCTGTCGGCGGCGAGGGGCCTGCCGCTCGACCCCCTTGCGGTGATGATCAACAGCCAGGTCTTCACCAAGACCGCCCAGTGCTGGGGCGTCGACAACAATGCCAAGGGCACCAACAGCAACCGCATCGTGGTGTTCGAACGGCGCTAGGCCTGCACGATATCGATATGGTCGGGCGCAAGCCCGCCGACACAGCACCGCCACATCGCCTCGTAGCCGGCTTCGAGGTGACGGATGAACCGATTGCTGTCGAACAGCGGCGTCGTCAGCCGGTTCGCCGCCAGCCTCGCGCGCAATTCGGCAAGCCATCCGCGCTCCGTCGCGAGGCGCAGGATGAGCGCGCGATATTCCTGCAGCGACCGGACGACAAGGTCCGGCAGGCCCACCGCGGTCACCAGGCTGGCGGAGACGCGCGCGGCGAAGGTGTTCCCAAGACACGCGACCTGCGGCACGCCCGCCCACAGCGCATCGCTCGCGGTGGTGTGCGACCCGCACGGCGCGCAATCCAGCGCCAGATCGGCCAGGGACAGTCGGGCAAGATGAGCGGACAGCGGGAGCGTTGGGGCAAACACCAGTCGACTGGACTCGATGCCGGCGTCGCGGGCGCGCTCCTTGAGCGCCGCGGTATCCCAGCGGTTGTCGTCCTTCAGCCACAGGACCGCATCGGGCGCGGCGCGCAGCAGGTCCATCCAAAGCGCGAACACCGCCGGCGTGATCTTGAACGGCTGATTGAAGCAGCAGCAGACCAGCGCATTCTCCGGCAGGCCGCATGCCTCGCGCGTGGGCACGGGTCCGATGACCCGGTTGCGGTCGTTGGGCTGGTAGCAATGCGGCAGGCGCACCAGCTTTTCGCTGAACTCCGCCTCGCCGCCCGGCGGAGCGACGATATGGTCGGCGATCGCGTAGTCGATCCAGGGCGCGCCCATGCTGCCGGGATAGCCGAGCCATTGGACGCGAACGGGCGCCGGCCGATGGGCCAGGATCTGCGGCCGTGCGCGCGTCGTCCAGCCTTTGAGGTCGATCGCAACGGCGATTCCCTCCGCGGCGATCCGGTGTGCCGCCGCGGCGTCGGAAAGGCCGCCAATGGGTATGACGCGATCGAACGCCTTGAGCACGCGGCTGCGATATCCGCTTCGACGGTTGGCGCTGTAGTCGAAGCCGACGATTTCGAACCGCCCCCGATCATGCAGTTCCAGGGCCTCCACGATGAGATGGGTCGTGGCGTGGTCGTAGAGGTCGGAAGAGAGATAGGCGATCCGCAGGCGCGGCCGCGCATCGAGCGATTCGACCGGATGATGGGGCACCGGCTCCGCGCCGGCATAGATACGCGCCATCTGGCGCCCGGCGGCGAGCTGGTCGGCGGCCGTGGCGTCGGGCATGGCGATGAGCGGAAACGGCTGCGCGCGATCGCGCGGCCGTCCACCGTGTCGCAGGGACTGCAGGAAACTCGCTTCCATGACATCGGCGCCCGACCAGTCGCCGATGCGCCGGGCCGCATGGGCGGCGCTGATATGGAACGTCAGCTCCTGCGATAATCCGGCGGCCCGGATGTAGTGCTCGGCCGCCGCTTTCAATTGCCCCGATTCCGCCAGGAGATTGGCGAGATTGTTGTGGGCGCGAAAGTGATCGGGCTCCTGCTGGAGCACCTGCCGATACTCCGCGATCGACCTCTTGCTCTTGCCGAGATCGGCCAACGAGTTGGCAAGCAGCATGCGCGCGCGCATCCTGCCGCCGTCGATCGAGAGCGCCTCCTGCAGCGCGGCGGCGGCGCGCGCGAAATCGCCGGATCGGCGATAGTGCCAGCCGAGATGCTCCCAGGAAATTGCGTCGCGGGGCGCAAGTGCAATGGCATGGAGCAGCGCCTGCTCCGCCTCCTTGAAGGCCTTGCGCCCGGTCTGCACATGCCCCAGCGCGCGCCAGGAGGCGGGGTCGGCGGGCGTTCGTTCCGTCAGATGGCGCGCATCGGCGAGGGCCTGATCGTTTTCGCCGCGATCCATCCGGTCCATGACGAAGCGGGCGCCAGGCTTCGCGTCAGCCGACCCGACCTTCACCACAGGCGAGCAGTCCGGCGGAAACAGAACGGGGCCCCGCAGGGCCCCGTTCCAACACGAAGATGAATAGCGTCACCCCACATTCTGCTGCCCAACCATGCAGTAGAGCATGGGGATGGAAAGCAGGGTGTTGATGCGCGAGGCGATCCCACCCCAGCGCGCCGCGCTCTTCTTGGCGTCGGCACTTGCTTCAACGAGACCCAGGACCTTCTTCTGGTTTGGCCAGATCACGAACCAGACATTGGCCGCCATGATGAGGGCGAGCCACATGCCGATGCCGATCGTGACGAAACCGGTTTGGAAGCCGAGTGCCCCGCCCAGATAGCCGTTCATGCCCGCGGTGATGAGGCCGAACAGCACGGTGCCCGCGGCCGACCAGCGGAAATAGAACAGCGCGGTTGGCGCGATGACCTTGCCGATCGCAGGCTTGTGTTCATCCGGGATCTTCGGCATCGACGGCGTCTGCACGAAATTGAAGTAGTACAGCAGGCCGATCCACAGGATGCCGAACCACACGTGGATCCAGCGGAACACGAAGGCCCAGAAAGCGTGGGTGCCGAACTGATCCGTATGGCGAATCAAAGCCACCACGATCGCCAGGACCACGCCGGCAAGCAGCACGCGATGCAGGTTAGCGAAGAATTTGTCCATGTCCCCACCCCAGAACCCGAGTTGACCGTGTCCGCATTGTACAGAATGCGGTATCTGTGACAACGAACTTGTGGAAATCCACAGCCGTTTTGGGGCTTATTCTTGTCGGCAGACGACGACTATTGCCTGGCCCAGGTGCGGCAGGGCGACCGGGACCGATATCTCGCCCTGCTGCTCTCTCCCGCGCCCGCGCGCGACGCCCTGGCGGCGATCGCCGCCTTCAACGTGGAACTGGCGCGCGCAACCACCGAAACCAGCGAGTCGACGCTGGGACTGATCCGTCTCCAATGGTGGCGCGAGGCGATCGAGGAGATTCGCGCCGGCGGCACGACCAGGCGGCATCCGGTCGTCAACGCGCTGTCGGACGCGACTCGAAGGCATGGGCTTTCGACCGGCCGAATGCTGGCGATGATCGCAGGCAAGGAGGAAGACGTCGAGTCGGAGGGGGCGCCCAGCCAAACCGCATTCGATGCGCGGGCCGACGCGACCGCCGCGAACCTCATCCGCCTGTCGCTGGAAGCGGTCGGCCTGAATCCTGCGGAGCCGGACCTGGAGGCGGCGAGCGCGGCGGTCGGCCGGGTCTACGCAACCGCCGGCTGCATGCGGTCAGTGCTGCTGGATGCGCGGCGGCGCAGAGTGCGCCTGCCGTCGGACGCGCTGACGGCCGCGGGCGTCGATCTCGACAGGCTGTTCGATCTGCGCCCGCAGCCGGCGCTTCGCGACAGCCTCGCCGCGATCGCGGCGGGTGCCGAGGCGGACCTCGACGCGGCCAGGCGCCGGGCAATTCCGCGGCGAGCCCGGCCAATCACCGTGACGGCAAAGCTGGCCGCCCTGCATCTTCAGCGCTTCCGGCGGGCGTCCTACGATCCGTTCGATGCGCGCGTCATCGCCGCGCCGCCGTTCGATGTCTGGCGGCTGCTCTGGACCGCCGTGAGCGGCCGCTTCTAACGTCGCGGGATTTCCGCACATGAGCGCTCCAGCGATCATCACAGTGGCAATCACCGGCAGCCAGCCGACCAAGGCGCGGAATCCGGCGGTGCCGGTCCAGCGTGCGCCCGGCTGGGTTTGAAGCCGTCCGTCCGATCATAGCTGCGGCGGCATCAGCGATTTGAGGAAGCGGCGCACCGCTTCGGTCGCGCGGTCATCCATCCAGGTGATGTGGTGGAGGCCGCGATTCTCGATCACGATCGACCGCGCGTATTTGTGCCCCGCCATGTAGGCGCCGCAATTGCCGGCACGTCCCGCGCGATCGAACCAGGGATCGTAGCGCGAAACCAGAGCCAGGATCGGGATGTCCGGTGGCGTCTTCAATCCGGCGACATCTTCCGGATATTGCGCGGCGCCGCAGGTCCAGCCGGTGAGAACGACGCCGCGGAATTCGTGGCCGGGATAGTTGGCCGCTGCCAAAGCACCCTCGCCGAGGCCGTAGAGGATGATCGCCGAACCGTCGATCCAGGGCAGTTTCCTGATCTCCGTCAATGCGACCAGGATCTCCGATTGCCGCTGGACATAGGCATCCGGGTTAAGGCCCGCGACGAACTCGAAGCGGACGCAGTCGGACTTGCGGTCGCGGCTGTCGAAGCTGTCGGGCGCGAACACGGCGAAGCCGATGTTCGCGAGCTCGTCGATATCGCGCACCGCCTCGATCTTCAGGCCCGGGCAATCGTGCAGGTAGAGGATCGCCGGCAATTTCGCGCCGGCCGGGACGTCCGCGAAGACGCCGTCCATGAGGCGCAGACGGCCGAAAATGCCACGCGGATGCAGCGGCACGAGATGAGCCCCGACCTGGACGATCGCGTTGCGCCAGGCCTGGTAGGCCGCCGGCGTCGCTTCGATGGTCCTGGCCGGCGGTTTCGGCGCCATCCCGGCAAGCAGCATGACGGCCATGACACCAAGCACAAGACGCGCGATGCACGTGCTGTTCGATCGGGGCATGGCTGGACCGGCCGTTGTGCCTCACATCGCCATCGTAGCGGGTTGCGCCGGCCCCGGCGAGGGCCGTTCAGATCGACCAGTCGCCGAGGTCCGCCGGCGGCTCGTTGCTCGGTGCGGGTGCGGCCGCCGCCGGTGGCGCCGGGACCGATGCCGCCGGCGCACGATCCATGCGGTCCAGCGCGGCGACAATCGCCGACGCGTCCGCCAGCGCGCCAAACACCCCGTCCTCGACCGTCACCATGTGCAGCCCAGCCCGATGCGCCTCCGCATCGCCGGACCCGCACGCATCGCGCGCCAGCACACACTCGAATCCGCGATCATTGGCTTCGCGCAGCGTGCAATGCACGCAGACATCCGTGGTGACGCCCGCCAGGATCAGCGCCCGGATGCCGCGTGCCGCCAGGATGGCTGCCAGATCGGTGCCCCAGAAGGCACTGTTCGCCGTCTTGTCGATGACGAATTCTCCGGGCGCGGGCGCCACGTCCGCGATGATCTGGAAGCCGGGCTCCCCGCGGATGAGGAAGCGGCCGAGCGGGCCGGCCTTGCCGACCGACGACACCCCGGCCCGTATCCGCGCCAGCTTGTGCGCCGGCACCTCCGCCAGGTCGGGCCGGTAGCCCTGGCGTGTGTGAAGAATACAAAGCCCAGCGCCCCGGGCGGCGGCAAGCAGGTGGCGCGCCGGCCCGATCGCGGCGCGCACGCCGGCAAGGTCGTAGCCCATGGCCGCGAGATAGCCTTCGGGCTCCAGAAAGTCGCGCTGCATATCGATGAGGATCAGGGCGAGCTCGCCCCGCGTCAGCCCGTTGTGAGGAAAAGCGCGGGGATGAGCGGCGATCTGGATCATGGCGTCCCTGCCGGTAGACTGCACGACGGCCATCATGGCCGGACCTTCCGCCGCCTGCCAAGTGGCTGGAACAAGCCGCAGGAACCGAACCTATGATCCACGCCGGACCGCGAGCACCAGGTCCTTGCGCGACGCCAGGGCCGACATCGCAGCGTCGACATCCGAAGCCTGCGCGGCCGGGACACGCACATGATAGGCGCCGTCCGGATCCGGGCCGCCGACCACCTCGGCTTTCAATCCGGCAAGAAGCGCCGCGATATCGGCCGCCGGCGCTGCGGGCTGGAAGGTGAGCAGCAGGGTCTCGCCATCGGCGTGGTCGATGCCGGCGGCGACGCCAAGCTCGCCGGACGGGCTGTAGAGCCGCGCGCCGAGCGCGACGATCGCAACACATGCGACCGCAAAGGCGGCCTGCCAGACGGCGTTGCGGCCGAGAATGCCCTTGAACCGCGAGCCGGCCTCGCCCTGGCTTTCGAGGCGCGGAACGCGCGCTTGGCGGGTCGCTTCCACCTGCTGCAGCAGGCGCTGCAGGCTCTCCGGCGGGGCAGGCTCGACCGTTTCCGAGGCGCGCGCCACCGCCTCGCGCTCGCGCTGCACCTGGGTGAGCTTGTCCGCGAGATCGGGCATGGTCTTCAGCGCCGCCTCGATCCCTCTCGCCTCTTCGCGTGACACCCGGCCGGTCACATACCAGGGCAGCAGCTCTTCGACATCCTGGGGCTCGAGCGGCCCGTGCGGCTGATGCTCCTGCCTCATGCGGCCGCCCCCTGGATCCCCTCCGATTCGAGCAGGGCACGCAGGCGCTGCCGGGCATAGAACAAGCGGGTCTTCACGGTGTTCTCGGGGCAATCCAGGATCTCCGAGATCTGCCCCACGCTGAACTCCTGGAAATACGCAAGCTGCAGCACGACCCGGTGATCCACGCTCAGTTTTTGCATCAACCGGCCGATGAGCTCCGACAGATCCGCTGCGGCAAGTTTGCTGTCGGCGGCGGGCGCATCATCGGGGATCCCCGCGATGGCCTCCTCATCGAGCTCCAGTTCGCGTCGTTTGCGCAACCAACTGATCGCCTTGTGGTGCGCAATGCTGTAGATCCAGGTGGCGACCGACGACTTGCCTTCGAACCGGCCCGCCTGGCGCCAAACGTCGAGCATCGTTTCGTTCAACACGTCCGCGGCGGCTTCGCGGTCCTGCAACGTCTTCACCAGGAAAGCGAACAGCGGGCGTTCCAACCTGCGATAGAGTGCCGTCACTGCGTCCTGGTCGCCGCGCGCGATGCGCGCCAGCAACTGCCCGTCGCTGGCAGCCGCATCCGCGGACCTGGCACTCAGCATATCCATCCCGATACCCATCCGTCGCAGCATTTGCGGCGCCGGTTCAACCAGCCCCAGCGAATACTTTCAAGTGCTTGTTATTTTTCGAGTTTCCTGGGCATTCAAAATAACCCAGGCGGCGCCGGTTTGTATAGCGTTCAGAGCGATCCGACTGCGGCGCGGCAACGCCCTCGTACGTGGCCTCTCCGCCGCCGCCACGCAGGCGCGAGGCGGATGGATATTCGAGCGCGGCACCCGACATCAGGGAAGAAGGCCGCAGCCCGTCAGATGCCTTTGCCCGTCCTGGTGCCCGGCTTGTTTCCCGTTCCGGCTTGCATTAAGGCTTGGCCGGGAAGCGGAAATCGGCCACCCGCGGCCGGGCATGGGGTATGCCGGAATGGGTCCAGTCATCAATTGCGCCGTGTACGAAGGCGGCCTCAAGGTCCGGGATCTGGACATCAACAGCCCGGAAGACATGAGGGTCCAGCCCGGGCGCGTGATCTGGATCGGCCTGCATGAGCCCAGCCAGGAGCTGCTGACCGAACTGCAGCGCGAGTTCAGCCTGCACGAGCTGGCGATCGAGGACGCCTACAAGGCGCACCAGCGGCCAAAGATCGAGATCTATGGCGAGACGCTGTTCGTCGCGGTGAAGACCTTCCAGCGCGTGGGGGAGGAATTCGCGATGGGGGAGACCTGCGTCTTCGTGGGGCGCGGCTACGTCATCACGGTGCGTCACGGGCCGTCGCGCTCCTACTCCGCCGTCCGGGCACGCTGCGAGAACTCGCCGAATATGCTGCGCCAGGGCGAGGATTTCATCCTCTATGCGCTGATGGACTTCATCGTCGACAACTACTTCCCGGCGGTGGACGAACTCGAGGAGCGCATCGACGAGCTGGAGGAATCGCTGTTCAGCCCGGTTCAGGATCGGGACGAACTGGCGGAGATCTCGACCGTGCGCCGGGAGTTGACCGAATTGCGCCATGCCGTGGCGCCGCTGCCCGACATCTGCCAGCGCCTGCTGCGGTTCGATGTGCCGGTGATCGACCCCCATTCGCATCCCTATTTCCGCGACGTCTACGACCATTGCGTCATCCTGCTGGACCGCATCGAGCAGTTGCGCGAAGGCGTGAAGACGGTGGTGGAAACCAAGATGCTGCTGTCCAGCACCCGGCAGAACGAGGTGATGCGGATGCTGGCGGCCTGGGCCGCCATGCTGGCGGTCCCCACCGCGATCGCCGGCATCTACGGCATGAACTTCGAGAATATGCCGGAACTGGGCTGGCGATTTGGGTACTTCATCGTGATCGGCGTGATTGCGCTGATCTGCGGCGTGCTCTACTGGCGCTTCAAGAAAGCCGGATGGCTATAGCAGGCGCCGCTACATGAAGAAGGGGACAAGCGTCGATACCAGGCTGTTCAGCGGCTCCCACGACCTGGGCGGCGATCGAAGCAGGCTGTCCTTGCGATAGGCGGACGGGAGATCGATGAGCGAAACGGCCGCGCCTTCGGCGGCGTTGTAAGCCTTGATCATTTCATTCGCGATCGCGGCATAGCCGATCGCGGACGGATGCATGTTGTCGAGGCCGGCAAACCCGCCCTGGAACTTGAGAAGGGAGGACGCGAAGGGAAGATTGGTGATCCGCTTGACCAGCTTTCCGGCCTTCCTGATCTCGATCGCGCGGCCGTCGCCATAGTGCTTCGAATCGAGCGGTTCGATGGCGTCGTAGAGATCGACCGGAACCAGCTTGATCGGCGTCGAGGTCAGCTCGTCACGGATCGCCTTCACCGCCTCCTCATTGGCGGTCCTGATGACCTGGTCATAGGCCTTCATCGCCTTCGTGGTCACCGGCGCGCGCAGGGCCACCTTGGTGGAGTATTCGCCATAATATCTGCCGTTCAGCGCCTTGCGCGTGGCGTTCGCCATGAAATCCTGGTCGTGATAGGGCGCCAGGTTCGGCACCGCGCGCGGCCGGACAAGGGTGTTGAAGTAGATGTATTTCAGGTCGTTCCGCAGGTTCGCCGCCAGGAACTGGCCGAGGCGCCGCGCCTGCCTGACGATCTCCTGCGCGCCGGCGCAGGTTGCGAAATCAAGATCGGTGTTGTCGTAGGCACCCAGCATGCCGAAGCGGAACAGCCCCTCATTGGCGCCGATATTGACCAGCAGCCGCTCCGGCAGGCGCGAGGCGACCTGCTCCAGCTGCGAGAGCTGGGAGGTCTCGGCGAAGGCGGTGCCGGCGTTCGGGTCCAGCAGGAATGCGTCGTTGATGCTGAACCAGAGGCGGGCGGCGGCGCCCAGCTCGAAATTGTCGGAGGCCTGGAGCTGGGCGTAGGCCGCCTGCGCCTCCGCCCGGGCATCGGCGCCGCGGCGATCGAACATGTCGGACCAGTCCGCGCCCGCGCAGGCGAGATTGTCGTGGAACAACGGCTTCGCCTTGGGCTTGGCGATGAGCCAGGCCTTGGCGTTCTTCATCACATTCGCCTGCAGCGAGAACAAGGAGGTGATGCCCTGCCGCGCGAGGTCTTCCAGATCGAACAGCACCGCACGCGGATAGACCGGCCGGGTCATGGGAAGGCCGGCCGCGTCCACGAATTGCTGGACAGGCGAGACGGCAGCCAGCTCGTCGCGAATGGTCAGCGACCGCACGCCGTTGAACATGGAATCGCCGATCGCCATCACCGGCGGGCGCATGTAGCCGACCAGCGCGAGATGGTTGGGCGGCAGGATCATGGGCGCGTCTCCCCCTAACGCCGTCGTCGCCAAGGCCGCGGATGCATTGCCGAGTCACGATGCATCGGCGCCAAACTGTAGCCAGCGATGGCGTGCCGGGCAATGCGATGGGCCGAGTCGCGGCGAAGAATTGCCGGCGACTCGGATCGGGTCGGCATGCCGGCGTTCAGATGTTCCGGTTGAGAACGATCGCCGTCGTCAGGTCGGCGACCGCCTCATGGGAGGAAATGCGATCGCGCACCGCGTTCAGCCGGTCGGTGCCCTCGGCCGCGATCTCCACCAGGAGATCGGTGTCTCCAGACAAGGATACGCAGGACGTCACTTCGGCGGTCCGGCGCAGGACCGCGATCAGGCCGGGCGCCGGCGTGGCCCTGAGACGGATGAAGAGATAGGCCGCGACCCTGCGCTGGTCGTCGGCGATATCGGCGCGGTAGCCCCGGATCGTTCCGTTCGCTTCCAGGCGCGCCAGCCGTTCGCGCAGCGTCGAACGCGCCAAGCCGACCCGGGCGGCAAGGGTCTTCAGGGGCAGGCGCGCGTCGTGCCGCAGCAGTTCCAGGATCTGCCGGTCCTTGTCGTCGAGCGGGCGCATCGGGCGGGACGTCTCGTCAAAGTGGCGGCTGGGCGAGCCAAAACGGCGGTTGCATTCGGCCGCTCATCCTCAGCAAATTGAGCGGCAGGTCAATGGGTTGCACGCCCGTTGGCACGATCCAGGGAGACCAGCCCATGTCGGTGCTGACGACACTGCCGCCCGCCTTCGCGCCGGATGAGGCCGCAAGGACCGCCCGCGATCTCTACGGATTGCACGGCGATCTCACGCCGCTGGATAGCGAGCGCGACCAGAACTTTCGGCTGACCGAGCCGGACGGCACGAGTTGGGTGCTGAAGATCGCCAACGCGGCCGAAGACGGCCAGGCGCTGGCCTTCCAGTCGGCGCTGCTTCGTTACGTGCAGGCGGTGGACCGGGATCTTCCGCTGCCTCACCTGCGCGCGACGGCGGGCGGCGAGGACCTCGGCAGGGTGCCGGGACGCGACGGCCAGACGCATTTCGTGCGGCTGGTGAGCTGGCTGCCGGGCCAATTGTTCTCGGGCTGCCGGAAGAGCGCCGCCCTGTTCGACAGTCTCGGCGAAACGCTGGGGCGGCTGGATCGGGCGTTGCAAGGCTTCGGCCATCCCGGCGCGCACCGGGACTTCGATTGGGATCTCAGGCGGGCCGGGCGCTCGCAGGCGCGGCTGGAATACGTCGACGATACGGACCAGCGCGCGATTCTCGAATACTTCCTGGACCGGTTCGAGACCGGGATCGCTCCAAGGCTGGCGCGGCTGCGCGCGCAGGTCATTCACGGCGATGCCAACGACAACAACCTGCTGGTGGATGGGCTGGCCGGGCAGCGGATCACCGGCCTGATCGATTTCGGCGATGCGATCCACAGTGCGACGATCGGGGAACTCGCGGTCGCCTGTGCCTACGCCATGCTCGGCGAGGCGGCGCCGGTCGATGCGGCGGCGCGCATTGCGGCTGCCTATCACCGTGCCTATCCGCTCCAGCCGGACGAACTGGGCCTGCTGTTCGATCTGGTCGCGATGCGCCTGGTGACGAGCGTCACGCTCTCGGCATCGCGGCGCGACCGGGTCAAGGACAATTCCTACCTCAGTGTCAGCGAGGCGCCGGCCTGGGCCATGCTGGAACGGCTGCGGACGATGGACCCGGCGCTGGCGGCGGGCATCCTGCGACATGCCTGTGGATTCGAGGCTGCGCCGGGCGCGCGGGCCGCGATTGGCTGGATCGGCGGCAATCGGAGCAGCCTGCGACCTGTGCTGGATCGGGCGGCGGCACTGTCGAGCAAGGCGATCGTTCCGTTCGGCGATCCGGACCACGCGATCGCCAAGGCCTCGGCCGCGCGCCGGCCGGAGGAAGCGGATCGGCTGTGGCGCGCCATCGCCGCCAAGGACGGAACCGAACTCGGCATCGGGCCATGGGGCGAGCAGCGGCCGGTCTATTCCTCGGATGCCTTCCGGTCGCTGTTCGATCCGGATCTCAGAAGAACGATGCATCTGGGGCTGGACCTGTTCGCGCCGGCAGGGTCGAACGTCCGCACGCCCCTGGATGCAACGGTCGTGGACCTCTACGAAACCGACGTTCCGTTGGACTACGGCCATGCCGTCCTGCTGCGGCATGAGCCGGAGGGGCTGGCTTTCTACAGCCTGTGGGGGCACCTGTCCGCCCAGACGGTGCGCGACCGGAAAGTTGGCGAGCAGCTCAGGGCCGGCGAGGTGATCGGGCAGCTTGGCGACACGCACGAGAACGGCAATTGGCAGCCGCACGTGCACATCCAGCTCATCACGTATCGGCCGGAGCGGGCGGCCGATATCATCGGAGCGGGCGAGCCAGGCTATCGCGACGTCTGGCGTGACCTGTTTCCGGACCCGCTGGATTTTGCCGGCCTCCCGCGTGAAGCCGCGCGTCCGCGCGGCCAGCCGAAGGATGACCTGCTCGCGGCGCGAAAGAGCAGGCTGATCCGCAATCTCAGCATTTCGTATCGCCGCCCGCTGAAGATCGTCCGCGGCGAAGGTGTATGGCTGATCGACGAGACGGGCCGTGCCTATCTCGATTGCTACAACAACGTCGCCCAGCTCGGCCATTGCAATCCGGAGATCGTCGAGACCATCGTGCGGCAGGCGGCGACCCTCAACACCAACACGCGCTACCTGCATGACACCATCATCGCCTACGCCGACGCGCTGACCGCGACGCTGCCGGCGAAGCTGAAGGTCGCGGCATTCTGCTGCACCGGGAGCGAGGCGAACGACCTGGCATTGCGCATGGCGCGCAACCACACCAGGGCCCGGGACGTGATCG
>DASSBF010000125.1:0-19260 GCA_035699005.1 Dongiaceae bacterium
GCCGAGCGCCGCTGCCGTCTCTCCAGCCTCCGCCGGCGCGACCACGCGGCCTTCCGGCACGGCAAGGCCATAGCCCGCCAGCAGGGTCTTGCCCTCGGTTTCGGAGAGCACGCGCTTCCTCTCGCCAGCGACCGGCGTGGCAGGAATTGCTATGTTGGCGGCCTTGCCCAGCAGCGCCTTGCGTTGCGCGAAGCGATGCACGGACGCGAAGGCGTTCAGCGCCTCCTCCAGCCCCTGCATCGGCGCGCCCTTGGCGGCGATGATCTCGGCGCGCGCCGCGGCGGGCAGCAGCTCCGACAGGGTCGATGTCACGATCGGCATCTTGCCATGCGCCGCACACGCCTTCAGCAGCGCGCGCACCGCCGCGATGCAGGCTTGTTCCGTTTCCGGCCCATCAGTCGCGAAGTCGATCACCAGCATGCCGGCGTCGAACTCGCCGCGCATGACGGTGGAGAAGCACTTGACCAGCAGCTCCTCGTGGCCCCAGAGCGAGGTGTTGTAGTCGAGCGGGTTAGACACCGTCGCGAAGTTGGGCAGTTGCGCGCGCAGATCCTCCATCTGGTCCGGCGCGAAGCCCGGCAATGGAATGCCGAGCGTGTCGCACAAATCGGCGGTCAGCAGGCATTCCCCGCCCGAGCAGGTGAAGACCGCGAGACGGTTGCCCTTCGGCAATCCGGCGGTCGAGACCAGCTTCAGCGTCTCCAGCAATTGCGGCACCGAATGCACGCGGATGATGCCGAGGCGCCCGAACAGCGCATCGTACATTTTGTCGCTGCCGGCCAGCGATCCGGTGTGGCTCATGGCGAACTGCGCCCCGAGCTCGGAATTGCCTGCTTTCAGCGCCACCAGCGGCTTGCCGCGCTGCAGCGCCTTGGCGGCGGCGCGGCTGAAGGCCGGCACATCCCTGATGCCTTCGAGATAGAGTCCGATCGCCGTCACCTTCGGATCGTCGGCCAAGGCGTCCACATAGTCTGCCGCATTCAGAACCGCCTGGTTGCCGGAGCTGATGACATAGGCGAACGGCACCGAGCGGTCGTTGCGGCTGAGGTTCAGCGCGATGTTGCCGCTCTGCATGACGATGGCGCAGCCGGTCTCCACCCGATGGCCCAGGGCACCGGTCGGCCACAGACAGATGCCGTCGATGAAGTTGAGCAGGCCGTAGCAATTGGGTCCGACCACGGCAAGGTCGCCGGCAGCCTCGTTGAACTCCGCCTGCAGCGCAATTCCATCGCCGCCGACTTCCGTATAGCCGGCCGCGTAGCAGATCGCGCCTCCGCCGCCGCGCAGATTCAACTGCCGCAGGATCTCGATCGTCGCTTCGCGCGGCACGGCGATGAAAGTTGCGTCCGGCGCCTCCGGCAGGTCGGCGATCGAGGCGTGGCACTTGCGCCCCGCGAGCTCGTGATATTTCGGATTGACGACCCAGACCTCGCCGGTGAAGCCGGTATCGGCGCAGCGGCGGATCGAATCCGCCATCGCCTGTCCGCCGACGATCGCGACGTGCCGCGGCCGCAACAGGCGCCGCAAATTGTGCTGACGCTGTGATAAGTCGGCGTTCATTTACTGATCCTTAGCGCCACCCGCCGCACATAATGCGCCCGGGTGTTAGCAGACCGTGTCGGATCGGGGAAGGTCTGGGCGCGACCGCCGCAGTCGGCGCCGCGACGGCCTCACACCAAGTCGCGCAAATCCGTCGGCTGAAAGTATCCGATGCTGCGCCGCGGAGCCGCCATGTGCGTGAGAATGGTCACACAATGTCTTGAAATCGCGGATATTTGCCGTTTGGTGTATGGCGCCGATGCGACTCGGGACGTAAATTTGGAAAAATCATGAATGTCCGAGTCGGACATTCCTTGAGGATCGGGCCGTGAAGGCATCCGGGATCGTTTCGGGCAAGGGGGCCAGGATGATCTGGCCGGGCGGTGCGATAGCCGCCGGCATGATCGCTGTTGCGGCCTGCTTCTCCCCGGCTGCCGGCCTTGGGCAGGCTTTTGCACAGGAAATCGCCTATTTCCGCATCGGCGCCGGCGCGCCGGGCTCGACGCTCTACGATCTTGCCGGCCAGGTCGCCGGAGCGATCAGCAACCCGCCCGGTTCGCGCCAGTGCGACATCGACGGGCCCTGCGGGGTGGAGGGCGTGATCGGCTTGGCGCAGACCACCGCCGACCCGATGGATGGCCTGCAATCGGTCGAGGGCGGAACGATCGAATCGGCGATCGTCTCCGCCGACATAGCCGACGCCGCCTGGCAGGGCACGGGGCTGTTCAAGAAATCCGGCGCGATGGCCGACTTGCGCGCGATCGCCAATGTCGGCCAGCTCGTCCTGCACGTCCTGGTGACCAAGGAAGCGCGATTCCAGGACCTTGCCGCGCTGGGTGGCCAGCGCATTGCGATCGGCGCCAAGGATTCCGACAACGCGGTCACAGCCCAGTTCCTGCTGCACGCCGCCGGACTCAACGAGAAAAAGACCAAGCTGGTGACCGGCGACCCGGGTGAGGCCGCCCAGCAACTGCTGGACGGCAGGATCGATGCCCTGATCCTGGTGGCGCAGCTGCCGAGCGAGGATGTCGCCGCGCTGATGCAGACCGGCAATTATCGCCTCCTCGGCGCCGCACTGTCGGACGACAACAAGGACAGCTATGTCGTCGCCGACTGGATTCCGCACCGGCAATATCCGGGCGCGGATGCGACGCCGACCTTGTCCCTGCCCGCCGTCTGGGTGGTGCGCGACTCCCTGTCGGCGGACCTGGCACACGGCCTCGCCATGGCGCTCTGGCACAGCGCCGTGAAGACCGATGAGCCCGCCGCGCCGGGTGCGATCCACCTCGACGCCATGCGCACCAGCGTGCCGCTGCACCCGGGCGCCAAAGCCGCCTTCGACGAATTGCGCAAGGAAGCCGGCCAGCCGCCCCTCGAGCCGCAGCCGACCACCACGAACTGATCGCCGGGCCAACCCGGTCTCAGCCGCTGCGCACGGTTTCGATCCGGATCACGAACACGCCGTCAGCCTCCGCGCTGTCGAGCAGGCGATGTCCGGTGGTGTCGCAGAAATGCCGGAAGTCGGCCGGCGCGCCGGGGTCGGTCGCATGGACCTCCAGCACGTCGCCGGCCGCGAGGTCCCTCATCAGCTTGCGCGCCTTCAGGACCGGCAGGGGGCACTTCATGCCGCGCGCGTCGAACGTGTGTGTCGTCATGCCCTGCCCGTCTCCTGCGCCGCCGGCGCGTGGGCGCCGAACAGGATTTCCACCACGCTGGCGGACACGATGACAAGGCCCCCGACCGCCTCGCGCCAGCCGAACGGATAGTCGGTCCAGATCGCCGCGGTCACGACGCCGACCACGACCTCGGCCATGAACAGCATGCTGGCGCGGGTGGGAGACAGGCGCGCCGCGGCCCAGAAGCTGAGCAGCAGGCCCGGCACCACCCAGATCCCGGCCACGACCGCGATCCAGAACAAGGCAGCCGGCCAGTTCACCGCCGTCCAATCCGATTGCGCGGGGAAGAGGCCGAGCGCGAGGATCAGTCCGCCGAACGCCATGGCGGCCGCATATTGCACGAACGCTTTCTCCGTCATCCCGACCTGCGGCGTCATGCGCATGGTGACCAGCCCGACCGCCCAGCAGAAGCCGGCCGCCAAGCCGCCCCATTCCGCGAGAGTCCGCGGCAGCGGCAGCCCCCGGCCGTCATAGTTCAGGATCAACATTCCGATAAGGCCGAGCGCCAGCGCCCCAGCCCGGCCGGGCGTGATGCGCGCCTTCAGCACGATGCGCTCCAGCAGCACGCTCCACACCGGATTGACATAGAACAGCAGCACGATGCGCGCGACGTCGCCATAGACGACGCTGGTGGCGTAGAGGTAGTTGCAGATGCCGGTCGAGATGCCCAGCCAAATCAGCGGCCAGCCGCCGGCCGCCAGCCCGCGCCCGCCGTCGCGCAGCACCAGCGGAAGAACCAGGATCGCCGGCATGCCGTAGATCGCCCACGCGGCCCAGGTGCCGGACAGGCCCGTCGCATAGGCCGCGTGCAGCGGCATCCACATGGAGCCCCAGAACACGGCGGACACGATGATGGCAAGGCTCGGCAGCAGCGCCTGCGGGTGGCGCGCGCCGGTCACCGGGACACCATCAGCGTGCCGGCGCGGTCCGCCTCCCGTTCCATCTCGATCATGCGGTCGTAGGCTTGCAGCGGCAGGATCTCGATGCCCGCGATCAGCAGCGCGGATCGCGCATCGGCGAGCGCCGGATCGGCGATGGCCGCCCGCAATCCCTGGCGCAGCGCCTCGAGCTCGACCGGCGGGATATCGCGGCGCGTGATGAACGGCAGGGCCGGCGCGCATGCGCTGCGCGCAATGACGCGCAAGGGCGCGATCTCCTGCGGCGCCACTGCCGCGACATTGGCATAGGTGACGCAGTCGATCGCGGCGACGTCGGCGCGGCCCTCCCGGACCGCGGCCATCGACCGGCGATGGCCGCCGGTCTCCACGATATGCGCCGGAGCGCCCCGGCCGATCAGGCTGTGGCGCAGCGCGTTCCAGCCCGATTGCGAATCGTAGCCGTTGATCGCGGCGACTTTGCCGGCGACATCATCGATCGACTGCACGCCGGAATCCCGCCGCGCCACGATCGCGCTGTCGTAGGTGGGGCCGGCGCAGCCTTCCGCCGCATAGCAGGGCGTGGCGACCAGCGTGACGCGGCCCTTCAGCGCATGCGTCAGCGGATAGCCGCAGGTCTGCGCGATGAACAGGTCCGGCGCCAGCCACAGCTCGTAGAGATCGTCCGGCACCGCCGCGCGCTCGGGAATGTCGGGCAGGCCGGCCGCGCCCCAGTGCCGCGCCAGCCCGCTCCACCACGCCGCCAGGTCGGCCGCACGCTCCGGCGTGTCGTACATCGAGATCATGGCGCGCACGGGGCGGCAGCTCCGATCAGAACGTCACGGGATTGGCCGCCATGGTGCCCGACGATTGCGGCGCGTCGTCGGCGATCCGATAGTAGTCGCCTTTGCTGTCAGCGAAGACATGGCGCGCGCTGACGAGGCCGGTGGGAAGGTCGAGCGCCCCGGCGCAGATCGAGATGTGCTTGCGGTGCGCTGGCTCCCAGAACAGGCTCGAGCCGCAATCGCGGCAGAAGCCGCGCCGCGCCGTCTCCGAGGACTCGTACCAGGCCAGCTTGTCGGCACCCCGCAACTCGATGTTGTTCCAGGTGCTGGCGGTATATCCGCCGAAATGGCCGTGCCAGCGCAGGCATTGGCCGCAGTGGCACCACACCACGTCGCGCATCTTTCCCCGGATGCGGAATGCGATGCCGCCGCACAGGCAACGCCCCTCGTGCTCGACGATGTCCCTGGCCGCCGGCGGACACGGATCGGCCCCTTGCGGACTCTCGCCGGCCGATTCCGCGAATTGCGGGGCATCCTCGGGCATCGCGTAGTAATCGCCCTTGTGCGCTGCCCAGATGTGCGCAGTCGTCGAGAGACCGGTCGGCTGGTCGAGCGATCCGGCGGCCACGTCCATTGCCGTCCCGTCCTTGAGGCGCCAGAACAGCTTCGATCCGCAGACCGCGCAGAAGCCGCGCTCCGCATCCGCGGAGGACGCGTACCAGCGCAGATGCTCGGCGCCATCCATCCGGTAGTCGCCCGGCTTGCCGCCGACATAGGCGCCGAGCGCGCCGTGCCAGCGCCGGCACATGCCGCAATGGCACACGGTCAGCGCGCTGTGATCGCCACCAAGACGGTAGCGGATGGAGCCGCACAGACATTGTCCTTCGAGCATGCGGGAGCCTTCTCTTGCGCCTTCAATCCTACATATCGAGGATATTAACGCCTCGTCGCCATAAATACGTCCGGTTTCGGCTCATGACCGTCTTGGCGTGGGCCGGCCACTTGTATATACAGGTAGCATAGATTCCGGACCCAACAGCAGATGTCCACCGTCCCGCCCGCCTTGCCTGCCGCGTCCAGTTCGGACGCATCCGATTTTTTCATCGACTGGCCCACTCTCCTTCTCGCAATCGGCGTCTATTCCGCCTTCGCGATCGTGACGCTGCACTATCACGAGCTGCCATGGTGGCTGGTCCTGCCCATGGGCGCGGCGATCGTGTGCCTGCACGGGTCGCTGCAGCACGAGGCGACGCACGGCTTCCCGACCCGGTGGGAGGCCGTCAATTCCTTCATCGTCGGCTGGCCGCTCTGGCTCTGGCTGCCTTACCTCTCGTACCGCTTCACGCATCGCACGCATCACATCGACGAGCAGCTGACAAATCCCGATCTTGACCCCGAATCAAACTATCTGACGGCCGAGCAGATTGTCGCGATGTCGCCGCTGCGCCTCATGGTGCGCAATGCGATGCGCACGCTGGGCGGCCGCATGCTGCTTGGCCCGGCGTATTATTGTTTCTTCGCCTGGCGCGAAAAGGCGATCTCGCTGCGAGACCGCCACTGGCGGCGGCTGCGCCCGCTGCTGTGGTATCTGCCGGCTGTCGCCGCGGTCCTCTATTGGGTGCTGGTGGTGTGCGATATCCCGCTCTGGGCCTATGTGCTGTTCTTCGCCTACCCCGGCACGTCGCTGACCTTGGTGCGCTCTTATGCCGAACATCGCGCCGTTGGCCCGATCCAGCAGCGCACGGTGATCTGCGAGTCCAACTGGTTCTGGAGCTGGCTGTTCCTCTACAACAACCTGCACCTGACCCATCATCGCCATCCGCGCCTCGTCTGGCATCAGCGGGCCGCGAAATACCAGGCCGAGAAGGCGCATCTCCTGCCGGAGGATGGCTTCTATCGCCTGAGCGGCTATGGCGAGGTGTTCGGCAAATGGTTCCTGCGCGCCAAGGAGCCGATGGTGCATCCTGCCGAACTGCGCACGCCGACGAAGCAAGCGGCCTGACCGCCGCCTCCTAATATCCGGGCACGCCGCCTTCCGCCTTGCGCCTGGCGACATACTCCTTGAGCGCCTCGTCGATCGCGGGGTCGAGCGGCGGCGGCGTGTATTCCGCCAGCAGCTGCTTCCAGATCGCGTTGGCGTGCTGCGCGGCCTCGACCGCACCGGCCTGGCGCCAGGTCTCGAAGTTGCGCCAGTCGCTGACCATCGGCGCGTAGAACGCGGTCTCGTAGCGCGCCATGGTGTGGGGCGAGCCGAAGAAATGCCCGCCCGGTCCCACCTCCTTGATGGCATCGACGGCGAGCGTGTCGTCGTTCACCTCCAGGGGCCGCATGAACTCGGCCATGCCCTGGATCATCTCGGCATCGATCACCATCTTCTCGAACGAGGCGACCAGCCCGCCTTCCATCCAGCCGGCGCTGTGCAGCACCAGGTTGGCGTGGCCCATGACCGCGCCCCACAGCGACATTTCCGATTCATAGGCCGCCTGCGCATCGACCGCGTTGGCCGCACAGGCGTTGCTGGAGCGGTACGGCAGGTTGTAATGCCGCGCGAGCTGCCCGCCAGCCAGGGCGGCACGGGTGTATTCGGGCGTACCGAAGGCCGGCGCGCCGCTTTTCATGTCGACGTTGGAGGTGAACCCGCCATAGACGCAGGGCACGCCGGGATTGATCATCTGGATGAAGCAAAGGCCGGCCAGCGCCTCGGCATTCTGCAGCGCGAGCGCGCCGGCGATGGTCACCGGCGCCATCGCACCGGACAGCGTGAACGGCGTCAGGACCACAGGCTGGCCGTGCTCCGCCATGGCCATCAAGCCCTGCAGCATCGGGACGTCGAGGCGCAGCGGCGAGTTGCTGTTGACGATCGAGAACAGGCTCGGCTCGCGCGCCAGCTGCTCCTTGCTGATCCCGCGCGCGAGCGCCATCATCTCGACCGCGTCGAGGATGCGCTCGCGCCCCAGGCTGTAGGGGTGCCAGATCCGGTCGGTCAGGGTGATCGCCGCGTAATGCGCATCCAGATGGCGGGTGGCGGGCGGGATGTCCGCCGGCTCGACCGGATAGCCGCCGATGAACTGCACGACGTTGAGGCTCTGCACCAGGCGCAGCAGGTTGCAGTAGTCGGTGAAGTTGCCCGGGCGTCGCCCGTTGTCGAGGTCTGAGACGTTCGGCGCCGACGCCACCGAACCGAAATTGATGTGGTTGCCGCCGAACGTGAGGTTCCGCTCCGGTACGCGCGCATGCAGCGTGAACTCGGACGGCGCCTTGCCGACATATTCGGCGACAAGATTGCGGTCGAAACGGACGCGCTGCGTGCCGGCCACCAGCTCGGCGCCGTTGGCGACCGCGCGCTCCCGCGCCTGCCCGTCCAAAAACTCGATGCCGAACTCCTCCAGGATGCGCATCGAGGCATCGTGGATGCGCTCGATCTGCTCCTCGCTCAGTACTTCAATCGGCTTGTAGGGGTTGCGATGGTTTCGCCATGGCAGCTGCTTCACGCCGCCGACGGCGCGGCGTTCGCGGCGCGTGCGCTGCTCTCGTTGCATGGAGCGCTCCTTCAACCCAAGTGGCGTGGTCGAATCGACCCGATACCAGCCCCACTCGCCTCGTTCCAATGAGATTTGGGCTGCTGGCTGCCGCCATTTTTCGATAGCGGCATGAGGCTGTCAGCAAAAAAGGGGGCCCTGCGGCCCCCTTGGCGCGGAAGATCTGGCTGATGGGCCTAGTTCGACGCGATCACCGGAAGGTTGGTGTCCTTGACCAGCTTGATCTTGATCTTGGCGACCTCGCCGGCGGTGATGTTGAGATTTTCCTTGCCCCACATGTCGCCAAACCGGGCAATCAGCAGATACTTGCCTTCGCGCAGCATGATCTTCCGATCGGGCGAAGCCACTTCCGTCACCAGTTCATATTCGCCCTTCTCGTTGGGCTTCTGGCGCACGACCTGCCACGTCACGTTCTGCATGACCTTGGTCTTGCCCTTGAAGGCGGCAGGATCGGCATACCCTGCATAGAGGTTGAGCGTGTAGTCGTAGGACTGGCCGGCCCGCAGCGGGACCACCAGATCGGCGGTCACGCCGTTGTAGCTCGCGCGCACGACATACCCCCCGGCGGGAACCCTGAAATTGGCGGTCGGCGCGGTGACCATATCGACGCGCTTGCCCTTGTCCGGCTGCCCTTTGACATATGTCAGCATTTCCCACTGGATCGGCTCGGCCACCGGCTTGTGTCCCTTGGACGTGATCATCTTGATGCTGATCTCGGACATCCCGAAGGTGACGGTCCGCACGACCGGCTCCTTGCCCACCGTGAAGGTCTGCTTGGCGGCCATGCCCTTGGCCTGGCCGAAGACCTGATATTGGCCGGGCTTCAGCTTGGTCTTCAGGACCGCCGCCGCCTCGGTCACGGTTGGGGTCTTGGACGGCTTGCCGTTCTTGTCGAGCTTGGTGATGGTCCAGGAGACCGGGTCGGTGATCGCCTTGCCGTCGGCGCCGTTGGCGGCGCTGATCGTGACCTCGGCATCGGTGCCGGCCATGGCAGCCCTGCTTGCCAGCAACGGCACCGCCGCGGAGATGGAGATTGCCAACAGCACACTCAGGACGCGCGCGATGAACCGCACTGGGCACCCCCTCGAAAGTCAAATATGTGAATGAGTTAATACCGCAGGGACTCGTTTTCCCTCAAGCCTTCTTCACCCCACATCATCCGGCGACTTTCTTAAGAGTTCCTTTCCGGCGCCCTGAGCCTGGCATCAATGAAGGCGCCCATGTGGAAACGCGCGTGATCCGGGCGGTAACGCCAGGCGGCGCCCACCGGGCATGCCAGGCGGGCAAGGCATCCGACATCAGCACATGAGTCTGCTTCATGCTGCGCCGCAACAACATGCTGGACGCAGCGAGCGACATCATAACCGGCAGCGGAAAACGCATTCGCGGGACAACGCGTCAGGCACGGCTGGTCGGCACACGTGTCGCACGGATGACCGCGGGCCGCAGGCGGTGGCCATTCGATCGCGGCCGGCAGCACGATGGCGGCGCGATAGGCGTGCCACAGCCCGTACTCCGGATGGATCTGGATCGCGATCGGCGATGCCCGCACGCCTTCCGCGCGCTCGGCCCAGCGCTGGAACGGCCAATAGGGCGGCCCGCTGAAGGGATAGAGCGCGATCCCTTCATGGCTCCGGGCGAGCGGATCGATCACGCGGCGCGTCCAGCGATCCAGCGGGTCAGCGCCGGTCAGCGCCGCGATCTCGGTACCGCTCTTGTCCCACAGCTCCGAGCCGACATTGCCGATGAGGACGAGCGTCCGCGCCCAAGATGCCGCGGCCAGGATTGCGCGGTCCGCCTCATCGTCGATTGCGAATCCCCCACGCACACGCAACCCCCGGAGCGTCAGCGCATTGTGGAGTTCAGACAGCGCCACACGCGCTCCTGGACGCGCGGCCGGGCGCAAGTCTAGCATGGCGCCTGTCGCGCCAACCGGAGGGGCATCTCGTCATGATCGAGTCCGAAACCGTCAGCTTCACCCGCATGGATGAAGGAACCGGCGAAGAGTATCAGCTCCTCGATCGGCACTACAAGAAACTGGACCTCGAGCTGGCCGACAACGTATTCGGCCTGCTGGACCGGTTGCGCGGTGACAAGATGGGCTATCAGATCGACCGCTATGGCCACAGCCTGCAGACCGCGACCCGCGCCCTGCGCGATGGCGCGGACGAGGAGACGGTCGTGATCGCGCTGCTGCACGACATCGGCGACACGATCGCGCCCTGGAACCATTCCGACCTCGCCGCCGCCGTGCTGCAGCCCTATGTCAGCAAGGACAACCACTGGCTGGTGCAGCATCACGGGATTTTCCAGGGCTACTACTTCTGGCACCATTCGGGCGGCGACCGGTTCGCGCGGGAGCGCTATCGCGACCATCCGATGTTTGAGCGCACCGCCGAGTTCTGCGAGCGCTGGGACCAGAGATCCTTCGATCCCGCCTACGATACGCTGCCGCTGGCGGCGTTCGAGCCGATGGTGCGCCGCCTGTTCGCGCGCGCGCCGTTCGGCGCCGAGGCGGGAGCGGCGGCATGAGCTTCGTGACGGGGATCGGCGGGGTGTTCTTCAAGTCCCGCAATCCTTCCGATCTCGCGCGCTGGTATCGCGACGTGCTGGGCGTGCCGGCCGATGCGGCCTCGGCAAGCTGGGCCTTTCCCTGGCAGAACCAGAACGGTGAGCCTGGCTATACGGTGTGGGGCGTGTTTCGCTCCTCGACCAGCTATTTCGGCAATTCCGGGCAGCCCTTCATGGTCAACTTCCGCGTCTCGGATCTCGACGGCGCGCTGCAGCGGCTGCGGCAGGCCGGCGTGCAAGTGGATGACCGGATTGAGAAAACCATCGAAGGCCGGTTCGGCTGGTTCATCGACCCGGACGGCCGGCGGGTGGAGCTGTGGGAGCCCGCGCCGATCGCCCAAGAGTGAGTTCTTGACTGCCCGCGGGCGGCCTGTGCTGCCGATCACAGACGCCGCGCCATCCGCCTCCCTAGATTCCATGCATCCCTGATTCGCGGACTGCGCGCCGAACCAGGCTGTTTGCGAGGGGTCATGCTTCGGGTCCTGGGTTTTGCCACCTTGGTGCTGATCGCCATTTGCCTGGCGCTTGGCGCGTCGATCGCGTTGGCCGACGGCACAGTGGAAACCGCAAAAGCGAAAGAGCGAACGATCGAAGCGGTCGATCCCGACCGCCGGATGGTCGATGATTCCCTCGCCTCCGCGGAAGAGGCACGCGACCGATCTTGCGGCCCGCTGGACATCTGACATGAGCAACAAGTCGATCAAGATCGTCCGGCCGTGGCCGGCCGACCAGCCGCGCCCACCCATCGTGCACCGTCCGGGCTGTCGCTGCCACGCGCTGCCGAAAGCTGCGAACAATCGAACCCTGCGGCGAACGGGCCTGTCCGCCGTCCGATGGCTGCGCGCGGCGGGACCGGCTACAGCCAGCCCTGCTCCTGCATCTTCGGCTTGAGCAGTTCGACGATTGCCTCGGCGGTGTCCTCGGCTCCCTTTTTCACTTTGCTGTTCACCGTCCGCACCACGCCGACGCCGGTGCTGACGGCCATGGCGGCCGAGGCGCCGGAGACCGCGGCGCCAACCGGCAGCGTAGCCGCGAGACCGGGCGCCTTGGAGCTTTCGGCGCTCACCTCGGCCTCGCCCAGCAATTCCTTGCGGCCATCATTGAGGTGATAGGCCTGGGTCAGCACACGAACCTCGGTGCCGCCGGCGCCGAAGCCGATGATCAGCTGCTTGGCGGCGTTGCCCTCATCGATGGTCAGGAACTGGCCTTCGATGGTGTAGGCGTCATCGTTCTTCGGCGGCGTTCCGCGCCACCGAACGGCGGGCAGGCCCAGCTTCTGAAGGTCCGCGACCAGCTTGGTCGCGAGAACGTCCGCGATCTGGTGCTCGAGCTGTTGACGCTTGGCATTTTCGTTCGGGTCATCGACCGCACCGCCCAAGCGGGCGGACGCCGCGCTATCGTATGGAACCTCGGAAGGCGCGACGGCGAAATCATAGACGTAGATCGCTTTGGGATAAGGCAGCTTGGTGTCATCGGCACGCTGCTTGGTCAATTCGGCATCGGTCGAGGCGCATCCGGCGAGCGACAAGGCCAGGACGGCCGCAAGCGGCATCAATCGGCGCATGATTATCCCCCGTTTGATGGTCAATCCAATGGTCGAAAGTCCCGCCGGCTATGCCCGGCCCGCTGCGCTCCTCCTCTCCGGTTCCTCCTCCAGCACGGCATTCGGTCCCGCGCGCTCGCGGCGCGGCGTCTTGCCGAAGAAATCGCGATAGCATTTCGAGAAATGCGACGCCGACACGAAGCCGCAGGCCAGCGCGATATCGATCACCGACATGTTGGTCTGCAGCAGCAGCAGGCGCGCCCGGTTGAGACGCAGCTCAACATAGTAGCGCGCCGGCGAGCGGTGCAGGTACTTCGCGAACAGCCGCTCCATCTGCCGGCTTGAGAGGCCCGCCGCCTCCGCCAGCTCCTGGCGGCTGAGCGGCTCCTCCAGGTTCTGCTCCATGAGCTGGATGACCTGGATCAGCTTGGGATGGCGCACGCCGAGCCGCGCCGTGAGCGCCATGCGCTGGTGGTCGTGGCGGTCGCGGATGCGCTCATGGATGAACTGCTCGGAGACCGACGCCGCCAGCTCGTGCCCGTGCTGCTGCGAGATCATGTTCAGCATCATGTCGAGCGCCGCCGTGCCGCCCGAGCAGGTGAAGCGGTTGCGGTCGACCTCGAACAATTCCGACGTCGCCTCGATCTCCGGGAAGTTCTCGGAGAAGCTGGCGAGGTTCTCCCAATGGATCGTGCAGCGATAGCCATTCAGCATGTTGGCGCGCGCCAGGATGTGCGCGCCGGTGCACAAGGCACCGATGTCGGCGCCCTGGCGGTCGGCCCGGCGCAGGGCCGCGAACACGTTCTTGTCCTCGTAGAGATGACCGTCGATGCCGCTGCACAGGATGACGGTCTGATAGCCGCCGATCTGCTCGATGCCGCCCTCGGGCGCGAGCTCGATGCCGTTGCTGGCGCGCACCGGCTTGCCATCGGGCGAGAACAGGCGCCAGCGATAGAACTCCTTGCCGCTCGCGCGGTTGGCGAGGCGCAGCGGCTCGATGCCCGAGGTGAACGCGATCATCGAGAAGTTAGGCACCAGCAGGAAGGCGATCTCCTGCGGCAGCTTGCTCGGCTTGGCTCCAAACATGGGCGGCGAAACAACCCTTTAAGGCGCCCGCTTCTCCAGGAAGCCGAGGGCGCGATCTGAAAAGTCGATGCCGTCTATAGAACATATCGGCGCCCTTGTCGCCAGGGGTTTTTCGGTCGCAGGCGCCTGCAAGCATGCCAGCCTTGGGCGCTTGACCCGGTGCCCGAATCCTGGGGAAATCGGCCCCATCCGCTGGCGGTACCCTCTCCATGAAGCAGACTTACGCGATCTTCTCCCTGCGCCGGAATGCCCTGGCCTGCCGCCAGGGTTGGTACGAGGCCCGGCGCAGCCCCAACCCCAAGCTTGGCTGTGACGCGGTCATCATCGGGGGTGGCGGCAAGGCGCCGGCGGGGAACCTGTTCCTCAATTGCGGCTGGGGGAGAGGCGGCTTCGAGGCGACATCCGGCTCCGGCCCTGTCCACGCCCGCACCATCGCGACCGGCGAACCGCACTCCCTCGCCGCGCCCTTCCCGCTCGAGCGATTCCACGGCGGCTGTCTGATCGACGAGCACCGAGCCTCCGGCATGGCACACTGATGCTGTACTACATCGCCCGTGAACTTCATCGCTACACGATCGACGAGTTCATCGAGTATTTCGGGCGCTGCGGCGTGAAGGCGCCAGAGTTCCTGCGCGTCATCGGCTACGAGACCCTGTTCGCCAACAAGCGCGCGCCGATCGGCAACTACATCTTCACCGATCTCGACCGTTTGAGCGCCTTCGAGATCGATGCCGCGACCGAGATCGCGCGCGCTGTCTCGGCCGCCGCACCCGAGGCCGCGATCATCAATTGGCCCAATCGCGTTCTCGGCCGCTATGCGCTGCTCCGGCGCCTGCATGAGGCGGGTCTCAACAGCTTCGGCATCTGGCGGCTGGACGAGCATCGCGTGCCATCGCGCTATCCGGTCTTCATCCGGCGGGAGCAGGACGCGCTCGGGCCCGAAAGCGCGCTGCTGCACAATGAAGCGGAGTACCGCGCCGCGATCGACGCGCTGCAGGAGTCCGGCAAAGGCATCGGCGGGCGGATCGCGGTGCAGTTCCGCCAGCAGGTCGGCGCCGACGGCCTCTACCGCAAGTACGGCGCTTTCTGTTTTCGCGGCCGCATTGTTCCTCATCACTTATTCCTATCGAGGGACTGGATCGTGAAACGCTCCGCGATCGACGTCACGCCGGCCATGATCGAAGAGGAGGAACACTACGTGTTCGGCAATCCGCACGCCGAGCAGCTCCGCGCCATCTTCGAACTCGCCCAGACCGATTTCGGCCGGGTGGACTATGCGATCGTGGACGGCCGCATCGAGGTGTTCGAGATCAACACCAATCCCACCTTCCCGCGCTTGCGCCTGGATCGCAAGGAGCGGGCGCGCCGCCGCCATCACGCGGTCGAAGGCGTGGTGGCAGGATTCCGTTCGTTCGACCAGCCGATCGCGGCCTCGGGTCTCGTCAAGTTCCGCACGCCCAAGCCGAAGCTTCACCGCTTGCGCGCGCGCTCGATAAGACGCCGCGCAGGCGACCTGGCGACGGGCTTGAAATGGCGCCTGCTTAGCCTGTTCGGCGAAGAATAGCGGCAACCACGCTGCTTTCCGGCGCCCTGCGGAGGTGATATCCTCCGGAACCTGAGTGGGGGTTAGCAACAGTATTCGGCGCGCAGCCTGGCGGCACATTGTGCCCGCCTTCGCTCGCCGCCGTCGCAGGGGGGAAATGATGAGCGGACTCGTCGCGAGGGTTGTCGTTGCGTTGTCCGCGCTTGCCTTCGGCTTGCTCGGCGATAGCGGATACGGCCAGGCGGCAAATGCGCTCAACGGCGCGACTCTGCGCATCATCATCGCGCACAAGGCCGGCAATACCACCGACACGATGGCGCGGCTGTTCGCGGAAACGCTGAAGAAATACCTGCCCAGCACGTCGATCAACGTCCAGAACCTGGACGGCAATGGCGGCACCCTTGCCATGAATGAGATTTACGGCGCGCACGGCTCGCTGGTCACCATCGGGTTCGTGAACAGCAGCGTCGTGTTCACGCAGGCGACGCAGGGCGATGCGATGCCGTACGATCTCAAGGACTTCCACTGGATCGGCGCGCTCGCCAGCAGCCAGCGCGTCCTGGTGGTGCGCAAGGGCGCGCTCGACCGGGCGGATCCCTCCAGGCCCGCCACAGGCGCCGCGCCGCTGGTCAGTCCGACCATGAGCGCGAGCGCCCACGACCACATCAATGGCCTCCTGCTCAACGCCATGACCCATTTGCGGCTGAAGATGGTGCCTGGCTTCAAGACCGATCAGCAGAGCGCCATGCTGTTGGCGGGCGACGCCGACGCCGGCATTGGCACCTATGAGAATTACCGCGAGTACATAGAGTCCGGCGACCTGGTGCCGGTCCTGAAGTTCGGCACGGTCGGCTATCCCGACGCGCTGCAGTTGCTGCCTTCGCTGGCGGATGTGGCGCTGCCGGGCGCGTCGCGCGATGTCCTGAAGCTGTCCGCGCAACTCAGCGACATGGGACGATTCGTCGTCGCGGCGCCCGCGACCTCGACCGAGCAGCGCGACACGCTGGTCGCGGCTTTCAATCAGGTCGTCGCCGACCCCGGCTATCTCGACGGCCTGGAGGCCGCGAACTTCATCGGCAGCCCCCGGAACGCCGGCGCGGTCACCGAGTTCATGGACGATCTGCTCTCCGACCAGAAGGTCCTGGCTGAGCTCAAAAGCATCATCGCCTGCGGCCAGCAGATCAGCGACGGCACGCGCCAGTCATGCGACTAGCCATCGCGAACGGCCGCGGCCGGTAGATGCTCGAGGGCTGGAACGCGGCATCCTTGTTCCCGCTGCTGACCGCCCTGCTCTTCGGCACGGCGCTCGGGTTCATGTGCGGTCTCATTCCCGGCCTGGGCAGCCGGGTCGGGTTGATCCTGGCGATTCCGCTGTGCGGCTTCTGGGACAGCTATCCGGCGGCGGTGTTCCTGTTCTCCATGCACGCGGTCGTGCACACCTCGTCGTCGATCCCGACCATCGCGTTCGCACTGCCGACCTCGGGCGCCGATGCGGCCACCATGCTGGACGGCTATCCGCTGGCGCGGATGGGGCGCGCCGGCGAGGCATTGGGCGCGAGCCTCAGCGCCTCGGCGATCGGCGGCGTGCTGGGGGCGCTCGCCTTCATGCTGGCGGTGCCGATCGCCCGCCCGATCGTTACCAGCTTCGGGCCGCCGGAGTTCCTGCTGCTGTCGCTGATGGGCATTTCCCTGGTCAGCGCGGTCTCGCGCGAAGGCATGCTGCAAGGCCTCACCGTGGGCGCGATCGGCGTGCTATGCGCGACGGTCGGGCTCAGCATCCGGACCGGCGAGCCGCGCCTGACCTTCGGCATTCCGCAGCTCTGGGATGGCCTGGACCTGCCCGCGCTGGTGGCCGGCCTGTTCATCATCCCCGAGATGCTGACGCCGAGCCGGTTTGCCGACGACGCGGCGGAGCGGTCTGCGAAACTGACCACCCTCTCCGAAGTCCTGAAGGGCATGACGGTCGCATTGAAATACCGCGCCACCCTGTTGCGCAGCACGTTCTACGGCATCGTCATCGGCCTGATGCCCGGGCTCGGCGCGTCGATCTCGGTTTGGCTGTCGTACGGCTACGCCGCGCGCACGGTGAAATCGGAGATTCCCTTCGGGCAAGGCGCCGTTGCGGGCGTGGTTGCGCCGGAGGCCGCCAACAATGCCAAGGAAGGCGGTGCGATGATCCCGACCCTGTTCTTCGGGATTCCCGGCAGCTCGAGCATGGCGATCATGATGGCGGCGCTCGCGCTGGCGGGCGTGTCGGTCGGGCCGCGCATGCTGGGGCCGGATATCGGCCTCACCTATCTGCTGGGCGGTGCCGTGGTCGCGGCCAACCTCGTCGCCATCCCCCTGTTTTTCGCGGCGGTGCCGTGGATCGTGCGGTTCTCCGCTGTGCGCCGGGAAATGATCGCGCCCTTCGCGATCGTCATCGGCGTGACCGCCTGCCTGATCCACGACCCCAGCCTCATGACCCACGTCCAGCTCGTCTTCGCGACGGCGCTCGGCCTGGCGCTCAAGTCTGCGAACTGGCCGCGCGCGCCCTTCATCCTGGGCTTCGTGGTCGGCGATTTGTTGGAGACTTCTTCGTATCAGACCGCCGTCATCTGGGGATGGTCGGCGGCGATGCGGCCGATGACGATTGCGCTGGCGGTCGCCTTGGCCGGCTGGATCGCCTACCTCCTGGCAAGGCGCCGCAGGAATACAGCCGTCTCCTCGGTCCACCCCGACAAGCGCGGCGCGATCCTGCCTGTCATCGTGTTCTGCGTGGCCGCACTGGCCGAGATCCATGCGCTGCCGACCGACAGCATTCCGGTCTTCGCGATCTGCGCCGTCGGCCTCGTCCTCTGCGCCGCCATCCTGCTGCGGAAGGGGGCGAGCGCCGACGGGCCGGCCGGCGATGGCGGCCTGCGCTATGGCTGGCTGGCCGGCGGCTTCCTGGTCGGCAATCCGCTGATCGGGCTGACAGCGTCCTCCGGCATCTTCCTGATGCTGATGATGCAGGCCCTCCGCGTCCGGCTTGGCCACGCGGCGATCGCAACGCTTGGCTTCATCGGCTTGCAGTTCATGCTGCTTTCGATCGCGTTCGATATCGGGATCGAGCGCGACATCCTCGGCCGCGCGCTGTGGTGGATTCTCGGCCGGTGACTATTCGCCGGCCGCTCGCAGGACCGCCAGCACCCTGTGGCGCGGCCTCCTTGCACCGGCGAGCGCGGGATCCTCGATGTGTTCCTGCAATGCCTCGATCCGCAAACCCGCTTCGGCCAGCAGGCGCCGGAGCGGATCGATCGATCCATACTCGGCCCGGTGGACCGGGCCCGTCGCGTCGGCGCTCCCATCGATGAGGCGATGGGAGAAAATGACGGCCCCGCCTGGTTTCAGCCAGCGCCGCAGCGCGCGCATCGCGGGCAGGTGCGCCTCGCCCGGCAGGAACCGCAGGAGGCTGTGGACGACGATCAGGTCGGCGGCGAACACTCCTTGCGGAGCATCCATGTCGATCCGGTGGACCTGGGCCTCCAGCCCATGCCGGCGCGCGAACTCTGCGCACAGCTCAAGCGGGGTCTGGCAACGGTCCAGGACCGCATACCGCACCCAGGCATGCTCGGCCGCCGCGGCTTCGGCACAGGTCGCCAGCAGGTTCGTATCGCCGCTGCCGGCGATCAGGATGTCGAGGGCTCCGCCCGCCCGCCGGGATCCAGCCAGCCGATCCCTCAGCAGCCGCACGATCTCCGGCCGGTCGAGCGCCGCGGGCGCGCGCAGGCGCCGTCGTGCGCGGTCCAGGTGGTAGCCGTTGCAGTCCGTGCAATGGATCGGCGCGAGTGCTTCGACCAGCCGGAGATTGGCCTCCAGATCCTCGCGAAAATGACCTGAGAGCGCCGGTTCGGCTCTGGGCGAACGATCCATGACTCGATCATGCCACCCGATCGGGCCCGTGTCAGGGTCGGATTGGCTAAGTCCTTGGCCCGCCAGCACTTGACCATTGGACGTTCCAACGACAATACATGGCGCTCGGCCAAAGGACGGGGGTGGCCGGCTCCTTCATCCTCGCGGCCGATTTGAGATCGACTTGGTAAGCCCCGATGAAACAACATTATTCGATCTTCACGCTCGCC
>DASSBF010000126.1:0-31870 GCA_035699005.1 Dongiaceae bacterium
GCCAGGCGAGGCCGGTGAGCGGGGCGACATCGTTCTGGCCGAACCCGCCGGCCTCGCTGCCCGGCAGGAACGTGCGCTGGGCGTGACGCCGCGCCTCCTCCGCATAGCCGACCTGCACGAAGCCGAGGATGCCGATATGGCCGTCGCCCTGCTGCAGCTGGTCCGGCAGCAGCGAATAGCGGCCGTCGAGCAGCTTGGTGGTGTGGCGCTCGGCCAGCATGCAGAGATCGGCGCTGGCCGCCGCGAGATTGTCCAGCGCCGGGTAGGCGCGTGCATTGTGGTAGCCGCCGTTGCTGCACACGCGGCCGAGCGGATGCTCGGTATCGGGCGGCAGGAACACCGGATTGTCGGTCACCGCTTGCAGCGAGCCTTCGGCGATCTCCTCGGCCTGCGCGATGGCGCGCCGGAACTGCCCGATCACCCGCGGCAGGATGCGATAGCTGACCGGCGCCTGGTATTTGCGCCGCTCGCGGACGCCGCCTCGCAAAAGCTCACGCAGGCGGCGCAGGGCTGCGGTCTCGTGCGGGTCGTCCCACAAATCCTCGAACGCAGAATCGTACGCCTCGAGCGGCGCCTTGATCGCCTCGGCGGACAGCGCAAAGACCCGCTCAACCAGATCCAGGCGCCGGCGCATGGCGAGCGCCGCGTCGGCGATCAGGGCGCTCGCGGCCGGCGAACCGTTGACAAGCGACAGCGTGTCCTTCTCGCCGAGCGGGAAGCGCTCGGCAAGCTCGACGAACAGCGGCGCGGCCCACAGGATCTCGCCGGCGCCGCCCTGGCCCGATACCGGGACCTTCGGCAATCGCCCGCCGTCCAGCAGCGCCGCCACCTCGGCCGCCAGGGCCGGCGTCACGGCGGCATGCCCTTCCACGAAGTTCGCCAGCCGTGCCAGCACGATGCCTCGTGCCACCCGTTCGGGGACCGGCGGGCCGAAGGCCGCTACCGGAGTCCTGGGCGGCTTGCGCGCGTGGGCGCGCCGGGCGTCGCCCTCGATCCGCACATCGGCATGGTGGCCATAGCCGGTCGTGACGCCATAGATGGTGACCGACGGATCGCGGTCCAGCAGGTAGAGGAACTGCCGCCGACGCTCGGTCATGCGCTGAATGGCGCGCGCGCCGAGGCGGAGTCCCTGGCCGCGCCATGCGACCCGATGATAGAGATCCAGGGTGATCTCGGCGCGCGCGTTGAGTTCCAGCGGCATATGCAGTCCTTCTTCCGATTGCGTGATCCAACGCAACCATGCGGAGGCCGCCGGCTGGCGTCCAGCGCAAAACTGGGCTACTGGATCGAGGCCGTTGGCGGCACGGAAGAGGGCCCATGACAGTCGTCCTGACGACAAACGCGGACATCACCCTCGATGCCGTTCATCGGGTCGCCTGGCAGGGGGAGAATGTCCGGCTATCGGAGGCGGCGCTGCGGCGCATCGCGGAATGCCGCGAAAACTTCCTGCGGCTCATCGAGGGCGGCGAGGCTGCCGCGATCTACGGCGTCACGACCGCCATGGGCGAACTCGCCTCGAAGCCGTTGGCAGGCGCAGCGCAGCAGCGGCATGCCCGGCTCAAGCCCTTCGCCGCCGCCACATCCTTCGGCGATCCGCTGCCGGACCGGATCGTGCGCGCGATCGTCCTGGCGCGGCTCGCCAATTTCATCGAGGGGCATGCCGCGACCAGCCCGCGCATCGCCCAGGCCGTAGCCGCCATGCTCGATCGCGCGGCCCAGCCGGCGGTCCCGGCATCTGGCCAGGGCGGCGCGGGCGAGATCCTCGCCCTCTATCCGCTGTTCGCGGAGCTCAGCACGGCGTTCGAACTGGAGGCCAAGGAACGCGGGTCGCTGATCAACGGATCGCCCTGCGCCGCCGCCATGCTGGCCGATTCCGCCCTCGCCGCGCACCGCCGCGTGCAGCGCGCCGAGCAAGTCTTCGCACTGTCGATAGAGGCGTTCCGCGCCCCGCTCGAGCACTATGACGAGGCGCTGGAGGCGCTGTGGGGCGACGAGCACGAAGCAATCGCGCTGCGCAACCTGCGAGCGCTGCTGGCCGGTGGCGAACAGGAGCGGCGCGGCTACCAGGCGCCGGTCAGCTACCGGATCGTCCCGCGCGTCCTAGGCCACGCGCATCGCGCCCGCGCGGCGGCGGAACGCGGGGCCACCATCTCGCTGCGTTCGGTCTCAGACAATCCGGTCTACCTGGCGCCCGATGCGACCCACCCGCTCGGCCGCTGCATCAGCACCGGCGGTTTCCACAACGCTATGGCCGCCCCGGCGCTGGACGATCTGGCGGCGGGCTGGGCCGATCTCTGCCTGCTGTGCCACCGCCACGCCGCCAGGCTGCTCGATGCGCGCGCCTCGGGACTGCCGGACCTGCTGATGGTCTGCCGCGACCCGTCGGACAGCGACGGCCACGGCAGCATCGGCTACGTGCCGATGGCGATGACCGGCTATCTCGAGCAGGCGCGGAATGCCGCGCAGCGTACCTTCATTCCGGGCACCGAGACGGCCGGCGCCGGCCAGGACGATGTCGCGGCGACCGTCTTCCTGGCGTGGCGCAAGCAGGACGAGGCCGGGCGCTGCCTGGACGCCACGCTTGCGATGCTGGCCATGCTCGCCTCGCAGGCGCTCCACGTGACGGGCGGCAGCGCGCCGCCGCCCTTGTCCGGGCTGCTCGATGAGGTCCGCGCCATTGTGCCGCCGGTCGATGCTGACCGGGTGCTGGGGCCCGAGCTGGCGCGGCTTTCGGATCATTTCACGCACCAGGTCTTCTCCGCCGAGGCTCAGCGAACGTAGCTCGCGCCATTGATATCGAAGGTGGCGCCGGTCATGTGCCGCACCTGGTCCGAGCACAGGAACGCCGCAAGCGCGCCGCATTCCTCCGGCGTTGCCATGCTGCCAAGCGGGATCTCGGCGAGGATGCGCTGGATGCCGGAATCATCGAGCCCAGTATAGGCCATCTCGGTCTCCGTGAAACCGGGCGCGATCGCGAAGGCGAGGATGTTGTCCCGGGCAAATCCCCGCGCGATGGTCTTGGTCAGCGCGACCAGCGCGCCCTTCGAGGCCGCATAGGGCCACTGGTCGGGCGCATCGCCGCGGTGCGCGGCGCGGCTGGCGACGTTGACGATCTTGCCGCCGCCATGGGCGCGGAAGTGCGGGATCGCCAGCTTGCACAACTCCGCCGGCGCATGGAGATTGACCTGCAGCACGCGCGACCAGGCGCTGCGCCACGCCTCGCTCGAGGAATCGATCGGCACCGCCTCGAAAATGCCGGCATTGTTGACCAGCACGTCGATGCGATCGGCAGCCTCGGTTGCCGCCCGCCAAAGGTCGGACGCCGCTTCGGCTTCGGCGAGATCGGCCTGGATCAGCCTGCACGTATCCCGGCCGATCGAGTCCCGGACCGCCTCAGCGGCTTCGCGGCTCCTGCCGTAGTGCAGCAGCACGGTTGCGCCCGCATCGGCGACCGCCCGCACGATCGCGGCCCCGATGCCGCGCGAGCCGCCCGTCACCAGCACCGTCTTGCCGCCGAGATCGATCATCCATCACCTGCCTGTTGCCCATTCACCCAAACCGAAGCCGGCTCGCAAACGGCCTCACCCTTTGATCCCCTCCCCCAACTTGGGGGAGGTCAGGGATGGGGAGCCGCGTTTCGGTGTGAGACAGTCATCGCTCGCTTCCCCCACCCCAAACCCGCCCCCATGCTGGGGGCGGGGGAATGACGCTCGATTCGCACATATGCGATTGCACTGCCCCGTCGGGGGAGGTTACTGCAGCCCGGCCTTGATCTTGCCGACTTCCTCCGCGCTCATCTCGCCGACCGTGGTCACCTCGCCGTCCTTGATCCGCCACAGGCGGAACGGGCCGGTGATGTCGCCATACTGGTCGAAGGCGATGGGACCGATGACGCCCTCATAGCGGATCGGCTTGCCCTCCTTGATGAGGGCGAGCGCCTTGGCGAACTCGTCCTTGCCGGCGTGGATCGGGGTGCCGTCGGCCGCTACGACCTCGGGGATCGCCGCCTTGATCGCGGCCGCGTCGCCCTTGCCCGCCTTGGCGACGGCGAGCGCGACGATCGCGCCTGCGTCATAGGAGCGGTCGGCCGCCGGCGCATCCGGCTTGATGCCGCCGGAGAAGGATTCGTAGTTGGCGTTGAAGTATTCCGTCGAGGCGGTCGGGCTGGTGCCCGAAGACGTGCCGAACGCATCGTTCAGATACTGCGCGCCCACGCTGCTGATAAAGTCGGACGAGTTCATGCCGTCGTTCAGCAGGAACTTCTGCGGGCCGCCGCCGGAGATCCAGGCGCGCGCGATGGTGGCGCCGTCGACCGGGTAGCTGACGAGATAGAGCGCTTCGGGATCGCCCTTCATCGCCGCGCTCGCCTCGGACGCGTAGCTCGCCTGCTTCTCGTTGTACGGCGTGACGGAGGTGATGGTGCCGCCCAGCTTCTCGTACGCCGCCTTGAACTCCTTCACCATGTTCACGCCGAAGTCGTTGTTCACGTGGATGATGGCGAGCTTCTTCAGCCCCTGGTCCATGGCGTATTTCGCGGCCGCCGTTCCCTGCAGCGCGTCGGAAGTAATGGTGCGGAAGAAGACGCCGTTGGTCTTGCCCTCGCGTCCCAGCTCCGTCAGTGTCGGCGACGAGGAGGCCGGCGAGACCTGCACGACGCCGGCGGGCGCCGTCACCGATGTCAGGATCGGGATCGAGATCGAGGAGATGATCCCGCCGATGATGACCGGCACCTTCTTGATGTTGACGAGCTGCGTCGCCTGGTCGACCGCGACATTGCCCTGGCTCTGGCTGTCGCGCGTGTCGGTCACCAGCTTGCAGCCGTTGACGCCACCGGCGTCGTTGAAATCGCGGAACGCCATCTCGACCGACTTGGCGCCGGCCTGGCCGTATTCGCCGGCCGGCCCGGTCAGCTCCATGACCACGCCGATGGTGATGTCGCAATCCGCGGCAACCGCCGGCGCGGCGAACGCGCCGAGCGCGGCCATCAGCGTCGTCAACAGAAGTGTTCTCTTCATCTCCCTTTTCCTCCCTGTGTCCGGCCGGTTGTCGGCCGTTGCTTTGTGGAATTCACGCTCCTGCCCCGCGGCAGGTTACGCGGCGCCCTTGTTGAGATTGTATTTCATGATGCGTCCGTGCCGGCCCGCGCTGTCCCGTTCCAGCGCAAAGACGTCGCCCTCGAGCTCCCGCGCCTCGGCCAGAACAGCCTGGATCTGCGCGCGGTCTTCCACCGTCAGGGCGAGGTCCGAAATGGCGAGATTGGCCGGCAGGTGCGCGCGGTTGCGCGCGCCGACGATCACCGCGGCGACGCCCGGCCATTCCAGCACCGCGGCGCTGGCGACGGTCGCGATGTCGGTACGATGGCGCCCTGCGATCGCGTGCAAGGTCCCGAGCAGGCGCTGGAACAGGTCCCATCCGCCGAACTCGTCGATGACCAGCTTGTATTTGGTGAGCGAGCGGTTCTCCAGTGGGCCGACCGGCTCGGCCGCGCCCAGCCATTTCTCGCCCAGGAAACCGCCGGCGACCGTGCCGTAGCAGAACAGCCCGACGTTATTCCGAATCGCCGCATCGACCATTTTCTTGGCGGGCCGGCGATCGAGCAGCGAGTATTGCACCTGCATGGAGGTCAGCGTCACGCCGCCGCCGATGATATCGAGCATGCGCCGGGTATCGAAATTCGTGCCACCGATCCTGTCGATCTTTCCCGAGCGCTGCAGATCGGCCAGCCAATGGGCCGCCTCCAGCCAGCGCGGCACGTCGTAATTCCACCAGTGGAACTGCACCAGGTCGAGCCGCTCCATCCCAAGCCGCCGCAGCGAGGTATCGATGATGCCTTCCGTGTAGGCTTTGGTGATGCGCGGCAGGACATCCCGGTCCGGCACGAACTTGGTATGGACCTTGATCCGGTCCAATGCCGCCTCGCCGCGCAGGTCGCGGTAGCGCTTGCGGAACTGGCCGATCAGCTCCTCGACCCCGGTATAGATGTCGGCGCAGTCGAAGGTGGTGATGCCGGCATCGGCGAAGGCGATCATGTCGTCGGCCGGATCCGCGCTGGTCACGGCGCCGTGGCTGCCGGAGAGTTGCCAGCCTCCGCGGATGACCCGCGAGATCTCATAGCCCGGCGACAACTGGATGCGCTGCACGTCCGCGGCTCACGCTTTGGGAAGCGGAACGGCGGTGGTCTCGCCGTGACGGAAACGGCGCGGACCGAGCCGGTGGATGCGGAAGCGGGTCGAGCAATTGGGGTCGGGGCACGCCACCTCCGCGTCGCTTGTCATCCAGTCGTTTGGGTGGGTCGGCCGCTGCTTGGCCGGCAGCAAGGGCAGCAGCGCGGCGAGCGAATAGATCGAGAAGCCCTGGCCCGGCGGCAGATGGAGCATCTCGCCGCGCAGCTCGAAATAGTCGCCGGCCTTCGCACCGCAATGGATGGCGCCGCCTTCAGGCGCGGTCACCTCGACGCGCAGGTCGTAGAGCTCGAATGAATCGTCCGACCGCTCAGCCATCGTTCGCCGCCTTCCTGTCGGCGTCTTCCGCATCCAGGCGCCGGCGGACGAGGTCGAAGGCCCGCGTGATGTCGTCCGTCAGCGCCTTGATCGCGCCGTCCCGATCGCCTCGCTCCATCGCCTCGATCAGCGCCCAGTGGTGATGCGCCCCGGGCAGGTCCCGCTGCTCCTCGTGCAGGGCGGCAGCGGCCCGCACATAGGGCCCGGATTGCAGCCACAGGCTCTCGATGATGGGGATCAGCACCGCTGACCGCGCGGCACGATAGATGTAGTGGTGGAAGGCGTGATTGTGCTCGGACGTGAGGCGCGCCCGGTCGCCGTCACTGCTGCGGAACGCCGCCTCGCATTGCGCGGCGATCTGCCTCAGCCGCGCGAAGTCCTGGGCCGTGAGGTTCGGCAGCGCGAGCGCGACGATCTGGCCCTCGATCAGGGAGCGCGCGCGGGCGAGATCGTCGAGCCGCTCGCGCGTGATGACGGGCACACGCACCGAGCGATTGGGCAGCGCTTCGAGCGCCTGCTCCGAAACCAGGCGCGCCAAGGCTTCGCGCACCGGCATCGTGCTGGTCTGGAGCCGCTCGGCGAGTTCCTGGATGCGCAGCATCTCGCCGGCCGCGAAGGCGCCGTGGATCAGCGAGCGGCGCAGCTCCGCATACACCCGGTCATGCAGGGTTTCGCGCGAGATCGGGGAGAGCGGGCGCCGCCGGTCCGTCCCGACAAGAGCGGGCGCCTCTTCCATCGACTCCTGCGCCGCTCGATCTTCGGCGTCGATCATGGCAATTATATTTCCGGGGTCGCGAATGTGACGAAGCTTTCTTAGTTGCCAACGCAGCCGGTGTAAAGTCTTATCAGATATCTTTGATCAAACTCCGCAAGCTCGACATGCAGGCAGCATCGCCAGCCCGAACGCACCAGCCAGCAGCATCGGCAATCGAGGCGCAGGCGGTCACCATGCAGTTCGGCGGCCTCAAGGCGGTCGATGGCATGTCGATCACGCTGCGGCGCGGCGAACTGCTGGGCCTGATCGGGCCGAACGGCGCGGGCAAGACCACCTTGTTCAACCTGCTGGCCGGCAGCCTGCGTCCGACGCGGGGGCAGATCCGGATCGGGGATTGGGAGGCGTCGCGCGACGGGCCGGAGCGGCGGATCGCACATGGCGTCGGTCGCACCTTCCAGATTCCGCGGCCTTTTCCCGAGATGACGGTGCTGGAGAACGTCCTGACCGGCGGCCAAGGCCAAGCGGGGGAACGCGCCTGGATGAACTTCCTGCGGCCCGGCAAGGTAGCGGCCCAGGAGAAGGCGGCGATCGCGAAAGCCAGGGCGCTGCTCGATTTCGTCACGCTCTCCGCCCTTGAGGGCGAGCCGGCGCGCATCCTGTCGGGCGGCCAGCGCAAGCTGCTGGAGCTGGCCCGCGTCTTGATGGCGGACCCGGAGATCCTGCTGCTCGACGAGCCGGCGGCCGGGGTCAACCCCGCACTGCTTGAGTTCATCATCGGCCGGGTGCTGGAGCTCAATGCCAGAGGGAAATCCATCCTCCTGATCGAGCACAACATGGATATGGTCGCGCGCCTGTGCGGCCGCGTGGTGGTGATGGCCGGCGGCAAGCATCTGACCCAAGGAACGCCGGTCGAGGTTGCGCGCGATCCGTCCGTCATCGAAGCCTATCTCGGAGACGTGCCGTGACCGGCGCCATGCTCTCGACCGAAGCGCTGGTCGCGGGCTATGAGCGCGATTTGCCGATCGTGCGCGGCATCGACTTCGCGGTGCAAGCCGGCGAGCTGGTCGTGGTGCTGGGACCGAACGGCGCCGGCAAGTCGACCCTCGTCAAGGCCATGGTGGGCCTGGTGCCGATTCATTCAGGCTCGGTCAGGCTCCGCGAGATCGACACCACGAGTACGCCGGCCCATGAAAGGATCCGCAGGGGCGTCGCCTTCGTCCCACAGACGGAGAACGTCTTCGCCATGCTCTCGATCGGGGAGAACCTGCTGGTCGCGGCCAATATCCTGCCCAGGGGCGAACGGGACCGGCGGCTTCGCGCGGTCTACGGACTGTTTCCCGATCTTGCGGCCCGGCCATCGCTGAAGGCCGGGCAGCTTTCCGGCGGCCAGCGCCAGATGCTCGCGGTGGCGCGCGCGCTGGTGGTCGAACCGTCGGTGCTGATTCTCGACGAGCCGTCCGCCGGCCTGTCCCCGAAAATCGCGGCGGAGGTCTTCCGCACGCTCAAATCCATCAACGAGGCCGGCGTGACCATCGTGCTGGTCGAGCAGAACGTGAAGGCCGCGCTCGCGATCGCGGATCGCGGCGTGATCCTGGTCGATGGCAAGCTGCGGCATGAAGGGCCGGCGGCGAGCCTGGCGAGCGATCCGGTAGTGGCGGAGCTCTATCTGGGTGCGCATCGCCGCGCGGCCGTGGTGCCGGCATGATCGCCCAGGCCCTGATGGATGGGATGATCGCCGGCGCCATGATCGGCTTGGGCGCGATCGGCATCACCCTGACCTATTCGATCCTGCGTTTCGCCAATTTCGCCCACGGCGAGCTGATCACCTGGGGCGCCTATCTCGCGCTCGCCATCAGCGGCGGCCTGGGCTATCTCTCCAGCACATTGACCGCCCCGATCGGCCCCTTCTCGTTCGGGTGGTCGCTGCCCCTCGCGGGCGTGCTCGCGGTGCTCCTGACCGGCGCCCTGGCGCTGCTGGCGGACGCGCTGCTGTTCGGGCGCCTGCGCGCGCGGCGCGGCACGGTCATCATCATGGTAATGGCGAGCTTCGGCGCGGCGCTGACCCTGCGCAGCCTGCTGGAATTCATCTTCACCTCGAAGCCCGCCTACTACACCAAGGCGCTGCAGATCGCTCAGCCGCTGGGCGGCGGGATACGGGCGACGCCGGACCAGATGCTGACGCTCGGCCTGTCGGCGGTCCTGGTGCTGGCGATCCACCTGCTCCTGACGCGCACGGCAATCGGCCGGGCGATGCGCGCGGTCAGCGAGAACCAGCAGCTGGCCGGGATCGTCGGCATCGACGTGCGCGCAATCATCCGGGTCGTCTGGCTGCTGGGCGCGGGCCTCGCCTGCGTGGCGGGCATCATGGCCGGCCTGCTGGTGCAGATCCGCCCGCACATGGGCCACGACCTGCTGCTGCCCCTGTTCGCCGCGGCGATCCTGGGCGGCATCGGCAGCGTGCCGGGCGCCATGCTGGCGGGATTGATCGTCGGCCTCAGCGAGGCGATCGCCGTGCAGGTCATCGGCGCGGAATGGCGCGCGGCCGTCGCTTTCGTCATCCTGGTCGCGGTCCTGCTGGTCCACCCGCAGGGGCTGTTCGGGAGGCGGGCATGAGCGGCGAGCTCGTCGGCTACGGCGCCTTCTTCCTCACCATGGCGCTGACCTATGCCATCATGTGCCTCGGCCTCAATGTGCAATGGGGCCAGACCGGCCTGTTCAATGTCGGGGTCGCGGGGTTCGTCGCGATCGGGGCCTATGTCTCCGCCATCCTCACCACGCCCGACTCGAGCGGCCATTTCGGCGGGTTCGATCTCCCCATCGTCATCGGCTGGCTGGGCGGCGCGCTGGCGGCCGCCCTGGTCTCGTTCCTGATCGGCGCGCTCACCATCAGGCTGCGCGCCGACTATCTCGCGATCGCGACCTTCGGGGTCGCGGTCGTCGTGCAGCTTTGTGCGCTCAATCTCCAGTCCATCACGGGCGGCCCGTTCGGGATCGGATTCATCCCGCGCCCGTTCGCCGGCCTCGCCGGCGAGCCGCTTGCGTTCAGCCTGCTCAATCTCGGCGTGCTGGCCCTGGTGGTGCTTGCGGTCTACCTGACGCTCGAGCGGCTGGTGCGCAGCCCGTGGGGGCGTGTGCTGCGCGCCATCCGCGAGGACGAGGCCGCCGCCCTCGCGCTCGGCAAGAACGCGGTGCGGTTCCGTCTCCAGGCCTTTGCGATCGGCGGCGGCATCATGGGCCTTGCCGGCGCGGTGCACGCGCATTTCATCGGCTTCGTCGCGCCCGACAACTACGTGCCGATCCTGACCTTCCAGGTCTGGGCCATGCTGATCGTCGGCGGCTCCGGCAACAACCGGGGCGCGATCCTGGGCGCGGTCCTGGTGTGGGGCCTGTGGACCGCCTCGGCCGCCGCCATCTCCGTCCTTTTCCCGCCGGAGCAGCAGGCACGCGCGGCGGCGTTGCAGATCGTCATGATCGGCCTCGCGCTCTGCGCCGTGCTGCTGCTGCGGCCGCGCGGCCTGCTGGGAGAGGTGCGCGTGGTCAGCCGCCATGTCGGCAACCTGCCGGCCATCGGCGCACGCGACTTCCCGAACAAGGAGATTGCGAGCCATGCCCGAGAGCCCTGACCGCACCCACCTCGGCGACGGCCTCGCCATCAGCCGCCTCATCTGCGGCCTGTGGCAGGTCGCGGACATGGAGAAGGGCGGGCGGCCGCTCGATCCCGAGCGCGCGGCGGACGCGCTCCAGGACTATGCGACGGCCGGTTTCGACACGCTCGACATGGCCGACCACTATGGCAGCGCGGAGCTCATCACCGGGCGCCTTCTCCAGCGCTATCGCGGCACGTCGCGACGGCCGATCGCCTTCACCAAATGGTGCCCGGAGCCCGGGCCGATGAGCGCCGACATTGTCCGGCGCGGCGTCGGCGAGCGCCTCGAGCGGCTCGGCGTCGAGCGCATCGACCTGCTGCAGTTCCACTGGTGGAGCTTCGAGCACCCGGCCTGGCTCGACGCGCTGCACGAGATGGCGCGCCTGCGCGAGGAGGGCCTGATCGGGTCGATCGGGGCGACGAACTTCGACGCCGCCCATCTGGCGCTGGCGCTCGCCGACGGGGTGCCGATCGCCACCAACCAGGTGTCGTTCTCGCTCGTGGATCGGCGCGCCGCCGGCCCGCTGTCGGAGCTGTGCCGCAAGACCGGCGTGAAGCTGCTCGCCTACGGCACCTTGTGCGGCGGGTTCCTCTCCGAGAAATGGCTGGGCCGGATCGAGCCGCAAACGATCCCAGACTGGAGCCGGTCGAAATACAAGCGCTTCATCGATGCGGCTGGCGGATGGAGCGCGTTCCAGGCGCTGCTCGCCGCCGCCGATCGAATCGCGCGGAAGCATCAGGCCTCGATCTCGAATGTCGCCACGCGCTGGGTGCTCGACCATGATGCGGTTGCCGCCGCCATCGTTGGTGCGCGGCTCGGGGAGAGCGAGCATCGCGCCGACAACCTCAAGGTGTTCGAGGTCGCGCTGGATGCCGAGGACAGGACGATGCTCGATGAAGCCTTCGCCGGCATGAGTCCCATTCCCGGCGATTGCGGCGACGAATACCGCAAGCCGCCTTACCTGACCGCATCCGGCGACCTCAGCCACCATCTGGACAAGATCCAGCCGGTTTTCACGGCCGAGCCGCTGCCGCTTCGGCCGCACGCCCGGCGCGTCTCCTCCGGCAGCCTGTGGGAGCCGATCGCGGGCTACAGCCGCGCGGTCCGGGTCAATGACACGATCCATGTGTCGGGCACCACCGCGACCCATGGCGCCAACCGCTGCGTGGCGCCGGGCGATGCCGGCGCGCAGACGACCTACATCCTCGACAAGATCGCAGCCGCGATCGCGGCGCTGGGCGGCCGGATGGAGGATGTGGTCCGCACCCGGATCTATCTGCGCGACGCATCGAAATGGGAGCCGGTCTCGCGCGCCCACGGCCGGATGTTCGGCGAGGTTCTGCCGGCCAACACGCTGATCGAGGCCGGCAACCTGGTCGGAGACTATGAGGTCGAGATCGAGGCAGAGGCGATCGTGTCGCGCTCGTAGGCGGTTCGCTGCGCCATCATCAAATCCGGCTCACAGATGCCGGTAGCATCATTCGATTGCATCGACAGCGGCGAGGCGCAACCCTGGCGACATGAGCGCAGCGAAGGAGTGCCGGCCTTGAGAGCGGCTCTTGCCTTTGCTCTTCGTCGCAATCGTCGCCGTGACATGTCCTCACGCGTCGGATGCCGACTCCCTGCGTGGCACGGCGCGCGTGGTCGACGGCGATTCGATCGTGGTGGATGGTCAGCGCGTTCACATCCTCGATGTCGGTGCTCCCGAGGATGCCCAGCTCTGCTTCAGGAAGGCGCAAGCGATCGAACAAGGCGCTCGGCGCTGCGGACGCGAGGCGGCGGCCGCGCTCGCGGACTGGATCGGCAGCCAGACCGTGACGTGCGATACGACGGGGCGCGGCATCCGCAAGGCGTGGCTGGCGCGCTGCACCGTCGCCGGGCGGGATCTGGGAGAATGGCTCGCCGCCGAAGGCTGGGCCGTCCCGTCCCTTCATCGCAAATGCGAAATCGTGCGCGACGCCGCGGACAAAGCGAGGGCCGCGCGGCTCGGCATCTGGTCCCGCAATTTCACCATGCCATGGGTTTGGAGGAACGCGCATTGACCTTTGCCAGCAGGGCTTCGACTTCGGCCAGGCGCGGCATCGATGGCGCAGTGCCGGGGCGCGTGACGGAAATTCCGGCCGTCGCGCTGCCGAAGCGGGCCGCCTCCGCCGGATCGGCCCCGCGCGCGATCGCAGCAGCGAAGCCGCCGACGAAGGCATCGCCGGCACCGGTGGTTTCGACCACCGGCCCCGCGGCGAAAGCCGGAATCTCGATCGAGCGCTCGCGATTGTGCAGCAGCGCGCCACGCTCGCCGAGCGTGATGAGGGCGGTCCTGGCGCCCTTCGCCACAAGCGCATCGCCGACCCGGCGCGCGTCCGCCAGGGTCGCGACCGGCAGGCCGGTCAAGGCGGCGGCCTCGGTCTCGTTCGGCACGATGTAGTCGCACAGCGGATAGATCGCGTCGGGGATCGGCTCAGCCGGCGCGGGATTGAACACGGTGGTCACGCCGGCGGCGCGCCCGATCTCCAGCCCGCGCTGGGCGGCCGCGACCGGCTGCTCGAGCTGCGTGACGAAGACTTTCGCGGCGCGGATCGCGTCGGCGGCGGCATCGACGTCGGCGACCGAGATGGAACCGGCGGCGCCCGGATAGACGATGATCGCATTCTCGCCGGTGTCGTGGTTGACGAAGATGAAGGCGCCGCCGGTGGCCTCCAGGTCCGACTGGGCCGCGCGCGCCACAATTCCTTCGTCCCGCCAGGTCTTGAGCGCGATGTCGCCGAACGCGTCGCGTCCGAGCCGGGTGATGAGCGTGACCTTGGCACCGGCGCGGGCCGCCGCCACCGCCTGGTTCGACCCCTTGCCGCCCGGACCCATCTTGAAGCCGGAGCCGGCGATGGTCTCGCCGATCTTCGGCAGCCGGCCCGCGCGGAATGCGAGGTCGGCAACGAAGATGCCGAGAATGGCCACCCCCTCTTGCGCGGCCCCCGTTTGGACAGGCATGGGGCGCTACTCCTTCGGCGGGATCACGCCCTTGGTGAAGATGAAGCAGCCATAGAACCGCGTCTCCGCGGTGGTGATGACGCAGTAGGCCTTCTTCGCATGCTCATAGAACGCCATGCGCTCGATCGATCCCATCGGCCAGGGCCGGCCTTCGGCGCGGTCGATCTCCGCCCGCACCTCGCGCTGCACGTCGGGAACCTCGGACGGCCTGCCCACCACCTCCATGCGTACGGCGGCGACATCGACGAAGCTGTCGAGCGGCATGACCGAGAGGATCGCGCGCGCCGCACGCGGGCCGCTGGCGTCGATCCGCAGCAGCCTTCTCAGCACGGTCTTGCGCGCGACGGAATCGGACGGGAAGTTGGTGTCGCTGAGGACCAGCGTGTCGCCATGCCCCATGGCGCGCAGCGCGTGGAGCACGTCCGCATTCAGCAGCGGGTCGAGATTCTTGAGCAACGCCAGCCTCCCTGCTTCCGGTGTTCCCGTATCTTCGCTATTCGCCGTATGGAATCCAGATGTTCTTCGCCTGCACCGCGTGGCGCAGCAGCATCGGCCCTTCCGCAGCGGCCGGATCGTGCCAGTCGATCTCCAGCCCATGATCGACCAGGGTGCGCTTGAGGTTGCCGATCGAGTTCTTTTCCGCCGTCGCGGAGGCGGTCTTCGAACCGAACACCCACAGCGCATCGACGTCATCGTGATCGGCCAGCACCTTGGTCAGGTCCTCGCGCGCGCCGGTCACGATATTGACCACGCCGGCCGGCACATCGGAGGTTTCGAGCACCTGGTAGAAATCGGTCGCGGCGAGGGGATGACGCTCGCTCGGCACAGCGACCACGCGGTTGCCGACGGCGACCAGAGGCGCGACCAGGCTGATGAAGGAAAGCAGCGGCGCTTCGTCCGGGCAGACCACGCCGACCACGCCGATCGGCTCGTTCATGGCGAGCGCGACCCCACGCAAGGGCGGCGCATGCACCGCGCCCTCGAACTTGTCGGCCCAGGCGCCGTAGCTGAACAGACGGTTGATGCTGGCTTCCACCTCCGCCTTCGCCCGCGCGGGGGACGTGCCGGTCATGGCGGCAATTCGGGCGGCGAACTCAGCGGGGCGCGCCGACAGATTCTCGGCGATGTAGTAGAGGATCTGCGCGCGGCTGTGGCTGGTGGCGCGCGACCAGGATTCGGCCCCGCGCGCGGCGGCGACCGCGTTGCGGATATCCTTGCGGTTACCCTCGCCGACCTCGCCCACCAGCTTGCCGGCCGGCGAGAGGATGACGCGCGAATAGTTGCCGTCGGGGCGCACCTGCTTGCCGCCGATGAACAGCTTGGCGGTGCGGTCGACCGCCGGTGGATCGAAGCCGCCGGGTGCGATCTGGAGCTGCGGCTGCTCCGCGGCCTGCCGCGGCTTGCGGTTGGCCCAGGCCTTGGGCTTCAGGTATTCGTACGCGCCTTCCTTGCCGCCTTCGCGCCCGAAGCCGGATTCGCGATAGCCGCCGAAACCGACCGCGGCATCGAACAGGTTCGTGGCATTGACCCAGACCACGCCCGCCTGCAGTTTCGGCGCGATGTCGAGCGCGAGGCCGATGGTCTCGCTCCACACGCTGGCGGCGAGGCCGTAGCGCGTGTTGTTGGCGAGGGCGACCGCCTCGTCCGGCGTGCGGAACGTCATGGCGACGATCACGGGGCCGAAGATCTCCTCCTGCATCACGGTCGCGGTCGGCTGCACATCGCTCAGCAAGGTCGGCGGGAAGAAGCAGCCTTCCTTGGGCAAGGTGAGATCGGGCTGATAGATCGAGGCGCCCTCGGAGACACCCGTCTGTACCAGCGACTGGATGCGCTGCAATTGCACCGGCGCCACGATCGCGCCCATGTCGATCGCCTTGTCGAGTGGATGGCCGACCCTGAGCCTGGTCATGCGGCGTTTCAGACGCGCGAGGAAATCCTCGGCGATGCCCTCCTGCACCAGCAGGCGCGAGCCGGCGCAGCACACCTGGCCCTGGTTCAGCCAGATACCGTCCACGACGCCCTCGACCGCGCCGTCGAGGTCGGCGTCATCGAACACGATGAACGGCGACTTGCCGCCCAGCTCGAGCGTGAGGGCCTTGCCAGTCCCCGCGGTCCTGGCGCGGATCAGGCGGCCGACCTCGGTCGAGCCGGTGAAGGCGATTTTGTCCACATCGGGATGATCGACCAGGGCCGCGCCGGTCGCGCCCTCGCCGGTCACGATGTTGAGGACGCCGGCCGGCAGCCCGGCTTGCGTCGCGATCTCTGCGAACATAAGCGCGGTGAGCGAGGTGAACTCCGCCGGCTTCAGCACCACCGTGTTGCCGAGCGCCAGGGCGGGCGCGATTTTCCAGGCCAGCATCAGCAGCGGGAAGTTCCAGGGAATGATCTGCCCGACCACGCCCACCGGTACCTGGTCGGCGAACACGCGCTCCTGCAGCTGCGCCCAGCCGGCATGGTGGTAGAAGTGCCGCGCCACCAGGGGAATATCGAGGTCGCGCGATTCGCGCACCGGCTTGCCGCCATCAAGGGATTCGAGCACCGCGAACAACCGGCCATGCCTCTGCACCGAGCGCGCCAGCGCATAGAGATGCCGCGCCCGCGCCGGGCCGCCGATCTTCGCCCACTTCTGCTGCACCCTGCGCGCCGCGGCGACGGCGGCATCGACATCCGCGGCGTCGCCGGCGGCGATGCGCGCGAGGGTGGCACCGGTCGCGGGTTCCATGGTGTCAAAATGCTTGCCGGACGATGGCGGCACGAACCTGCCGTCGATGAAATGGCCGAAGGTGGCGTCGTGGCGCTTCAGCCAGGCGCGCGCCTCGGCATCGGCCTCGTGTGCCGGGCCGTAGGACATTTCCTCGAAGGAACGGGCTACGCTCATGGCGATCATCCCACCGGGTGACGGTTGAAGGCCGAATAGCGGCCGGTCACGTGATGCTCGAGCTGGCGCTCGATATCGGCGAGCAGGCTGGAGGCGCCGATGCGGAAATAGTCCGGCTCCAGCCACGCGCGCCCCAGCTCCTCCTTCATCACGAACTGGTAGTTCAGCACGTCCTTGACGCTGGAGATGCCGCCGGCCGGCTTGTAGCCGACCATCAAGCCGGTGCGATCGTGATAGGCGCGAATCATGCGCACCATGATGAGCGTGACGAGCAGGGTCGCGTTGGTGCTCTCCTTGCCGGTCGAGGTCTTGATGAAATCGGCGCCAGCCATCATGCAGACCAGCGACGCGCGCGCCACGTTGCGCATGGTCCTGATGTCGCCGGTCGCGAGGATCGCCTTCACGTGCGCGTCACCGCAGGCCGCGCGGAAATCGCGCATCTCGTCATAGAGCGCCTGCCAGTTGCCGGTCAGCACGTGCTCGCGCGTGATGACGATGTCGATCTCCCTGGCGCCGTCGCGCACCGAGGCCTCGATCTCCTTCAGCTTCACATCGTGCGAAACCAGGCCGGCGGGAAACCCGGTGGAAACCGCGGCCACGGGAATGCCCGAGCCGCCGAGCGCATCCACCGCTGTCCTGACGAAGCGGTGGTAGACGCAGATCGCGCCGGCGGTGATGCGCCGGTCCGCCATGCCGAGCGCCTCCAGGATGTCGCGGCGGATCGGCGACTTCGCCTTCGCGCACAGCCGCCGCACCCGGCCGGCGGTGTCATCGCCATTCAGCGTCGTCAGGTCGATGCAGGTGACGGCCTTCAGCAGCCACGCCGCCTGCGCATCCTTCTTGACCGTGCGGCGGCCGGGCAAGGTCGCGACGCGGCGCTCGGCGGCCGACAAGTTGACGCGGACGTCGCGCACCCAGCCGAGATCGAGCGGGCACGCCTCGTTGCGCGGCGGCGCGTTGCGGCCGGCCTCCGGGCGGAGGGGGGCTAGCTTCAATTCCGCCATCGGCACTCTCCCACGGACGCGGTTCGGCAGATATCCCAACCATCCTACCGTGGCCGCCGATCCCGTCACAACCTCCCGCGACCGACGGACGCGACTTCCGAGCCGGAATCGGTTGCGGTTTTTCCCGGGCGTCCTACTGTTGTGCGGTCAGTCTGCCACGGCGCGAGGGAAATCCATGAAAGTCATCATCACCGGAGGCGCCGGGTTCATCGGGCTGCAGCTTGCGCGCCGGTTGACCGCGCTTGGCTCCCTCGCCGGCACGTCCGGCCGGCCGGAGAAGATCGATGAGCTGCTGCTGTTCGATATGGTCGTGCCGGAGCGGCGGCCCCAGGGCCTGGACGACCGTGCCAGGTTCGTCGCGGGCGAGATCTCCGACCAGGCGATGGTGAAGCGGCTGTTCGATCGACCGGATTTGTCGGTCTTTCATCTGGCGTCGGTGGTGAGCGGCGGCGGCGAGCTGGATTTCGACCTCGCCATGCGCGTCAACCTCCACGGCAACCTGCACGTGCTGGAATCCGCGCGCGCGCTCGGCTCGAAGCCGCGCGTGGTGTTCGCCAGCTCGATCGCCGTGTTCGGCGGCAAAGCGATGCCCAAGCATGTCGGCGATTCGACCAAGCAGGTGCCGCAGACCACCTATGGCATGACCAAGTCGATCGGCGAGCTGCTGGTCAACGACTACACGCGCAAGGGCTATATCGATGGGCGCTCGGCGCGCCTGCCGACCGTCATCATCCGCCCGGGCAAGCCGAACAAGGCGGCCTCCAGCTTCGCCAGCGGCGTGTTCCGCGAGCCGCTGAACGGCGTCGAATGCGTGCTGCCCGTCGGCACCCACTCTGTAATGCCGCTCGCTGGCTATCGCACCATCGTCGAAGGATTCGTGACGCTGCACGAGGTCGACGGCGCGAAGCTCGGCGAGGATCGCGCGGTCAGCCTGCCTTCGCTCGACGTCACGGTCGCCGATATGATCGCGGCATTGAAGCGGGTCGCTGACAATCGCAAGCTAGGCGACATCAAGGTAGAGAAAGACCCGGTCATCGAAAGGATCGTCGCGGGCTGGCCGGTCGGCACCACCTACGAGCGCGCGCGCGCGCTCGGTCTGCCCAGGGACCCGGACCTCGATTCGATCGTGAAGGCGTATATCGAGGATTTCTTGTAGGCCCCGCGCCGCCCGCACCCCCTTTCGTCATGGTCGTGTTTGGCACGACCACCCACGAGTTTGCTTGCACGCGACGAGCCTCGCCCATCGAAACTCGTGGATGGTCGCACCAAGTGCGACCATGACGGTGGTGGGAGCCGTGAGTCAGTGCACTACGGATTCGGAAACCGCTTGCGCAGGTCGGCGAGCTGCTCCGGCGTCAGGTAGCGCGTCGGGCGACCGTGCAGCAGCAGGTACAGCCGTGCCGTTTCCTCCAGCTCCTCGATCGCGTTGACGGCCGCGCTGAGCGAGGAGCCTGCGACGACCGGGCCGTGGTTGGCGAGCAGCACGGCGGAATGTTTGGCCGCCAGCCTGCCGACCGCGTCGCCCAAAGTAGGATCGCCCGGCGCAAAATAGGGGATGAGCGGCAGCTTGCCCACCCGCATCACATAATAGGCTGTGATCGGCGGCAGCACGTCCTCGGGATCGATGCCGTCGAGGCACGACACCGCGACCGAATGGGTGGAATGGAGATGCACGACGGCACCGGCTCCGCCGCGCTCGCGGTACATCGCGAGGTGCAGGAAGCTTTCCTTGGTCGGCGCGTCGCCGGAGACGAGCTTGCCGTTCTCATCCAGCATGGAAAGCCGCGCGGGATCGAGCGCACCCAGCGAGACGTTGGTCGGCGTCATCAGCCAGCCGCCGTCGGTCTTGACGCTGATATTGCCGGAGCTGCCGAAGGTCAGGCGCCGCTCGAACATGGAGCGGCCGAACGCGACCAGGGATTCCCGAGCCTCGGCTTCGCTCATTGCAGCCTCTCGATCGCTTTCAGGAAGAAGTCCTCCGCGCCAAAGTTCCCCGATTTGAGGGCCAGCGCAAGTTTCGGCTCGCCGAGCGACAGGGTCGCCGGAATGCCGGGATCGATCTGCGGCCCGATGCGCAGCGCGCGCACGCCCAGCGCCTGCACCACCGCGCCGGAACTCTCGCCGCCGGCCACCACCAGGCGGCGCACGCCGGCTTTCACCAGGCCGCGGGCCAGCGTCGCCAGCGCATGTTCCACGATGGACCCGGCGCGCTCGCGGCCCAGCTTCGCCTGCACGGATTTGACGACATCGGGCGGCGCACTCGCATAGATCAGGACCGGCCCCGCTTCCAGGCCTGCGACGGCCCCGGCCAGCGTATCGGAGATCGCCGCCTCGCCACGCTCGGCGAGATCAATCGGATCCAGCATCAGCGACGGATGCCGGGCGCGCATGCGCTCGACCTGCGCCAGGGTTGCGGGCGAGCAGGATCCGGACAGCACGGCCGCCGCTCCGCCGGCCGCCGGGAGCTCCGCCATTCCCGGGCGGGTCGGCAGCAGGCCGGCACGGCGGAAATTTCCCGGCAAGCCCATCGCGGCGCCCGATCCGCCGGTCGCCAGCGCAAGGTCCGCGCAGGCCGCGCCGAGGCAGCGCAGGTTCTCGTCTTCGACCGCATCGATGACGGCGTAGGTGGTGCCGCGGCGGCGCAGCTTGTCGAGCGCACCACGAATCGCGTCCGTGCCCTGCCGCGCGATCCCATAGGGAACGAGGCCGACCTGCGCCTTGGTCTGGCGCCCCAGCACGCGCACCAGGTTGGAATCCGTCATCGGGGTCAGCGGGTGGTTGCGCATCGGCGAATCCGACAGCAGCTCGGCCCCGACGAACAGATGGCCGAGATAGATCGTGCGTCCGGTCTCCGGAAAGGCGGGGCATACCGTCGCGAAGTCGGTGTCGAGTTCCGCGCGCAACGCATCGGCGACCGGGCCGATATTGCCTTCATCGGTCGAATCGAAGGTCGAGCAGTATTTGAAGAAGATCTGCCGTGCACCGGCCTGGCGCAGCCAGCGGCAGGATGCGACCGATTGCGCCACGGCATCCGCCACCGGCGCCGTGCGCGACTTCAGTGCGACTACGATGGCCTCGGCTTCGGCCGGAACCTCCAGGCCATCGGGTACGCCGATGACCTGGATCGTGCGCATGCCGTTGCGCACCAGCGTGTTGGCAAGATCGGTGGCGCCCGTGAAGTCGTCGGCGATGCAGCCCAGCAGCAATGCGCCGCCTTGCGCCATCAGGCCGCGGCGATCCGCGCGACGGCGTAGGGCGCGAGTTCCACTGCCCCGACCTTCTTCAGCGCCTTGCCGCCTTTGCCGAGAAAGCCGGCATCCCTGGTCGCGGCGACGAAGCTGCCTTCGTCGAGCAAGTGCATCGCGGCTCCCCCACTGAAACCGGTGACGCGTGCCTTCTGCGTCTCGCCGGTCAGGTTCGCGAGCCACAGAACCGGCCCCGCCTTGCCGCGATAGGCGAGCGCGGCGATCTTGCCGGGCGCGGCCGACTGCGCAACGATGAGCTTGCTGCCGCTGGCGGCCGCGAGGCCGGCGATCACGTGATAGAGCGGATAGAGCGCCGGTGCGCCGACCCCATCGAAATAAGGTTGTGGGTAGTTGGTGCGGCGATAGATCATGCCCGCCGGCCCGCTCGCCGCGCCGAGGGTGATGGCGGCGAGGCCGCCTGGCGCGAGCGCGGCGACGTAGCCCAGGGTCCAGGCAGCGCCATAGAGCCCGCGCTGCCGCGGGTCCATGTCGGCCAGGCACACGCGGCTATTGCCCGGATTGGACGCGGTCGAAGCGCCATATGGGTTGAGGCGCGCCGGAATGCTGCTGGGTCCGACGCAATAGGCCTTGCCACCGGTCAGCGCCTTGGCCGATTGCACGACGTAGGGCAGCGCCTCCAGCGTCTCCATCACCGAGATGTCGTCGGCGGCGTGCACGATCGGACAGGTCGTGTGACTGACATAGTCGAGCAGGTCGGTCGGTGGCCGCTTGCGATTGAGCTCGGTGAAGAACGCGAAAGTGCCGCCACCGAGCTTGACACCGGGGAACGCCGTGCGCGCCGCCCGATAGATCTCCGCCAGCGTCGGCCCCTCCGCCCCCTTGCTGCCCGGCAGCACGCCGCGCAGATCCATGGCCGGCGAGACGGTGATGGCCGCGGGGACGAGCCCGACCTTCCTGACCACATCGGCAATCGGCGCGAACTCGGTTGCCGGCGATTGCGCTCCGGGCAGGATGACCTCCAGGATCACGTCGGCATTGGTCGCCTTGCCCAGGCGTTGATAGACAGTCAGCGCGCCTTGCAGGCCGGCCCTGCGCCCATCCGCCTCGCAGACTAGGTGACGCGGCCCGGCCCGGGCGATCAAGGAAGCGTTCGCAAACGCGGCATCGGCTTCGCTCTCCGGAATCGCGACGCCGATGGCCGGCAGGGCGGCCCCGCTGCGGCCAAGGGCAATCTCGACGGGTTTTGTCTGTCCCGCCGCCCTGGGCCGCGGCAGCTTGCCGGAGAAGGCGAGGCTGACCGACTGCTGGAACGCCACGCCCTTGCGCAGGGTGTAGGGCCACGGGTCGGCCAGCGGACGGACATAGGTCTTGAACGAGGCGTCCGTCCAGTTGCGATGGTCCTCCATCTCGAAAGTGTCGCCCTCCATGCGGCAGGTCGCGAAGATGCCGGCGGCCACCCTGTGGCGCAGCGCCCGGATGCCGAAGAACGGCTGGATCGGATTGACGATGGCGGGGAATTTGTCCTTCACCTTGCGCTTGTCGACATGCTCGACCTCGACCGGACAGCCGGCGATGCCGGCCAGGGGATGCAGCACGACGAAGCCGGTGCGGTTGGTGAGAAAATCGGTCTCCGGCAGGGCATCCGCCGCGAAGCGCAGCGCGCCGTCCGCGCCGCAGGAAATTTCCGCGCGATAGCTCAGCGAACGCTTGCCATCCTTGCAGCGCGCATCGTAGGTGACGCGGAAGTCATTCTTGCCCTGCTTCACCTTGAGATTGCCAATCTCCGGCGTGAAGGTGCCCCAGTTCTCGTCGCGCACCAGGAAGGCGATGGCGCGCAGCACCTCCGTCTCACCGAGCTTGATGTAGCGCAGCGCGCCGTTGTCGAACACGGCCGACAAGGCGCCGGCGCGCAGGGTCCTCAGTTTCGGCTCCGGCACTTCGGTGCCGAACAGTTTGATGGCGCGCTTCGGCTGCTTGGCTGGCATCCCCGTCTCTCCCCTGGCCTCAGATCACGCGATTGCTTTCCGGATCGAGCAGCACGGCGCGGTTCATGTCGAGGTCGAGGTCGATCCGCTCGCCCGGGCGCTGCACGTCGTGCGATTCCAGCTCGGCCACGGTCGGCACGCCGCCGAGCGGAAAGGTGATGTAGGCGCGCGATCCCGTCGGCTGCACCAGCTCGACCGCGACGCCGAGGCGCTGGTGCCCCGGCCGGCTGCCGCCATTGGCGCGCGTCACGTATTGCGGCCTGAGGCCAAGCACCACGGCGCGTCCATCCGCGAAACCATCGCGCGGCCGCACCGGCAAGGCGAGCGCGCTGCCGTCGCCGAGCCTGACCGCCCAGCCGCCACCGGATTGCGCCAGCCGCGCCGGGATGAAGTTCATCTGCGGCGAGCCGAGGAACCCCGCGACGAAGCGCGTCGCCGGCCGCTCATAGAGGTCGAGCGGCGTGCCGGCCTGCTCGATCTGGCCCTCGCGCAGCAGCACGATGCGGTCTGCCAGCGTCATCGCCTCGATCTGGTCGTGGGTCACGTAGATCATCGTCGTGCCCAGTTCCTGGTGCAGGCGCTTGATCTCGCTGCGCATCTCGTCGCGCAGCTGGGCATCCAGGTTGCTGAGCGGCTCGTCGAACAGGAACAGCCGCGCGTTGCGCACGATGGCGCGGCCGATCGCAACGCGCTGGCGCTGGCCGCCGGAAAGCTGGCGCGGCAGACGGCCGAGCAAGGGCGCGATGCCGAGCATGTCGGCGGCGCGGCGCACGCGGCTGTCGATCTCCGCCTGCGGGGTCTTGCGCGCCCTGAGGCCGAACGCGATGTTCTCGAACACGTTCATGTAGGGATAGAGCGCGTAGTTCTGGAACACCATCGCGATGTCGCGGTCGCGCGGCCGCACGTAATTGACCACGCGCCCGCCGATCTCGATGGTGCCGCCGTCCGGCGTCTCCAGTCCGGCGATGGTGCGCAGCAGGGTCGACTTGCCGCATCCCGAGGGGCCGACCAGCACCGTGAACTCGCCCGACGCGACCTCGAGGTCGATGCCGCGCACGGCCGGCACGGGACCATAACGCTTGTGCAATCCGGTGAGCTTCAGATCCGACATGCCCTATCCCTTCACCGCGCCCATGGAGATGCCGCGCACCAGGAAGCGTTGCATGAAAGCGACCGCGATGAAAACCGGGAGGGTACCCAGCACCGACATGGCCGCGATCTTGGCCCAGAAGTTCGACTGGCCGCCGAAATAGTGCGTCACCTGCACGGTATAGGTGATGACCTCGGTGCGCGTCAGCACCAGCGCGAACAGGAAATCGTTCCAGGCGAAGACGAAGGTGAACACCGCGGTCGCGAACAGGCCGGAGCGCGCCATCGGGAACACCACGCGCCACAGCACCTGCCATCGCGTCCAGCCGTCGACCAGCGCGCTCTCCTCCAGCTCAAGCGGGATGTCCTCGATATAGCCGCGCATCATCCAGATCACGTAGGGCAGGCTGAACGCGGTATAGAGGATGATCAAGCCCTGGTAGGTGTCGACCCAGCCGAAGAACACGTAGAGCAGGAAGATCGGGAAGACGATCGCGATCGGCGGCATCATGCGCTGGGAAATGATCCAGACCGCGAGGTTCTCGCCGCCGGTCCTGAACCGTACCAAGCTGTAAGCCGCCATGGTGCCGAGGACCATGGCGATGACGGTGCTGGCCCCCGCCAGGATCAGGCTGTTCAGCACGGTCTTGGCGTCGCCGTCCTTGAACAAGCCGTAGTAGTTGCCGAACTGGAAATGCTCCGCGTACCACTTGGGCGGAAAGGCGAAGATCTCGCCCGGGGTCTTGAACGAGATCATGAACAGCCAGTAGATCGGGAACACGAAGACGATTACCAGCAGGATGGCAATGGCGTAGCGGATCGCCAGCGCTGCGCCGGGGCGGCGCAGAAACGGCATGCGCTCGCTCATGCCGCTCTCCAGGTTTCGAACGGCAACCAGGCAGGACGCCCCCTTCCCCCCTCCGTGGGGGAAGGTTGCGAAGCCTTAGCGAACGAAGTGACCCCCGGGTCGCAAGAGCCCGGAGGTGGATGGGGGGGCGACGCCGCACGACCATTGAAATTGGAGCACCGACGCGGCACGAGACTAAGCGTCTGCCGGCGTGCGGCGCCACCCCCTATCCCAACCTTACCCCACCCGTCGGCGTAGGCCGACATTCGTCGGCGGGGGGGAAGGAGTTCAACGCGGCGCTCCGCACTTCCGGCCATTGAGATCACTCTCATCACTTCGCCAGCCCCATGCGGCGGATGGCCCAGACGACGATCACGGTGAGGATGACGATCACCAGGAAGGCGATCGCGGCGGTGTAGCTGCTCTCGAACTGCGTGAAGCCCTGGACGTAGGTGTAGATCGAGATGGTCTCCGTCAGCGTGCCTGGCCCGCCTGCCGTCAAGGACCAGATGATGTCGAAGATGCGCACCAGGTCGAGGCCGCGGATCAGCAGCGCGACCGCCATCACTGGCCAGATGGCCGGCAGCACGATCTTCCAGAACACGCGCCAGGCGCCGGCGCCGTCGATCTCCGCCGCCTCGGTCAGCGACCGGTCGACGTTCGAGAGCGCGGCCAGCAGGATCAGGAACATGAACGGCGTCCACTGCCAGACTTCGCAAAAGATGATCGCGGGATAGACCAGGTCGGGGTTGACGTTCCACAGCAATGTCATGGGATGCCCGGCGAACCAGCCGATGATCTGGTTGACTGGGCCATAGCGGTTGTCGAGCAGCAGGCGCCAGGTGGCGCCCGCGACGATCGGCGAGATGATGGTCGGCAGCATCAGCAGCGACACGAAGATCTGCCGCCCCGGCATGTGCTCCAGGAACAGCTGCGCCATCAGCATGCCGAACACCAGCTCCAGCGGCAGGGCGATCACCGTGATGATCGCGGTATGGAGCAGCGCTTGCCAGAGCCGGACATCCTCGAACAGGTGCGCGTAGTTCCGGAGGCCGACGAACGAGGTGTCGTTCTCCGTCATGGTCAGGTGCTGGAAGCTGACGACCAGGGTGTAGACGAGCGGAAAGAGGCCCACCAGCAGCAACAGGAAGATGGCCGGCGCAATGATCCAGTACTTGAAATGGCGATCCGGCGCCCGGCCGGCCGCGGCGAGGGACTCATACGAAGAGGACGTGACCGCTGCGCTCATCGTCGCGTCTCGTTGGCCAATGCTTCTGCCGCCGGCCCCGCCCTGTCGAAACAGGGCGGGACCAGTCGCGGCGATCGCTCGGATTCTAGATCAGCGCTCTTACTTCGGGTAGGCGCCGGACTTCGCCGCCCAATCCGCATAGACCGCCTTCTGCTTGTCGACGCCGATCTCGTTGGTGATGGCGTCCCAGTCGGCGGCGGCCTTGTCCAGGATCGCCTTTGGGTCGTCGCCGGCCCACAGCTTGCTGATCGACTGCCGCATGACCTCCTCGTATTTGTCGGTCTGCAGCAGCGAGAGATCGAGCAGGCCGGTCTCCGACGCGCCCTTGAGCGTCGCCAGGTAGTCCTTGGCGTCCGGCCACAGCGCCAGATAGCCGGGGTCGGTGTAATGCGAGGTCCGGAACGGGTCGCGCAGGGCGGTCGGCAGCTTCACCCGCTGGGTGCTGATCTCCTCGCTGTTCAGCCACTGGATGAAGAGATAGGCGGCCTCCTTGTTCTTGCTGGTCGACGAAACCGCGAGCGTGAAGCCGGCCGCCAGCTCCGGATGGCCACCCGGAGGCAGGGCATAGCCGACCTTGCCCGCGACGGTCGATTTCGGCACCCAGTTCAGCGCTTCCTCGTCGGTGCCGTAGCCTGCGGCCCACCTTCCATAGGGCGGCCACGAGATGGTCATCGCGGTCTGGCCGGCCAGGAAGGCCGCCAGGTTCTCGACGAACCCGAACTGCTCCACGCCCGGCGGCATGAACTTGTTCTCGTTGCGCATGTCGGTGAAGACCTTGACGCCGACGTCGCTGTTGAGCGTCGCCTTCATGGTGTCCGCGTCGAAGAACTTGCCGCCTTCGTTGCGGAAGCGCTCCTCGAACATGAACATGGCGTAGGGCGGCTGGCGGAAGAACGCCGCGCCATAGGTTTCCGGCTGCAGGCGGTCGGTCAGGAACTGGCCGATCTCGTCGAACTCCTTCCAGGTCTTGGGCGGCGCGAGGTCATAGCCGTACTTCGCCTTGAAATCCGCCTGGACCTTCGAGTCGCCGAAGATGTCCTTGCGGTAGTAGAGGATGAACACATCGCCGTCGTCCGGGAAGGCATAGACCTTGCCGTTCACCTTCATCTGGTTGTCGCGATAGATCGGCGCGATCTTCTGCAGCTCGTCGGCATAGCCGTATTTCTGGACGTACGGATCGAGGTCCTCGAGCGCGCCCGCATTGGCAAGGTCGGGCAGCCACGCCGGAATCACGTTCAGGGCATCGTAGGCAGCCGCACCGGAGCGGTAGTCCTGCATGATCTTGGTGAACATCTCGGCGGTCTGCACCTCGACCACGTTGACGTGGATGCCGGTCAGCTTTTCCCACATCGGGCCGGAGAAGTTCTTCGGATCCAGCGATTGCAGGCCCGCTTCCCAGACGATGTTGATCGTTGTGCCTTTGTATTTCTGGGCCTCCTTCACGGCGGTTTCCGCCGCGCCCTCGGCCATCGCGGCTGACGCCCAAGCGATCGCCAACCCGGCGACGGCGCCTGCCCATGCCACTTTGTTGATCAGCCTCATGGTCTCTCTCCCGTTTATGGGCGAACGCGCGGATGGCATTCGCCTTGTTATCCCCTTGCCGGCCGCGAGCGGCCGGCTCAGGAGTTCCATGTCAGCCGCCGAAGCAGCTGCGATACGCCTCCAGCCGCGCCCTGAAACGCGGCTGGTCCAGCACCGCCCGGTTGACGATTCCGCGCGGCGTGCGCCCGTGCTGGACATCCAGCACCGCCTTCACGTCCGCTGCGCCGTTGCCGGCAAAGCACTGGTCGGTCCAGCACAAGGCGTGCGGCGTCAGGATGGTGTTGTCGAGCTTCAGGATCGGATCGCCGGGATCCGGCGGCTCCGCTTCCAGCACATCCAGCCCGGCGCCGGATATGCGGCGCTCGGCCAGCACCTTGGTCAGCGCCTTCTGGTCCACGATCGGCCCGCGCGCGGTGTTGATGAGGAACGCGGTCGGCTTCATCAGCGCCAGGCGCTCGGCATTGACCAGGTGCCGCGTCTCCGGCGACAGCGGGCAATTGACGCATAGCACGTCGGCCCGGCGGAACAGATCCTCCATCCCGACCAGCTCGATGCCCAGCTCCGCCGCGACCTTCCTGTCGGCGAACGGATCGTGGGCGATGAATTTCATGTCGAACGGCATGGCGAGGCGGAACAGCTCCGCCCCGATATTGCCGATGCCGATCGATCCCAGCGTGCGCCCCACCAGCCCGACGCCCATGTGATCGATCCGCTTTGCGAAGGCTTCCGGGCCGGAGCGCGTCAGCTTGTCCTTGATCAGCAGCTTGCCGGTCAGCGCCAGCATCAGGGCGATGATGGAGACCGCGACCGGCCGGCGCACGCCATCGGGCGTGATGCAGAGCGCGATGCCCGCCTCGGTGCAGGCGGCGACATCGACATTGTCGTAGCCCACGCCAAAGCGCGCCACCGCGGCCAGCCGTCCGTTCGGGTGGATGCTTTCGCGCGCGAAGCGCGGCGCCAGCAGGATCAGCGCATCGAAATCCGCAAGCTGGTCGGCGCGGATCGGATTCGATGCGTCGATGTAGGCGACCTCCACGCCCGGCGCGTCCCGGAGCGGCGCAACTTCGAAATCGGGGAAGGTCGGCGACCCGTCCGCCTTCCTGAAGTCACCCGACAATGCGACGCGGAACGTGTCGGCCATGGAATTTCCTCACCGCCGCCTGCAGCCGGCGCGCAGCTTTCCGACGGCTTCGGTCAGCGCAGTCTGCAGCACCCACACATCGCCGGAATAGCAGATGAAATCGAAGCCCCGCCTGTAGAACTCGATGCCTGTCTCCACGTTCGGCACCAGCCGCCCGAGTGCCTTCCTGTGCTTGCGGCAGGCCGCGACCACCGCATCGATCGCGCCGGTGAACTTGGGATGACCGAAATCGCCGGGAATGCCGAGCGAGGCCGACAGGTCGAAGTGGCCCACCCACAGGCAATCGACGCCGTCCACCGCCGCGATCGCATCGGCATTCTTCACGCCTTCCGCTGTCTCGATCTGGCAGAACAAGGACGTGCGCTTGTTGGCGGCTGCCAGCTTTTTCGGCACGGGGCCTACCGTGTAGCCGTCATGGGCGACACCCAGCGCCACGCCGCGCTGGCCCTCCGGATGGTATTTCATGCAATTCAGGATGGCGCGCGCTTCCTTCGCGTTGCCGACCATCGGCAGCATGATGCCTTCCGCGCCCATGTCGCAGGCGCGCGCGATGTGGTGATACTCCTTCGAAGGCACGCGCACGATCGGCGCGATCCCCGCCGCCTCGAAATAGCGCATTGCGCTCTTCACCGTTTCGTAGCCGAAGCCGGAATGCTCCAGGTCGAACAGCACGAACTCGCATCCGGCATTCTTCATGATGTGGCCGATTCCGGGCGTCGCGAACTCGACGATGAAGTGCCCCAGCTTCACCGCCCTGGTACGCGCCATCGCCTTCAAGCCCGCAGCAGCCATCATGTCCTCCCCCGTTTTTTCTTGTCGAAGGCCGGCGGTCTTCAGGCCGCCGACCCCTCGCAAACCAGATCGAATTCCGCCACTGTCTTGGCCGCCACCAAGGGCGCGCTCTCCTCGTTGAAGCGCGCGAAATGGCGAGTCTTGATGTGCGCATCGAACGCGGCGCGGCCGGTGTAGATCTCGTAGAGCAGGATGCGGTCGGATTCGGCAGGCGGCTCCAGCACGTCGAACCGCCGGCAGCCCGGCTCGTCGCGGCAGGACGCGTGCGCATTCTCATCGATCAGGCGGCGGAAGGCGGCCTTGGCGCCCGGTTTCAGCCGGAAATCCACCAGGATCACGAAATCCCTCATCCGGCGGCTCCCTTCACCTGCCAATAGAGCGCGGCCACCTGGTCCAGATGCGCGCGAAGAACGGCTTCGGCGCGATCGGGAGTCCGCGCCGCGATGGCATCGTAGATCTCGGAATGGAAGTTGTAGGCGATCTCGTTCTGGCCGGGATAGGTCAGCGTGACATGGCGCTGCTCCACCAGCCATTCGGCGATCGCGGCGTGGATCGCCTCGAAGATCGGGTTGCGCGGGATGACCGCGAGGATGTGGTGGAACTCGACGTCGGTGCGCTCGAAGCTGGCAAGATCGCCGAGCGACCGGCGGTTGGCCTCCAGCGCTTCGCGCAGGTCGCGCAGATCCTCGTCGGTCGCGTGCTCGGCCGCGTAGCGCGCGAGGCCCATCTCGAAAAAGCAGCGTGCCTCCTGGAAATGCCGGACGCCATCCGGCTCCGCCAGCAGATAGCGTGCGCTGCCGGCGAGCGATTCGACCACGACCTTCGGCGTCGGCTTGCTGGCGCGGGCCCGGCCTCCGGAGCGCAGCTCCACCAGTCCCATCTTCTGCAGATGGAACAGCGCCTCGCGCACCGCGGGCCGACCCACGCCGAACTCGCGCATCAAATCGCGCTCCGACGGCAACTGCTCGCCCAGCGCGACCGTCTGATCGCGAATGCGCTGCTCCAGGTGCTGCGCAATCTCCTCGTATAGCTTGCGGCGGCGAATGACAGTCATAGGCTGGTATACCTGTCATACCAGATTGTCTGACGAAAGCTAAGGGTCTCGCCCCCGCGAGTCAATTCGTGAAATCGAATTCCGCATCTGCGAAAGGCCCCCGAGGACCCTTGCGCTAGATGATGCCGGCCTCGAGGCTCGCCGCCATCGACATGCCGAGCTCCTCGCATTGCGCGACGAACGTTTCCTGCCAGTCGCCGCGCAGGATCAGCGGCGCCTGCACGGCGCGCCAGCGCAAGCCGGTCACGATGGTTTCGACCCCACGCCGCGTGCCGGTGCCGTCGTGCCGGCCGCGGATGTAGAGCGCGTAGGGCCGGCCCTCGGTGCGCTCGAGGCAGGGATAGTACGTGCGGTCGAAGAAATCCTTGAGCGCGCCGCTCATGTAGCCGAGGTTCTCGGTGGTGCCGAGGATGACCGCATCCGACCACAGCACATCGTCGGTGCAGGCCTCGAACGGCGTCAGGGGACGCACCTCGACGCCCGCGATCTCCGCCCGCGTGGCGCCTGCGATGACCGCATCGCGCAGGCGGAGCGTATTGGGCGACGGTATGTGGGCGACGATCAGCAGATGCTTGGCCATGGCGGCGCGCGGCCTCCATCACGACTGCGGCGCACTATCCATCGGGCCGTCCGGCATAATCAAGCTTTCACCAGGGATGGCCGGCCCATGCCGACGGGGAACCAAGCCGACGCCCAGGGCGTTGTTCGGGCGACCGGCGAGCACCGCCGCATCCCCACCCCGGCGCACGTCATGGCGAACGCGACCCCTGGTCGAAAACCGAACGAGGCTGCCGAAAACCGGGCCCAAGGCGCCGCGCCCGCGCAAGCCGAAGCGCAGAGCGCAAGCGACGCGGCGGCGGAACAGCTCGGGCGCACCATCAACGTCCAGACGGTCTTTCTCGGAATCATCGCCGGCATCCTGGTGCTCTATACGCTGTACATCGCCCAGACCATTGTGGTGCCGCTGGTCCTGGCGGTCGTGCTCAATCTCGTATTGACGCCGCTGGTGCTTGGCCTCGCGCGCTTTCGCATCCCGACGCCGCTCGGCGCGGCGCTGGTGGTGGTCATCTTCCTGATCGTGCTGGGGATCGGGCTGGTCACCCTGTCGGAGCCGGCCGCCGGCTGGCTGCGCCGGCTGCCCCACGTCATCGGCCAGCTCAGCGATCGCCTCGATTTCCTGCAAGGTCCGGCCAAGCAGCTGAAGAACGCGGAGGAGGCGATCAACAATCTCGGCGCGGG
>DASSBF010000127.1:0-39272 GCA_035699005.1 Dongiaceae bacterium
GATGACGGAGCGGCTGGCCGCCTGGATCGCCGCGTCCGGCTTCAAGGGCATCCAGCCCGCCCATTCCGCGGTCATCCAGCCGCTCTGGGAAATGCCGGAAGGAGCGCGCGTCACGGCGCTGGCGCGCGCATCCCGCATCACCAAGCAATCGATGAGCGCGCTGGTTTCCGAGCTCGAGGCGGCGGGATATGTCCAGCGCGTGGCCGATCCCGATGACGCCCGCGCCATGCGCGTGCGGCTCACCGCACGCGGCCGCGCCTATGGCCGCGCGGTCCGCGCCTTCTCGCGCGAGATCGAAGCCGAGTGGGCGCAGCGGATCGGCAAGGAGAGAATCGCCGAGCTTCGCTCAACGCTCGAACTGCTGCGGAACTCGTACGCTCCGCAGCAGCGTGGTTCATAAGACCGCTGTCAGCCTCTGGCCATCGAACCTGCACCACTCGTCGTCATGGTCGGACCAGGTCCGACCATGACGAAACAAACCGTGGGCTGGAACGCGATGCCTATTCCACTCCGCATTGCGCGCGGTGGCGCAGCAGGTGGTCGGCGAGCACCACGGCCATCATGGCTTCGCCCACCGGCACGGCGCGGATGCCCACGCACGGGTCGTGGCGGCCGGTGGTGGCGACGTCGACTTCCTCGCCGGCGGTGGTGATGCTCTTGCGCGGCTGGTTGATGGAAGAGGTGGGCTTCACCGCAAACCGCACCACCACGTCCTGGCCGGTCGAGATGCCGCCCAGGATGCCGCCCGCCATGTTGGAGAGGAACTTGAGCTTGCCGTCCTCGATCCGCATCTGGTCGGCGTTCTCTTCCCCGCTCAGGACGGCGGCCGCGAAGCCGGCGCCGATCTCCACGCCCTTGACCGCGTTGATGCCCATCATCGCGGCGGCGAGGTCGGAATCGAGCTTGCCGTAGATCGGCGCGCCGAGCCCGACCGGCACGCCGGATGCGACCACCTCGACCACCGCGCCGACCGAGGAGCCGGCCTTGCGGGTCTTGTCCAGCAGTTCCTCCCATTGCGGCACCACATCGGCGTCGGGACTCCAGAAGCTGTTGCGCTCCGTCTCGGCCCAGTCCCAGCGGCTGCGCGCGGCGCCGACGGTGCCGATCTGGATCAGGGCGCCGCGGATCTCCACCGGCTCCGGCAGCAGGTGCGCCAGCACCTTGCGCGCAACCGCGCCGGCCGCGACCCGTGACGCCGTCTCGCGCGCCGAGGAACGGCCGCCGCCGCGATAGTCGCGGATGCCGCGATACTTGGCCCAGTAGGTGAAATCGGCATGGCCGGGCCGGAACTGGTCCTTGATCCTGCTGTAGTCCTTGCTGCGCTGGTCCTCGTTCTTGATCATGAGCGAGATCGGCGTTCCCGTCGTTTCGCCGTCGAACACGCCGGACAGGATCTCGACCGTATCGCTCTCGCGCCGCTGGGTGACGAAGCGCGACTGGCCGGGCTTGCGCTTGTCGAGCCAGCCCTGGATGTCGGGCTCGGCGAGCGCAATGCCCGGCGGCGTGCCGTCGACCACGCATCCGATCGCCGGCCCGTGGCTTTCGCCCCAGGTCGTGAACCGGAACAGGTGGCCGAAGCTGTTGTGCGACATCGTGCCCGCTTCTATCCCTGGCGCTCGGCGAATGCCTTCAGCATCTCGGCGAGGCCGCTCGCGGCCTCGGGGCGCATCATGCCCACCACGTTGTAGCCGCTGTCGACATGGTGCAGCTCGCCGGTAACGCCGCGCGAGAGGTCGCTCAGCAGGTAGAGGCCGGCGCCGCCCACTTCCTCGATCGAGACATTGCGCCCGAGCGGAGAATTGAGCTCGTTCCAGCGCAGGATGTGGCGGAAATCGCCGATGCCGGACGCGGCCAGCGTCTTGATCGGCCCGGCGGAGATGGCGTTGACGCGAATCTGCTGCTCGCCCAGGTCGGCGGCGAGATAGCGCACGGAGCATTCCAGCGCCGCCTTGGCGATGCCCATCACGTTGTAGTGCGGCATCACCCGCTCGGCGCCGACGTAGGAGAGAGTCAAGAGGCTGCCGCCATTCGGCATCAGGTGCCGCGCGCGCTCCGCGACGGCCGTGAAGGAATAGCAGGAGACGTCCAACGTCTGCTGGAAGTTGGCCCTGCTGGTGGTGACATACTTGCCCTTCAGCTCCTCCTTGTCGGAGAAGGCGATGGCATGCACCACGAAGTCGAGGCTGCCCCACGCCCGCCTCACCGCCGCGAACGTGCCATCGAGGCTGGCATCGTCGGTCACGTCGCAGGGCGCCAGGATGGAGGAGCCGAGCGATTCCGCCAGCGGCTTCACCCGCTTCTGCAGCGCCTCGCCCTGATAGGTGAAGGCGAGCTCCGCGCCCGCATCGCGCACCGCCTTCGCAATGCCCCAGGCGATCGAACGGTCATTGGCGACGCCCATGATCAAGCCGCGCTTGCCCGCCATCAGCCCGCTTTTGGAGTTCATTGAAGTTCCTAACACAACGCGTTGAAATGCTTACGGGAATCAGCGCATCCTACACCATTGCCGAAGGCGGTCAAAGAACCACGCCGCGCGCCTGAAATGCGCCGCAGAATGCGGGACTTACTCGATCCCGAGCCTGCTGCGGACCTTGTAGGGATAGGACCTGGCGGATTTCTCGATCGCCGTCCTGAGCTCGGGATCGGCCTCTCTCGGCAGCATCACGACCAGGCGCACATACTGATCCCCGCGCACGCCGCCCTTCCCGGCCTGCACGCCCTTGCCGCGCAGGCGCAGTTGCGTGCCGCTGTTGGCGCCGACCGGCACCTTCACCGACACCTTGCCGTCGATCGTCGGCACGTTGATGCTGGCGCCGAGCACGGCCTCATAGAGCGTGATGGGCAGTTCCACCAGGATGTCGTTGCCGTCGCGGCTGAAGACCGGGTGCGGCTCCACCGTGACTTCGATGAAGGCATCGCCGGCCGGCGCGCCGCCGCGGCCCGGCAAGCCCTGGCCCTTGAGCCGCAAGGTCTGGCCGGTGTCGGTGCCAGGCGGCAGCTGCACCTCCAGGGTCTTGCCGTCGGCAAGCTGCAGACGCTGCCTGGTGCCGAGCACTGCCTCGAGGAACGGCACGCGCACCTGGTAGCTCACGTCGGCGCCCTTGAGCTTGATCGAACCGCGGGAATCCTTGCCGAAGCCGAAGAAGTCGGAGAACAGGTCCTCCGAGAAATCGGCATCGTCCTCGAGCCCGAACCCGTAGGGGCGGCCGCTGCGGCGCTGCTGCTGGCCGCCGGGGGGACGGCTGGAATAGCGCGGCCCGCGCGGCTGGCCGCTCTCGTCGATTTCGCCGCGGTCGTATTTGCGGCGCTTCTCGGGATCGCTCAGGAAATCGTAGGCGGCGGTCGTCTCCTTGAACTGCCCCTCGATCTTCTTGTCGCCGGGATTGAGATCCGGGTGCAGCTTCTTGGCGAGCTTGCGGTACGCGCGCTTGATCTCGTCGTCGCTCGCGCTCCGGTTGACGCCCAGCACCTTGTATGGGTCGACCATGCCGCCTCTGTCCTTTGCGCCACCAAGTTAGGTGCGCAAGGTGGCGGGCACAAGACCGCCTTCGAGCAGCGGCGCGGCGCTCAGTTCATCAGCTTCCAGGTGCCATCGGGCTGGCGGCAGGCCGTGCCCGTCCCACTCTGGCTCTGGCTGCCGGCCGACACGCCGGTCTCGTAGGTGCGGCAGGTGCCGCCGCTGGCGGTCTGTTGGGTCGCCGTTGGCGTGGTGTAGCCGCTGGTATTGTTCTGCGGGTTGGACCAGGTCGCGGTCTGGCCGTCCTTGTTGTGGTCGAGGGCGTAGTTCGCCGTGCTGTAGGCCTGCTGCCGGTCGCGCTCGTCGAGGTAGTTGCCGACGCGATTGCCGACCAGCCCTCCGACCAGCGCGCCCGCGCCGATCGCCCACCAGCTGCTGTGGCCGAGCGCGGCGCCGGCGGCCGCTCCGCCAAGCGCGCCGAGAACCGTGCCGCCCTGCTCCTTGGTGATGCCGCTTCCGCCGTCCGGGCCGGCGCACCCGGCGAGCAACGACAAGGCCAGGAGAGCGGACATGGCTTGGCGCAACATCATGCTGTTTCCTTTGCTTTTGGTCCTGTAGCCGATTCGCACGACGGCCGTCGCCTGCGAAAATGAGACCGCCGGGGCCTGGAATCAATGCTATAGAAGGCGCTCGCGCCAATGTGACGAGAGTGCCGGAAGTCCTTGAAATGTCTCAGCATGCGAACGCCGAACCGTTCGATTTGTTCCAGAATTGGTATGCCGACGCATCCGACAAGGAGCCGAACGATCCCAATGCCATGGCGCTGGCGACGGTGGGGGCGGACGGCCAGCCTTCGGTGCGCATGGTGTTGCTGAAGGACGCCGATCCGCGCGGCTTCGTGTTCTATACCAATTACGAGAGCCGCAAGGGACGGCAGCTGCTGGAGACGCACAAGGCGGCGATGGTGCTGCACTGGAAGTCGCTCGGCCGCCAGGTGCGGGTGGAGGGCGCGGTGGAGACGGTGTCCGATGCCGAGGCCGACGCCTATTTCGCATCGCGCGCCAAGGCCAGCCAGATCGGCGCCTGGGCCTCGCAGCAGTCGCGTCCGCTGGAAAGCCGGTTCGAGCTGGAGAAGCGCGTGGCGAGCTTCACCGCGAAATATGCGATCGGCGCGGTGCCGCGGCCGCCCTATTGGTCCGGCTTCCGCCTCGTGCCCGACCGCATCGAGTTCTGGGAAAACCGGCCGTTCCGGCTGCATGACAGGCTGGTCTTTCGCCGCGCGGGCGAGGGATGGGCGACGGAGAAACTGTATCCGTGACGGGCATGGCGCCATCGGAGCAGGCGCGGCTGATGCGGCTTGCCAGCCTTGCATCGGTCGGATCGGCGCTGCTGCTGATCGCGATCAAGTTTGCGGCCTTCCTGCAGACCGGCTCGGTCAGCCTGCTCTCGACCCTGTTCGATTCCGCGCTCGATGCCGCGGCCTCGATCGTCAACCTGATTGCGGTGCGCCAATCGCTCGTCCCGGCCGACGCGGAGCATCGCTTCGGCCACGGCAAGGCGGAGCCGCTGGCCGGCCTCGTCCAGGTCGCCTTCATTCTCGGCTCGTCCGTCGTCCTGGTGACGGAGGTGGTGGATCGCTTCACCAGCCCGCAGCCGATCTCCCGGCCGGAAGTCGGCATCGCCGTCATGATCGCATCGCTGATCGTGACCGGGCTGCTGGTCACGCTGCAGCGCCACGTCGTGCGCCGCACCGGCTCGATCGCCATCAAGTCCGACCAGGTACACTACGCAACCGACTTCATGGTCAATGCCAGCGTGATCGTCGCTCTGGTGCTGAGCACGCGGCTCGGCTGGCTATGGGCGGACCCGGCAATCGGTCTGGCGATCGCGGTCTTCATCGCCGCCGCGGCCGTGCGCGTCGGCAAGGAAGCGTTCGACATGCTGATGGACCGCGAGATGGAGGAGGCGGAGCGCACCCGGATCAAGGAGATCGTGCGCCGCCATCCGGAGGTCCTCAACCTGCACGATCTGCGCACGCGCGCCTCGGGCCGCGACAAGTTCATCCAGTTCCACCTGGAGCTGGACGGATCGCTCAGCCTGCTGGAAGCGCATCGCATCTCCGATGCGGTCGAAGCCGAGGTGTGCGCGGCCTTTCCCGGGGCCGAGGTGATCATCCACGAGGACCCGGCAGGTGTGGTCGAGCAGCGCGCCACCTTCCGCTATCACTGAGGACAATTGAGATGAGCGGCGAAATCCGAAAGAACGTGCTCCTGACCGGCGCCAGCCGCGGCATCGGCCACGCGACGGTCAAGCGCTTCAGCCAGGAAGGCTGGCGCGTCCTCACCTGCAGCCGCGATGCGATTCCGGAGGAATGCAAATACGATCCCAACTGGACCAATCATTTCACCGCCGATCTGGGAAAGCCCGACGAAACCGACCGCTTCGTCGAGGAGGCGATGCGGGTCCTCGCCGGTCAGCCCGTGCATGCGCTGGTCAACAACGCCGCGACCAGCCCGAAGACCAGCTTCAAGGAGCGGCTCGGCATCCTCAACGGCGACGTCGAGGCCTGGCGCGAGGTGTTCGAGCTCAACTTCTTCACGCCGCTGCAGCTGGCGCGCGGCTTCGCCAAGCCGCTGCACCAGGGCAAGGGCGTCATCGTCAACATCACCTCGATTGCCGGCCATGCGATTCACCCCTTCGCCGGCTCGGCCTATTCGACTTCGAAGGCCGCGCTGTCGGCCCTCACGCGCGAGATGGCGGTGGAGTTCGCGGCGCTCGGCGTGCGCGTCAACGCGGTCGCCCCCGGCGAGATCGAAACCGCGATGATCGGTCCCGAATACGAGGCGCTCATCCCCCGCATCCCGATGGGCCGCATGGGCACCACCGAGGAAGTCGCCGGCGTGGTGTTCCAGCTCTGCGGCAGGGATTTCGGCTACGTCACCGGGACCGAGATCTTCCTCACCGGCGGACAGCACCTGTTCTGAGGGCGTTCAGAGCGGCGGCGTGTCCGGCCGCTTGGGCCGCATGTAGTAGGCCTTGCGGTCGCGCTCGAGCGAACTGCTGGCGGCGCGCATCTGGATGAGGTCCTTGCGCGCGACCAGGCCGACCAGCTTGCCGCTGTCGCGCTCGACCACCGGCACGCGCCCGAGATCGTCGGCCACCATGCGGTCGGCGAGGCGCGCCACCACCTCGTCGGGGTGCGCGACCGGGATCGAGATGTCCGACACCACGTCGAAGATCGTCTGCGCCTCCTGATCGGCCTCCATGCGCCAGCGCAGGGCGTCCGCGCGCGTGACTGCGCCCATCAGCTTGCCGGCGGGATCGACGATCGGGTACATGCGGTGCAGCATCCGCTCCGACATGAAGAAGGCGAGCGCCTCGCTGACCGGCATGGCGGCGGGCAAGGTGTCGACCTTGCGCGTCATGACGTCGTTGACCCGCATCAGCTCGTAGGGATCGATGCTGTATTCGCGGGTGATGTGCTGGCCGCGCCGCGCGATCTTTTCGGTGAGGATGGAGCGTTTCAGCAGCAGCACGGTGACGCAGAACGCGGCGACCGTGGCCGCCAGCAGCGGCGCCAGCACCTCGACGTTGCCGGTCAGCTCGACGGCGAACAAGGTGCCGGTCAGCGGCGCGCGCATGGTGCCGCCCATCATGCCCGCCATGCCGAGCAGGGCCCAGAAGCCGGGATCGCCCGGCAGGACGAGGCCGACCAGCCAGCCGAGCGCACCGCCCAGGATCAGCAGCGGCGCCAGCACGCCGCCCGAGGTGCCCGATGCCAGGGCAACCAGCCAGATGCCGGCCTTGACCAGCAGGATGGTGAGTGCCCCGCGCGCGTCGACATGGCCGTTCAGGAGATCGCCGATGACATCGTAGCCGACGCCGAGGGCCCGCGGCTCGATCAGGCCGCCCGCGCCGACGATGAGCCCGCCGATCATCGGCCACCACATCCAATGGATCGGCAGCCGCTCGAACAGATCCTCGAGCTTGTAGAGCAGTGTGGTGAGCAGGCCCGATTGCAGCCCCGACAGGATGCCGACCCCGACGCACAGGCCGAGGCCCCAGAGCGGCAGATGCGGATCGTTGGGGTAGGGGAAAAGCGGGCCCGAGCCGAACAGCAGCGGGCGCAGCATGATGGAGACGATCGCCGACACGCCGACCGGAATGAAGCTGCGCGGCTTCCATTCGAACAGCAGCAGCTCGACCGCGAGCAGCACCGCCGCGAGCGGCGTGCCGAAGATCGCCGTCATGCCGGCGGCGGCGCCGGCCACCAGCAGCGTCTTGCGCTCCGCCGCGCTCAGGTGGAAGCATTGCGCGAACAGCGAGCCGATCGCGCCACCGGTCATGATGATGGGGCCTTCGGCGCCGAACGGGCCGCCGGTGCCGATCGAGATCGCGGAGGAAACCGGCTTCAGCACCGCGACCTTGGGCGACATGCGGCTGCCGCCGATCAGGATCGCCTCGATCGCCTCGGGGATGCCGTGGCCGCGGATCTTCTCCGACCCGAACCGCGCCATCAGGCCGATGACGAGGCCGCCGACTGCCGGCGCCAGCACCATCCAGGGTCCGCGCGTCGCCTGCGACAGCGGAATGGCCGCGACGCTGAAGATGCCGAACCAGGTCAGATTGGTGACGAGGGCGATGAGCTTGACCAGAATCCAGGCTGACCCGACCCCGCCGATCCCGACCACGACGGCCATGGCCGCCAGAGCGAGCGTCCGGTGATCCGCGGTGAAATCGCCGGCCTTGGTGGCCACGCTGGTGGCCACGGCCCTGGTCAAGGAAGACATGCCTTCGCCTCTCGCCATCCTGATGTCGCTTGCTGGTGCACTGGGTTGCCGGTTGCGCGTCGCGCGGGAAATGGGTGCCCATCGGCACGCGCCGCCATCGGGCCATACGCCGGGGCGCGCTTTGATATATCGTGATGCGACATATTGCAAGAGCGAGGCGTATCAGGGCTGGATAGGCGGGCGGACGCTGAGAGGATGATCGATGCCAATGCCACGGACCAGGGCCGAGCCGGCGCGGATCGCGGATGCCGACTACGAGGCGCTTGCGGCGTTTCGGCGCGCGCTGCGGCAATTCCTCGCATTCAGCGAAACCGCCGCCCGGGCAGGCGGCATCCCGCCCCGGCAGCATCAGGCCCTGCTGGCAATCAGGGGGCGCGCCGGCGGACCGCCGGTGACCGTCGGCAGGCTGGCGAAGGATCTGCTGATCGCGCCGCACAGCGCCGCCGAACTGGTCGACCGGCTGGTGGCCGCAGGCCTGTTGGCCAAGAGCAAGCCGCTCGCCGAGCGCCGGCGGGTCGAGTTGTCGCTGACCGACCGGGCGGACGAAGTGCTGCGGTCCCTCAGCGAAGCCCACCTTGCCGAACTGCGCTCGATCAGCCCGCAACTCATCCGGCAGCTTCAGGCAATCCAGAAGCGTCAAGACTGAGCCAGAGCGGGTTTCCCCAATTTGGAAGCGGTTCTAGGTCTTGGAGAGCGCGGCCTGCGCCTTGGCGAGCCCCGGCGCGGGCAGGTCCATGTTGTGCGACACGTCGACCAGCCAGCGGTCGCCGTGCCTGGTCACGATCCAGCTCAGCAGGCCTTCACGCTCCGGCCACGGCTTGCCGTGCGGATCGCGCGCGCCTTTCATGATCCAGCGCACGTCGGCCGACGCCACGTCCGGCCGGATCGATCGCACGCGCGTCTCGACCACGGCGAGGTGGCTGTCCTTGAACATGGTGCTGAAGATCGGCGCGTGCGCGGCCTCGATCTCCGCCCGGCCTTTCTGGACCATGCCGAACACGTTGGTGAACTCGGCATCATCCGCGAACGCGGCAGCGAATGCCGACGGATCGTGACGGTTCCAGGCGTCCACGACCCTGGCGACGATGCCGTCGATGGCGCGCGCTGCTGCGGATTCAGTCCCCATGAGTCTAGACCGCCTCCCACAACTTCAGGAACCAGTCGCGACGGCCCTGCACTTCCTCGATTTCATGATCGAGCCAGGGGATGAGGGCGCTGTCGCTGTCGGTGTGGTGGGCGCGCAGATCGTTGAGGCGGACGAGCTCGCGGTCGCACACTTCCGTCAGCATCTCGAGCTGCTGGCGGCGCTGCTCCCGCGTCAGCAGATCGAGGAAATGCAGCTTCAGCGCGACGATCAGCTTGTTCACCTCGCCCATCGGGCCGCGCAGGTTGGCGGTCATCAGGCGCTGCAGCTCGGCTTCGCCGTCCTTGGTGAGCCGCACGGTCTGTGCATCGTGCGGGACCTTGGGATCGACCGCCTCCATCAGCCCCTCGACCTTCAGCAGCTCCAGCGACGGGCCGAGGAGGTCGAGCGAAGGCCCGACGATGCGCGCCGTGAAATGCCGGATGTCGCGCGCCAGATCGGCATAGACGCGCGGGCGCTTCGCCAGCAGGCCGAGCGCCGCCAGCCGGACCGCTTCGCTTGGGATCAGGCTATTGTCCTTGTACATCGGGGCCTTGCAGCTTGACCGTCGCTCTCATTCTAGCCGGCGGGTGCGGCCCTGTCCATGTCAATTGCGAATCATTCTCAAGTGCGCCGATCAGGCGCGGATGCCGCGCAGCCGCTCGGATCGCCGGCGCAGCAGCTCGACCGTCACCAGCATCAGGATGGCGATGGCGATGAGCACGGTCGCGGCGGCGGTGATGGTCGGGCTGATCATCTCGCGGATGCCGCTGAACATGACGCGCGGCAGGGTGCGCTGGTCCGGCCCGCCGATGAACAGCACCATCACCACCTCGTCCCACGAGGTGACGAACGCGAACAGGGCGCCGGAGATCACGCCCGGCAGGATGAGGGGCATGATGATCCTGCGGAACACCGTGATCGGCGGCGCGCCAAGGCTGGCGCCGGCCCGGATCAGGTTGTTGTCGAAGCCGGTCAGCGTCGCCGTCACGGTGATGACCACGAACGGCGTCGCCAGCATGGTGTGCGCGAGGATCACGCCGGCATAGGTGTTGTTGAGGTCGATGAAAGGCAGCGCGAACAGGAAATAGACCCCGGCGGCGGAGATCACGATCGGCACGATCATGGGCGAGATCAGGATCGCCATCACCAGAGCGCGAAACGGGAAGCTTGGCCGGCTCAAGCCCAGCGCCGCCACGGTGCCAAGCACCGTCGAGAGGATGGTGCTGAAGAAGGCGATGATGCAGCTGCTCCTGACCGCGTCGGTCCAGCGGTCATTGAAGAAGAAATCCTGGTACCAGCGCAGCGACCAGTGCGTCGTCGGGTAGGTGAGGAACTGCGTCGGGTTGAAGCTGATCGGCAGCACGATCAGGATGGGCGAGATCAGGAACAGCAGCACCAGCCCGCAGAACGCGTAGTGCGTCACGCGCCAGGCGCGTTCCGCGGCGGAGGCATAAGGCGGCAGTCCGAGCATGCCTAGCCCAGCTTCATCTTGTCGATGCCGACCAGCCGGTTGTAGAGCCAGTACAGCACCAGGGTGGCGATCAGCAGAACCGCGCCCAGCGCGGCGGCATGGCCGTAGCTGATCTGCGAGTTCATGTAGTAGGCGACCCACGAGCTGACGAGCTGGTCGGTCGGCCCGCCCACCAGCGCCGGCGTGATGTAGTAGCCGAGGCACAGGATGAAGGTGAGCAGGCAGCCGGCCGCGATGCCGGGAACGGTCTGCGGGAAATAGACCCGCCAGAACGCGTAGAACGGTCCCGCGCCGAGCGAGCGCGCCGCGCGCACATGGCTGGCGGGGATGGTCTTCATCACGCTGTAGATCGGCAAGAGGGTGAACGGCAGCTGGATGTGGGTCATCGCCACGATGGTGCCGAAGCGGGTGAAGATCATGTCGAAGCGGCGGCCCAGGATCGCGTCCGCCAGGTCGTTGATGATGCCGTTCGATTGCAGCAGCACGAACCAGGCGGTGGTGCGCACCAGCAGCGAGGTCCAGAACGGCACCAGTACCAGCATCATCAGCAGGTTCGCGCGCCTGGTCGGCAGGCTGGCGAGCAGATATGCGACCGGAAAGCCGAGCACCAGCGTGCACAGCGTGACGATGCCGGCGATCGCGAAGGTGCGGCCATAGACGTCGATGAACACGCGCTGCTCGGGTTGGACCCGCACGATCGACCCGGCGGCGTCCTGCTGGCGGTCGACTGCGTTCAGCCAGTAGAACGCGGTGAGCGGCGCGCTCGCACGCCTGATGACGGCCCAGGTGCCGACCTCGCCCCACATCGGATCGATCGCGACGAACGCCGCCTTGTAGGGGCCGGAACCCAGTTTCGCGATCTCGCGGCCGGTCTTCAGGATCTTGCTGCGCGTGCCGGGCAGCTCGTAGTTGACACGCTTGCCGATCTCGGCCGTCGCGCGCTCCTGCTGCGCGACCTTGAGGTCGGCCGCGAAAGCGGCGAACACCGCCTCGTCCGGCAATTGCCTGCCGTCCCAGTCTCTCATGGCCGCGATGGTCTGCGGCAGGTACTGCGGCAGCTCGGGATTCTCGACGCTGCGGAACAGCAGCGTGCCGATCGGCGCGAGAAACGTGATCAGGATGAACAGGAACAGCGGCGCGACCAGCAGGAGCGCGCGCACCTGCTTGGTCCGTTCGGCGCGGCGCAGGCGCACCTTGAGCGGGATTCCGTCGATCAGTTCGGCAACAGCCATGCGCTATGCCCATTCCTCAAGAAAATCGGCGCGCCGGTCGCAGCTCCGGCGCGCCATCCGCAACATGCCTACTGGGACAGCCAGGCGTTGAAGCGCTTGGTCAGCTCCTCGTTGTTGTCGGCCCAGAACTGCCCGTCGTTCGGCAGCGCGTTCTTCATGTTCTCCGGCGCCACCGGCAGGTCCTTCAACACGTCGGGCGCGATCAGCGGCACCGCGTCGACGTTGGTCGGGCCATAGGCGATATATTTCGACTGCTGCGACATGTTCTTGGCGTCGCTCGCGAACTTGATGAAGTCGTAGGCCTGATCCAGGTTCGGCGTGCCGACCGGGATCGACCACAGATCCCAGTCCAGCAGCTGGCCGTCCCACACGATCACGAAGTGCTTTCCGTCCTTCTTGTTGGCGTCGTAGATGCGGCCGTTCCAAGCCGCCGTCAGCGTCACCTCGCCTTTGGCCAGCAGCTCCGGCGCCTGGGCGCCGGCGGTCCACCACACGATGTCGTTCTTGATGGTGTCGAGCTTCTTGAACGCCCGGTCGACGCCTTCCGGCGTGCTGAGGACCTTGTAGACATCGCCCGCCGCGACCCCGTCCGCCATCAGCGCCGCTTCCAGCGTCCCGAACGGCTTCTTGAGCAGTCCCCGCTTGCCCGGCCATTTCGTGGTGTCGAAGAAATCCGCGATCGTGGTCGGCGGATTGGACGTGATCTTGTCGCCGTCATAGGCATAGATGGTGGAATAGCTGATGCTGCCGACGGCGCAGTCGTAGGCCGTTCCCGGCAGGAACTTGGATTTGTCGAGAACCTTGGAGTAGTCGATCTTCTCCAGCAGGCCTTCGTCGCAGCCGGCAAGCGCGTGGGCCAGGTCGACATCGACCACGTCCCACGTCACCTGCTTGGCATCGACCATCGCCTTGACCTTGCCGAGCTCGCCGTCGTACTCCTCTTCGATGATCTTGACGCCCGTCTCGGCCGTGTAGGGCTCGTAGTAGGCCTTGCGTTGGCTCTCCTGGTAGGCGCCGCCCCACGAGACGATGGTCAGCTGCTTGCCGCTGGCCGGCGCGGCCGGCGTTGCGGCCGCCTCCTGCGTCGTCTCCGGCTGCGCGGCCGTGCCGGATGCGGTGGTCGTCTCGGTGGTGGTTGCCGGAGCCGCCGTAGAGTCGCTCGCCTGCTCCTGCTTCTTCTCCTCGCCGCAACCGGCGAGCGCCAGCGCAAGCGCGATCGCCAGGCTGCTGGCCGTCAATTTCAAGCTGTTCTTCACGCGATCCTCCATCTATTTCCGCAGCCCGCTTGATGTGCCGATGCCGGCTTCATCCCCCTACGGTCCCGGGCTGATGGAACCGAAGCTGGTGGCAAACCCTAGAACGCGTCGAGCGCGCGGCAATCCTCCGTGCGCCAGCCGATGCGGATGGCGGCGCCCGGCGCCAGGTCGGGCACGCCTTCCGAATTGGGCACCTTGATGACGAAATTGGCGTGGCCCAGGACCTGGACCCGCGCGCGCGTATGGTCGCCGAGATAGATCAGCTCCTCCACCCGCGCATCGAACAGGTTGGCGCAGGCGCCGTTGACGGGGTTGATCCGCACCCGTTCCGGCCGCAGCGACAGCGTCGTCTTGGCCCCGACATTGCTGATGCCGACCGGCAGGGCGCGGATTTCCCCCGCCTCTCCGATCTTCACCCGGCAATGGCTGCCGTTCAGCTCGGTGACCACGCCGCTGAGGCGGTTGTTCTCGCCGATGAACTGCGCCACGAACGAGTTCTGCGGCTGCTCGTAGAGATCGGCGGGAGTCGCAAGCTGCTGGATCGCGCCGTCGTTGAAGACCGCGACCCGGTCCGACATGGTGAGCGCCTCGCTCTGGTCGTGCGTCACGTAGACGACGGTGACGCCGAGGCTCTGGTGGATGTGCTTGATCTCGAGCTGCATGTGCTCGCGCAGCTGCTTGTCGAGCGCGCCCAGGGGCTCGTCCATCAGCACCAGCTTGGGATCGAAGACCAGCGCGCGGGCGAGCGCCACGCGCTGCTGCTGCCCGCCGGAGAGCTGGCTCGGCCGCCGCTTGCGCATTTGCGAAAGCTGCACCATGGCGAGCGCGCGCTCGATCTTCGCGTCGATCTCGGCCTTCGGCATCCTGCGCACGGCGAGGGGGAAGCCGAGATTCTCCTCCACCGTCATGTGCGGGAACAGGGCGTAGTTCTGGAACACCATGCCGATGTTGCGCTTGTGCGGCGCCAGATGGTTGATTTCCTGCCCGTCCAGCTCGATGCGCCCGTGGGTCGGGATCTCGAACCCGGCCAGCATCATCAAGGTCGTGGTCTTGCCCGAGCCGGAAGGCCCGAGCAGGGTCAGGAACTCGCCCCGCCGGATGGCGAGATTGAGGTCCTTCACGACCAGTATTTCGCCGTCATAGGATTTCTGGACGTCGATGAAGTTGACGAACGCGCTGCCGCTCGTGCTCATGGGCGCTTGGCCAACCCCTTCCCTGTCACCAGCTCAACCGGGCAATCAGCGGAGCGTTCAATCGCTCTCGCCGCGCCACTGCCGGACTAGATCCCGGGCGCCATGCAGCCCGGATGTCAAAGCCTAATACCCTCGCACCGGCAGCATGGCAAGAACCGTGGCGCATCTGACCGGACGGTCAGCCATTGCCTACCCGCGCAGGATGTTCCGGTCCGGGCCGAATGGGAATTTGGTGATGTTTTCGGCGCCGTCCCCGGTCACCACCAGGATGTCGTGTTCCCGATAGCCGCCGGCTCCGGGCATGCTGTCAGGGATCATGATCATGGGCTCGATCGAAACCACCATGCCCGGTTCCAGAACGGTCTCGATATCCTCGCGCAGCTCCAGGCCCGCCTCGCGCCCGTAGTAGTGGCACAGCACGCCAAAGGAATGGCCGTAGCCGAACGTGCGGTACGCCAGCACGCCGCGGCGGGCATACACGTCGTTCAGCTGGCGCGCGATGTCGCAGCAGCGGATCCCGGGCCGCACCAGCTTGAGGCCGGCACGATGCACCTCGACATTGATGTCCCAGTATTTGCGGTGCGCATCCGAGGCATGGTCGAGGAACAGCGTCCGCTCCAGCGCGGTGTAGTATCCGGCGATCATCGGGAAGCAGTTGAGGCTGAGGACATCGCCCTTCTCGAGGCGCCGGGCCGTCACGGGGTTGTGTGCGCCGTCGGTATTGATGCCGGACTGGAACCAGGTCCAGGTGTCCATCAGCTCGCCGTCGGGAAACGTCCGCCCGATCTCGCGCACCATCGCCTGGGTGGCATGCAGGGCGACCTCGTATTCCGGCACGCCCTCGCCGACCGCTTCGACGCAGGCGGCGCCGCCGAGATCGGCGATCCGCGCGCCCTGCCTGATATGGGCGATCTCCTCCGCCGACTTGACCATCCGGCTCTGCATGCAGGCGGGGGCGATGTCGACCAGTGCGACGCCGGGATAGAGCGCTTCCAGCTTGGCCCGCTTTTCCAGCGTCAGATGGTCGAATTCCACCCCGAGACGCCGGCAGGCCGGCAGGATGGAACCCGCCGCCCGGTAGAAATTGTCGCGCTGCCAGTCGGTGAAGACGACGTTGTCGCCATAGGTGCGGCGCCATGGCTGGCCGCCATCGATGTTGGCGCTGATGCTCACGGCGCGGTCGGGCGTCACCAGCAGCCCATAGGGCCGGCCGAACGAGCAATAGAGGAAGTCGCTGTAGTAGTTGATGTTGTGGATCGAGGTGAACAGCACCGCCTCGATCTCCTGCCGCGCCAGAATCGTCCGCAAGGCCGATTGCCGGCGGGCGAACTCGGCATCCGAGAAGGAACGGCGCACCGGCGCGCCGTTCCGGATCTGCTTGAATGGCGGCAGCGCCACATCCGGCGCGCGGCTGCTCATGACCTTATCCCTTCCGACCTACGGCTTCCGACATGCGACACGATAGCGGCTTGATATTTATAAACAATCATAATTCCAATAATCGTTGGATAACGCCTCTAAATGGCATGGCCGTGCGCCAAATCGATCCCGATCTGCTGCGGACCTTCCTTGCGGTGGTGGAAACCGGCAGCTTCGCCGCGGCGGCCGATCAGCTCGGCTGCACGCAGCCCGCGGTCAGCCTGCAGGTGAAGAGGCTGGAGACCGCGCTCGGCCAGGTGCTGATCGAGCGGGCGCGTCCGGCCCGCGCCACCGAAGCCGGCCAGATCGTGCTCGGCTATGCCCGGCGCATGCTCCATCTCAATGACGAGCTGTTGAGCCGCTTCGACACCCAGCATCGGGGCATCACGCTGCGGATCGGGATTCCCAACGATTTCTCGGTGGCGATGCTGCCGGCGGCGCTCAGCCGGTTCGCGGCGGCGGAGCCGAACGTGCTGCTCGAGCTGCACTCGGATCTCAGCCATCAATTGCTCGAAGGCCTCCGCGCGGGCCAGTTCGACCTGGCGGTTGCGATGACTCCGGAGCGCGTCAGCGACCATGCGCTGGCGACCTGGAGCGAGAAGCTGGTATGGACGGCCGCGCCGGGGCTGAAGCCCGCGGCCGATGCTCCGCTTCCCCTGATCTGCTATCCGGAAGGGTGCGTCTACCGCGCCCGCATGCTGCGCCGGCTGGCGGAGGAGGGGCTGAGCTGGCGGATCGCCATGACCAGCCTGTCCTTCGCCGGCATTTCGGCGGCGATCGAATCTGGGCTCGGCGTCTCCGCCTTTTCCGAGAGCACCGCGCCGGCCGCCCTGGTGGTCGAGCGGCGCAGGCCCTGGCCCGACCTCGGCACGGTCAGCGTCGGGCTTTACCGCCATCCCGACGGCGTCAATGCCATCGGCCAGCGCCTGGCGGACTATCTGCTGGAATCCCTGAACAGGGCCGACCGCAGGACGCGCCGCCGCCCAGGCCGTTGACCTAGACCGCCACCGGCAGCGACAGATCGCGCCAGCAGGCATCGAGCGCCTGCACGAGGCTGTCGATCATCGCATCCTCGTGCAGCGGCGAAGGCGTGAAGCGCAGCCGCTCCGTGCCCTTCGGCACGGTCGGATAGTTGATCGGCTGCGCGTAGTGGCCGTGCATGCGCAATAGCCGGTCGCTGGTCGTCTTGCAGGCGCCGGCCTCGCCGACCCTCACCGGGACGATATGGCTGTCATTCGCCATCACCGGCAGGCCGATGCCGCCCAGCCGCGATTTCAGCGTGCGTGCCCGCTCCTGGTGCCGCGCGCGCAGATCCTGCGCGCCCCGGATCACGCCGAGGCTGGCGCGCACCCCCGCGACGATGGCGGGCGGCAGGGCGGTGGTGAAGATGAAGCCGGGCGCATAAGATCGCACGAAATCGACCAGCGCCGCCGATCCGGCGATATAGCCGCCGATCAGTCCGAAGGCCTTGGCGAAGGTGCCTTCGATCACGTCGATGCGTCGGGCGAGGCGGTCGCGCTCGGCGATGCCGGCGCCGCTCGGGCCGTACATGCCGACCGCATGCACCTCGTCGAGATAGGTGAAGGCGCCGAACTCCTCCGCCGCGTCGCAGATCGCGGCGATCGGCGCAATGTCGCCGTCCATCGAATAGATCGATTCGAAGGCGACGATCTTCGGCCGCTTGCGGTCGTGCGCGGCCATCAGCGCGCGCAAATGCTGCGGGTCGTTGTGGCGGAAGATGTGATACTCGGCGCGGCTGTTGCGGATGCCGGCGATCATCGAGGCGTGGTTGTGCGCATCGGAATAGACGATCGCGCCCGGCAGGTGCCGCGCCAGCGCGCCGAGCGTCGCCTCGTTCGAAACGAAGCCCGAGGTGAAAAGCAGGGCCGTCTCCTTGCCGTGCCAGGCGGCGAGCTCGCGCTCCAGCAGCACATGGCCGTGGGTGGTGCCCGAGATGTTGCGCGTTCCGCCCGCCCCCGCGCCCTGGCCGGCGATGGCGGCCTGCATCGCGGCGGCCACCTCCGGGTGCTGGCCCATGCCCAGATAGTCGTTGGAGCACCAGATGGTGATTTCGCGCGCGGGGCTGTCCGGCCGCTCCCGCCACAGGGCGCGCGGGAAGTGTCCGGCCCGGCGCTCCAGGTCGGCGAACACGCGATAGCGGCCTTCGGCCTTGAGATCGCCCAAGCGGTCGCGAAAGAACTGCTCGAAATCCATCGACACTGACTATCCCGCCCGGCGCCCGCCGTCCGGGCCAACTCGCCTCATCCGGCTCGCCGAACTATGACGGCCCTTCCGCCCTCTGGCTATGCGCCCTTTGGGCGCATCTGGCGGTCGACCTCCGCGAACGGGATCGCCTGCGCGGCGAACCCGAATGTCCCGTCCTGGCGGATTTCGCGCGCCGCGCGCATCAGCGCGCCGAGCGCAGCCCGCGCCAGCGACGAGCCGAGGCTGATCCGCTTCACGCCCGCCTCCGCCAATTGTTGCACCGAGAAGGCGCCGCCGACCAGCCCCATGACGACATTGACCGGCCTCGAGACGCTGCTGCACAGCGTGCGGATCTGGTCGAGCCGGGTCAGGCCCGGCGCGTAGAGCACCTCCGCGCCGGCCTTCTCGAAGGCCTGCAGGCGGCGGATCGTGTCGTCAAGATCCGGCCGCCCGTGAAGGAAATTCTCCGCCCGCGCCGTCAGCACGAACGGCACCTTCAGCGCGTGCGCCGCCTCGACCGCCGCCGCCACGCGCTCGACCGCCAGCGAGAGATCGTAGATCGGCCGGGCCGGGTCCCCGCTTGCATCCTCGATCGAGCCGCCGGCCAGGCCGACAGCCGCTGCCGCGCGGATGGTGTCCGTGGCACTTTCCGGATCGCCGCCGAACCCGTTCTCCAGGTCGGCCGAAACCGGCAGGTCCGTAGCCTCGACGATCGCGCGCGCATTGGCCAGCGTCTCGGCGCGGCTGACGCCGCCATCGCCATCGCGCCGGCCGAGCGCAAAAGCGTGGCCGGCGCTGGTGGTCGCCAGCGCCTCGAACCCGAGCGAGGAGAGCAGCCGGGCGGAGCCCGCATCCCACGGATTCGGGATGACGAACGCGCCCGGCCGCGCATGCAGCGCGCGGAAGGCGAGGGCTTTCTCGGTTTGCGTTGGCATGGTTGGTACTCCTGTGAAACTCTGCTCGGCGCGGAGCCGCGACGCTAGAAGAACGGCGCGGCCGAACGTGGCGGCACTGTCGCCCGCGCCTCAGCGATATCCCGTCACGTCAGCGGGCTTGCCGGCGTCCTGCACCTCGACCATGTAGCGCCACGCGTCGGGGCGGCTGCCGTCGAGGTCGGTGAAGCCGTAGACTTGGGCGAGCTGACCGCTGGACAGGGATTGCCCGTTCCAGTGTGCAAGGTCGGGGTCCTGCGCCAAGGCCACGACCGCCCGGCCGACGAAGGCGGGACTCTCCGAAATGGCGAAATGCGGCTGGATTTTGGTGGCGTTGCGCCAGTTCGATTCCGTCACGCGATAGGCATCGAGCATCGCCTCGGACCGCAGCCATCCCGGGGTCAGCGACACGGCGGTCGCGCCATGCGGCTTGAGCTCGTGCGCCAGCGCGAACGCCATCCGGTTCACGGCCGCCTTCGCCAGGTCATAGAAGAAGGAAACGCGATAGGTCTTTGCGTTGTAGTCGTCGGTGCCATCCGTCACCTCGACCACCAGCCCGCCCGGCTTCCGGATGAGCAACGGCAGCGCGAAGTGGCTTGTGATAGCGTGGGTGTCCACCGACAGGCGGAGCAGATGCAGCCCGTATTCCAGGTCGGATTCCCAGACGGCCTTGTTCCACTCCATCCTGGTGGCGCCGAAGATGTCGTTGACCAGGACATCGAGCGCACCTTGCTCGCTCTCGATGCGCGCGATCAGCGCGCGCACCTGCTCCGGAACAAGATGGTCGACCTGCACCGCGATGCCGCGCCCGCCGGCTTCGGTCACGAGCGATGCCGTTTCCTCGATGGTCTCCGGCCGGTTCATCTCGGAACGCTGTGCGTGCGTGCTGCGGCCGGTGGCGTAGACGGTGGCGCCTGCCGCGCCCAATTGCACCGCGATCCCGCGCCCCGCGCCGCGCGTTGCCCCGGCCACCAATGCGACCTTGCCTGCGAGTGCTCTTGCCATGGCGATCACCCTGAAAATGCCGAATCCGCAATAAGCTTCTCCCTCCCCCAAGTTGGGGGAGGGTTGGGGTGGGGGTTGTTCTATCGGGCGAAGATTGAGTCGAGCGGAACCGCCGTCGCCCCCACCCTAGCCCTCCCCCGCCTCGGGGGAGGGAATCGCAGCGCGTATTCGCCAACCATGCCGTCGATCAAGCCGCCGCGCTGAGGTGCCCTTCGCGCTTCAGCCAAGCCTGCGTGTCGTCGAGCGCCCTGGCGAAGCGGTCGAACAGGCGGTCGATCTCCGCCTCGGTCGCGATCATCGGCGGGCAGAAGGCGAGCGAATCCGCCACCGGGCGGACGATGAGGCCGTGATCGTGCGCCATGCGCACCAGGTTCGACCCGACCATCAGTGACGAATCGAACCCCTGCCGGGTCTCCTTGTCCTTCACCAGCTCGATCGCGCCGACCAGGCCGACGCCGCGGCATTCGCCGACCAGCGGATGATCGGCGAAGGAATGCAGCTGCCTCAGGAAGTGCGGCGCCAGATCGCGCGCGCGATCGATGATCTTCTGCTCCTCGTAGATCTTCAGCACCTCGAGCGCACAGGCGGCCGAGGCCGGATGGCCGGAATAGGTGATGCCGTGTGCGAAGCTGACGTTCCGGTTGGTGTTCTCGCGCAGCGCCTCGTAGACACGGTTGTTCATCATGATGGCCGCGATCGGCATGAAGCCGGCCGAAAGCTGCTTCGCCATGGTCATGATGTCGGGCTTCATGCCGAAGGTCTGCGAGCCCCAGAAGCTGCCGGTGCGCCCGAAGCCGCAGATCACTTCGTCGGCCACCAGCAGGATGTCGTATTTCCGGAGCACCGCCTGGATCTTGTCCCAATAGGTGCGGGGCGGAACGATGACCCCGCCCGCGCCCATCACAGGCTCGCCGATCATGGCGGCGATCGTGTCCGGCCCTTCGGCGAGGATCAGCTTCTCGAGGCTTTCCGCGCAGCGCGTCGCGAATTGCTCCTCGGTCTCGCCGGCCCCCGTACCGTCCATTTGGCCGAAGCGATAGTGATGCGGGCAATCGGTGTGCAGGATGCCGGCGATCGGCAGGTCGAAATCCTTGTGGATCGCGGGCAGGCCCGTCAGGGATCCCGCCGCAACCGTCACGCCGTGATAGGCCTTGATGCGCGAGATGATCTTCTTCTTCTGCGGCCGGCCGAGGCCGTTGTTGAAGTAGCGCACCATCTTGATGACGGTGTCGTTGGCCTCGGAGCCGGAGTTGCAGAAATAGACCTTGGACATCGGCACCGGCGCGAGGCCGACCAGCTTCTCCGCCAGCTCGACCGTCACCGCCGCGGTCTTCTGGGTGAAGGTGTGGTAGAAGGGCAGCGCCTGCATCTGCGCCACGATCGCCTGGGTCAGGCGCGGCACCTCGCCGAAGCCGAGCGAGCAGCACCACAGGCCCGCGAGCCCGTCGAGATACTCCTTGCCGTCCTCGTCATAGATGTAGACGCCCTTGCCGCGTGTGACGACGAAGCCGCCTTCCTTCTCGTTCTTCTGGGCGTTCGTGTAGCCGTGGAAATGAAACGCGGCATCCTTCGCCGCCAGTGAATTCGGCCTCGGGCTCATGATTTGCGCATCCTCGGACAAAGCGAAGGCCAGCACGCCATTCGATTTGTCGGGCTGGCCATGGTCGGTTCAGGCCATACTATCCATGTGCCAACGCACGGAGTCAAAGGCGGGCGAATGTCAGGCGACAATCCACGCCCGTGCCGTTGTACAGCGGACATGAAGATCCTTAGATCACCACCCTCCCATCCTCTCTGTGCGGCAGGTCGCCGGGGATGACGGCGACCATGAGCCTGTCGACCGCCGGCGGGTGGTCGCCGAGGGGAAGGATCAAGGTTTCCTCGGCGAAATGCTGCTGGTCGAACAGGCCGGCCTTGCGATAGCGGAATGGCGCGCCGCCATCGACCACCTGGTCATAGGTCTGCTTGATGAAGGCGATGTATTCGGCGCCGGGCAGCTCGTCGAGGTAGCGGCCGGTGTAGTCCGTGCCCGACAGCTCCACCAGCATGGACCCATCGAGCCGGAAGCGGTACCGCCTGGGCGCCGGCTCGACATCGACCAGCGTGACATAGCCCAACACATAGGCAAACTCGACCGGGTCGATCTCGGCCTTGCTCGGGAACTGCCGGCCACCACTCTTTTCCAGCCAATAGGCGTACAGCCGGCGCAACCGGTCGTCATCCAGCTCCAGGACGGGCGCTTCGCGCATCGGCACGACCGTTTCGCTCCCAGCGATTCCAGCGAGGATACAGCGCGCCGCCGCTGCGGTTAAGGCCGTTCGGCGCTACAGTCCGATTTCCAGAGAACAGATCAGGCCGTTCGGGCTGAAATCGAGCCGCGACTGCCCGCCGCCGCCCTGCAGCGCACGTTCGATCAGGAACGAGCCGAAGCCCTTGCGTTCGGGCGGCAGGACCAGCGGACCGCCAAGCTCGCGCCAGGTCAGCTTGACCTTCTGGGCATCTCCCTCGTCCAGCAGGTCCCAGGTCAGCCGGACGATGCCGTAGCCGTTCGAGAGCGAGCCGTACTTGACCGCGTTGGTGGCGAGCTCGTGCAGCGCCATGGTCAGCAGCGAGGCACGCTGCGCATCCAGCCAGGCATCCTCCGGCCCGCGGACCAGAAAGCGGGCGCTGTGCTTCGCCTCGAACGGCTTCAAGGCCCGATCCACGACCTCGCGCAGGGCTGCACGGTTCCACCGCTCCAGGGTCAGCAGATCGTGGGCGTTGGCCAGGGCCATCAGCCTGGCGATGAAGGCTTCCCGCTCTTCCGCCGGCGCGCCCTGCAAGGTCTGGCGCGCGATCGCCTGGACCGTCGCCAGCGTGTTCTTGATGCGATGCTTGATCTCGCCCACCAGCAATTGCTGCTGCTGCTCGGCGCGCTTGCGGTCGGTGATGTCACGCGCGATCTTCGAGGCGCCGATGATCCGCCCCTCGGCGTCCCGGATGGGCGAGATGCTCAGAGAAATGTCCAGGAGGTTGCCATCCTTGCGGCGGCGCACCGTATCGTAGTGTTCGATCCGCTCGCCCCGGCGGATGCGCGCCAGGATGCCGGGCTCCTCATCGATGCGGTCGGGCGGCATCAGCATCGTCACCGGCCGGCCCACCGCTTCCTCCGCTGTATAGCCGAACAGGCGCGTCGCGCCGCCGTTCCAGGTCGTGATGATGCCGTCAAGGTTCTTGCTGATGACCGCATCGTCGGAGTTCTCGATGATGGCGGCGAGGCGGCGCACGTCCCGCTCGGCACGGCCGCGTTGGATCGTTTCCACCTGCGCGCTGCGCAGAAGCTGGGCATTGTCGATCGCCATCGCGGCATGAGCGGCGATCTCGACGACGATCTCTTCGGCCTGCTGGGTGAATATCGCAGCCTCGGCGTGTCCGAAGAACAGCCCGCCATGCACCTGGCCGGATTTCGACACGACCGGCACCGCCAGATAGCTGACGACGGGCAGGTGGCCCTCCGGCATGCCGAAATGCGGCTCGTTCTTGCCGTAACGCGGATCCTTGCGGATGTCATCGGACCGGACGGGGCCGAGGCCGCGGAACGTGGGATCGAACACGGCGGTATTGCGCGGCAGGGAGAACCTCGCGAACGCCTCGCGCGGCGCACCGGACAGCGTATAGAGCATGTAGGATTCGTTCTGGTCGTCGCGCACGTTGTAGAAGAACGCCCCGAACTGCGCACCGGTGATCTCCGTGGCGATGTCGGTCACGCTCTGCACGAGCCGTTCCAGGTCGAGGTCGCTGGCGATCGAACGCGCGACGCGATTGAGGATGGCCAACCGCTGCTGCTGCTCGTGCAAGACCCGCTGCGCCGCGTTGATCGCCGAGACGTCGAGGATGCTGACCAGCGTGCGCTCGCAGCGCGGGCCGTCGAACGCAATGCTGACGACCAGGTTCAGACGGCGTCCGCGCAGGGTCTGCTGCACCGCCTCGCCTTCGAAGCGCCGCCTCCCCGCCGCCAGGGTCACGAGCTCTTCGAGGAACACCGGCGCCGTTGCCGGCAGGAACACCCGGTCCAGCGACGCGAGCAGCTCCGCCTTGGTTTCGGCCTCGAACAGCTCCAGCGCATAGCGGTTCACGTCCGTGATGCGCACCGCGGCCACCGCCTCGGCCAGGGTTTCGGGATGCGCTTCGAAATGGCTGCGCAGGTCCGTCACGCCGGCCTTGCGCAGATCGTCCAGGATCGCCATGACCGCGGAGAAGTCCTCCTCCCACAATGCGACCCGCACGCCTTCGAAGATGCCGCGGTAGCGCGCCTCGCTCTCCTGGACCCGCTGCTCGACCTGCTTGCGGCCGGTGATGTCGACCAGCATGTTGACCGCGCCGATCAGCGCGCCGGCCTGGTCTCGCAGCGGCACCGGGAACGGCATGAAATGCACGCGGCTGCCGTCGGGGCGCTCGGCGACGGCGTCCAGGCCGGCGACCGGGCGCGCTTCCTTGATGGCCATGGCCATCGGACACTCCTCGTGCCGCATCGGCCTGCCGTCCGGCCAATAGAGCCGCCAGGATCCGCACCATTGGCTGTCGCCCAGGGGCGGGCGGTGACCCCAAAGCTCGGCGGCCGCCTCGTTATAGTAGGCGATGTGACCCTCCGCGTCCGTGACATACACGGCGGCGGGAAGGGCTTCGATAACCTTGCGGAAGTCGGGCGCCGAGGCGGAAGGAATCTCCATGGCCGTGCCAAGGATGCCGGGATGAAGCGCCTGCTGCCCGGCTTCGACGGCTTTGATCTGCCTACTCATGCGGAGTCCTTCCCTCCCCAAGCTCGACTCCCTCAAACACGCCATCACGGAAACTGGTTCCCTGGCGCCAGCGCCATGCGGCCAACGTTCAACACATGCGGGATGGGCGTCGGGCAGACCGCCTCAGGCGCGCAGCGCGCCGAGCACGGCATCGGCGGCCGTCTCGCCGCTCAGATGCGCGCCATGGACATCGCCCATGTAGCGGTCGTGCGTGGCCTCGCCGGCGAAGAACAGCCGGTTCTCGATCGGCCGCGCCAATTCGGCGCGGGCCACGTGGCATCCGGGACGGGCGGCGGCATAGCAGCCGGCGACCCAAGGATCATGGTCCCAATCGGCGAACACCAGACGGTCCGTCGCGCACGCCTTCACGTCGCTGCCGAAAATCGCGGCAAGCCGCGTAAGCGCGTAGTCGGCGGTGGCGCGCGCACCCTCGACCGCCAGGGCCTTGGCGAACGGGCCGTTGATCATGGCAGTCACGATATTGTGGCCGCCTTCTCGCACCACGAACTCGATCGACTGGTCGGGCCCGAGATCCGGCATCAGCATCACGCTGTCGAGGTCGCCGAACGGATTGCCTGTAAAGCCCAGCGCCACCTTGTTGCAGCTGCCCATCGGCAGGCCGTCGATCGCGTCCAGCTTCCAGCCGGGCAGTGACGGCGTGAAGCGGATGGTCTCGCCCGCCAGCACGCCGGTCGAAACCGCCACGATGGCGCAGCGGGCCTCCAGCGTGCCGCGCGGCGTCTCCACCGCTACGCCTGCCCCGCGATCCCACGCGACGCGTGTCGCCGGCGTTGCACGCGCGACTTCGATACCCTGCGCGTGGCGGGCGATCAGCGCGCCCAGGCCGTCCAGCACCGGCTGATCGTCGCCCTCCCAGGCGTAGCGTGCGAAATCGAGGGCGGAGGACTGGGCGGCGGGGACGCCCTGCTTGGCAACGAAGTTGGCTTCGAAGAAATCGTGCCACTCGCCGCGGAACGGGAACAGCTCCGAGACTGCGCAATCAAGGTCGCCCCCGTCGATGCGGGCGATCCTGTCGAAGCAATCATCGACGTAGTCGAAACAGGCATCGTGCTCCGCGCCGGAAAGAATGACCCCGTTCCGCGCGACGCGGAAATCCTCCGGCCCATGTTTCACGTGAAACAAGTAGCGATCCACCAGCGGCGTCAATGGGTTGAGCGCGGGCGAATGCAGCCAGTGGGCGCCGAGATCGATCGGCGTACCCAGTGTCACGCTGTCCGTGACGGCGCGCCCGCCGATATGGCTCTTGGCTTCCAGCAGGCGGAACGAGGCACTCTTGTCCTGCAAACGGCGCGCGGCGGCCAATCCAGCCGCGCCGGCGCCGATGACGATGCAATCCAGCATAATGGTGATCTCCAGCTTGGGCGCAGCCGGCCTCTGGCCAGGTGTCGCGCCACTTGTCGCGACAATGGCAACTCGCCATTGTGTTCAGGCTTCAGGAGAGCCCGGAGATCAGGATATGGACCAGTACAAGGACGCGGCCTTCCGCTGGGTGGACGCGCATCTTGGCCAGCTGTCCGACTGGAATCAAGTCATCTGGCATTACGGCGAGACGGCGCTGCGGGAGTACAAGTCAGCGGCGTGGTACGTCGACCGCCTGAAGCACGAAGGGTTCGAGGTCGAGGCCGGCACCGGGGGAATGCCGACCGCGTTCCGCGCCATTTGGTCGAACGGAGATGGCCCGCGCATCGCAGCCTATGCGGAATACGATGCGGTGCCGGGCAACTGCCAGGCCGCCGCCACCAGGAAGATGCCGCGCGCCGGGCTGTCGCCCCATGCGGGTGGGCACACCGACCCGCACTCGGCGCTCGGCATCTCGTCGCTGGGGGGCGCGCTCGCGGCCAAAGCGGCGATGTCGGAGCTCGGCCTCAAAGGCACCATCGTGTTCTTCGGCGAGCCGGCGGAGAAGCTGCGCCTGTCCAAGCCGGTCCACGCCGCCAAGGGCTATTACGACAAGCTCGATGCCGCGATCAGCTTCCATCCGACCTACATGCTGCCGCTGGCGAACACGGCCCGCTGGGATACCCATTGCGGCGCCGGCTACGCGTGCATCTACACGTTCGAGTGCGGGGAACCGGAAAGCTGGCTGAGCGGCGATCCGGATTCACCGATCCCGGCCAGCCACGTCGCGGCGCGTGCGCCCGGCGCGACCGATGCCCTGTTCCACATGTTCGCGCTCACCAAGCAGACGCAATCCAACATGCTGCCGTTCACGCAGGGCTGGTCGCTGAGCGAGGCGATCCTGACCGCGGGGCAGGCGACGGCGGACAACTTGCCGGCGCAGATCGCGGAGATCCAGTATCTCTGGCGCACGCCGACGATCGGGATGGCGGAGCAGGTGGCGCGCGTGCTCGACAACAGTGCCGCGGCCGCGGCCGCGGCGGCGCACTGCACCTGGAAACGCACCTGGGTCACCAAGTCGCGCCCCGGCCTGCCCAACCATGCGCTGGCGGAGGCGACCTATCGCAACATCGTGCTGGCCGGCGCGCCGAAATGGGGCGAGGAGGCGATCCGCCTCGCGCGGGAGATCCAGCGGGAACTGGGCCTCGCGCCGATGGACAGGCCCTATCTCGAGGCGTGCGAGACCACCATCCCGCCGATGGACGCGGAGATGAAGCTGCGCCATGACCTGCCGCCCGCGCAGCTCAATTCGACCTCCGATGACTACACCGAATTCTGCTGGCACTGCCCGACCGTGCGGTTCTATATCGCGCGGCCGATGCTGAAAGCGCCGAGCGGCTTCAGCTACCCGGCCTGGGCGATGAATGCGCTGGGCGGGATCAAGCCCTGCATCGATCCCATGATCCGGACGGCGGCCAAGACCGTCGGCGCCACCATCGTCGATCTCCTGTCCAGCGCCGAGCTGCTGGCGAATGCACGGGCCGAGTGGCGCCACCGCACCGGCGGCGGCACCGGCGGCACGGACTGGGTCGCGCCGCTGCTGCCCCCGGATTTCCGTGTGCCGCTCGACTTCCGCTGGCCGGAATACGTGACCACGGCCCGCGGCGAGGAATGGTGGATTCCAACCAGGGAAGGGGACCGGTCATGACCGTCAGCCACGCACCGAACTTCGACCTGACCGGGTCGGTCATGCTGGTCACCGGGCCCGCGCGCGGGCTCGGGCGAGCCAGCACGCTGGCTTGCGCGGCGGCCGGCGCCGACATCGTGCTCGGCCTGCGCGACAAGGCGAGCGACGGCGGCCTTGCGGCGGAGCTCGAGAGCATGGGGCGCAAGGCGCTGCCCCTCCAGCTCGACGTCACCCGGATGGACCAGGTCAAGGACGGGGTTGCGCGCGCGCTCGACCGGTTCGGGCGCATCGACATCCTGCTCAACAATGTCGGGGTCGGGCCGGAAAACCCGGCCGAGCGGGTGACGGAGGAGGATTTCGACTTCACCCTCGCCGCCAACCTCAAGGGCACGTTCTTCATGACCCAGGCGGTCGGCAGGACGATGATCGAACGCAGGAAGGGCCGGATCATCAACATGAGCTCCCAGGCGGGAAGCGTCGTGCTGCACGGCGAATCGGTCTATTGCATGACCAAGGCGGCGATCAATCACCTCACCCGCTGCCTGGCGTCGGAATGGGCGCCCTACGGAATCACCGTCAACAGCATTGCCCCAACCTTCATCCGTACCGATGGAACGGCGCCGGCCCTGTCCGACCCGGCTTTCAAGCGCAGGACCCTGGCCCATATCCCGCTCGGCCGCATCGGCGATCCCAAGGATGTAGCGGCGGCAGTGGTGTTCCTGGCCTCTCCCGCCGCATCGCTCATCACCGGCGCCAACCTCCTGATCGACGGCGGCTGGTCGGTGGCGGATATGAGATCGGTGCTGTAGCGCCACGACTCGGACGTCCCATCGTTGATTGAGGAATGCCGGGGTGATACTGTCTCACCGAAAGCGCTGGGGGACTCGGACAGCCGATCGTCCGACGATCGCGGGCAGACCGCGCAGCCGCCATTTTTCCGGATGATTGGTGCGTGCAACGAGTGACGGATCAATTGGGGAGGAACGATCATGGCTGCTAAGAGAGCGGCGAAGAAGCGCCCGGCGCGCAAAGCCGCGAAATCCAGGAAGGCCCGCGTGAAGTCTTCGAAGGCGAAGACCAGGCGCAAGGCCGCTGCCAGAAACACCAAGCGCAAAGCCGCCAGGAAAACCGGGCGGAAGTCGGCCGCGCGAAAGAGCCCGGCGCGGAAGAAGACAGCCAAGAAGGCGGCCAAGAAGGTGGTCCGCAAGGCAAAGAAGGCCGCCAAGCCTAAAGCCGCGGCGAAGCCGAAGCGCATGGCGAAGCCCAAGGCTGCAGCGAAGCCGGCAGTTGCCCCCGCCATCGTCCCAAAACCTGCGCCGGCGGCTCCGATTGCGAAGCCGACGGCAATGGCGCCCGCCATGTCCGTGTCAAAGCCGGCGGCGCCCGCGCCACGGCCGGCATTCACCGTTGCCAAGCCGGCGGCGCCGGCTCCGAGACCGATGGCCGCTCCGCCGAAGCCCGTCATGGCTCCGCCGAAACCGGTCATGGCGCCGCCGAAACCGGCGTTCACGCCGGCAGCACCCGCGCCGATGGCGAGTTCGAATCCGACCGGCGGGCACGCGTCCGGTGGGACGGCCCTGGGCTCGGGGACGGTCGCGGCGCCGGAACCGAAGCCGGCGGGCATGGCGCCTTCCCCCATGGGGACGCCGAAAACGAACTGACGAAGCGCGGCTTCCGCTATCGCGATGGGCGCGGCCAGCGGGTGCTGGACGCGCCCATCTATCGTGCCGGGAGCCATGACTCCGCTCAGCCCTCGCGCGAGCGCAGCTGGCCGGCGAAGTGCCAGGCCAGGGCGGCCAGGATCAACCCGCCGCCAATGAAGGTTGCGGCGGGCGGCACCTCGGCGAAAGCCAGCCAGACCCAAAGCGGAGCCAGCGGCGTTTCCAGCGCCCCCAGCAACGCGGCCTGGGCCGATGGGATTCTGCGCGCGCCGACCGTGAACAGGGCCATGCCTCCGCCCATGGTCAGCAGGCCGAACAAGGCGAGCAGCCCGAGATCGAGCGCAGTGACGCTTGCCGGCGATCCGAAGGCCAGTCCCGCCGTCATCGCCAGCGCGCCGCCCGCCGCTACGGCTTCCAGGATGGGGGTGTCGCGGTGCCGGCGCACCGTCACGGTGAGGATCGCAGTCAGGAGGGTCATGGCGACCGCGATCGAATCGCCCAACAGATGCCCGCCGCCGATCGAGCCGCGCGCCATAACGACCACGCCAACGAGAGCCGCGCCGCCGGCGATCAGGGTGCGGCGCGACGGCCGCTCGCCGATCCAGGCCCAGGCGAGTCCGGCCGTCATGAACGGCAGCGTCGCGTAGAGGACCGCGACGTTGGCGACGCTGGTCAGCTCGTTCGAGGCCACGAAGCAGATCATGCCGATGCCGGCGCACAGCACAACGATCAGCCCGTGCCAGGTCGCGAGCTTGCGGCATTCGAGCCCGCGGGCGCCCCGCTGCCAAAGCGCGAACGCGAGAATCGCAACGACACCGAACAAGCTGCGCCAGCCGAGCAGGGTCCAGAGGTCGAGCGGGATCAGGCGCACGAAGAATCCGCCGGTGCTCCAGAACACGGCCGCCCAGAACACCATCGCATATCCGGTGCGGTCCACGCGGTGCGCAGCGGTCGTGCCGGCAGCCCCGCCGGCATCCGCGCTCATCGCGCCGCCGCCCTGGCGGACCGGCGCAGCTCGGCGCCGACGTTCCACAGGATCGCCGCAAGCACGCAGCCGCCGCCGATGAAGGTCGCGCGCGCCGGCACCTCGTCGAACAAGATCCAGACCCAGAGCGGCGACATCGGCACCTCGCTGGCGCTGAGGAGGGCGGCCTGGGCCGAGGGCAGCCGCCGCGCGCCGATCGTGTAGATGCCGAGCCCGCCGCCCTGCGTGATGATGCCGAAGGCGGCAAGCCACAGGATGTCGGTCGCGCTGGCCGAGAACGGATCGCACAGCGGAAGGGCGATGATGGCGATGGCAAAGCCGGAAAGAGCGGCGGCCTCCAGCATCGGCACCTCGCGATGCCGCCGCATGATGACGGTCATGATCGCCATGGTGAAGGTCATGAACAGGGCCGCGAGGTCGCCGAGGATGTGTCCGCCGCCCAGCCCGGTCGATCCGCCGACGGTGATGAGGACCCCGACGCCGGCGACCAGGCTGCCGATCAGGGTGCGCCGCTGCGCGCGCTCGCGGAACCACAGCCAGGCCAGGATCGCGGTAATGAAGGGCAAGGTCGCATAGATCACCGTCACGTTGGCGACGGTCGTGTTCTGCAGGGCAAAGATGAAGGCGGTCTTTCCGGTAGCCGAGATCATGAAAAGGGCGCTGCCGGCCGGCGTGAAAGCGCGCTTCCATTGGACCGCGAGGCTGCGCTTTTCGATCATCGCCAGCACGGCGATCGACAGGCCACCGAACACGCCGCGCCAGAACAGCACGATCCAGATGTCGATCGGCACGGTGCGGGCGAAGAAGCCCGACGTGCTCCACGCGAGCGCGGAGCAGAGCACCAGCGCGATGCCGATCGCCGCTCCGCGGTCCGGAGCGGCCGGCGGGCCGGCCTCCATCGCGTTGCCGCTCATGGCGCCGGCGTTCCGGCGGGCGCGGAGGCCCGCAGCTCGGCGCCGATGTTCCACAGGATCGCGGTCAGGACCAGGGTGCCGCCCATGAATGTCTCGGAAGCCGGCACCTCGTCGAAGAAGATCCATACCCACAGCGGCGACAGCGGCACCTCGCTGGCGCTGAGCAAAGCCGCCTGCGCCGAGGGCAGGCGGCGCGCGCCCATGGTGTAGATGCCGAGCCCGCCGCCCTGCGTCACGATGCCGAACGCGGCAAGCCACGATATCTGGCCGATGGAGAGCGTGAAAGGCTCGCCGAGAAACATCGTGATTAAGGCCATCAGCAGGCATGCCATGCCGACCGATTCCAGCATCGGCGTCTCGCGATAGCGCCGCATGATGACAGTCATGAAAGCGAACGAAACGGTCAGATAGAGCGCGGCAAGGTCGCCAAGCAGATGGCTTGCTCCGCCGATCGCGATCGTACCGCCCATCGTGATGGCAACGCCCGCGCCGGCGACGAGGCTGCCGATGATCGTCCGCCGCTTCGCCCGCTCCCGGAACCACAGCCAGGCAAGGATCGCGGTGATGAAGGGCAGGGTGGCGTAGATCACCGTGACATTGGCGATGGTGGTGTTCTGCAGGGCATAGACGAACGCGGTCATGCCGGTGGCATTCAGCAGCATCATGGCGATGCCGGCGGGGGTGAAGGCCCGCTGCCAGTCGAACGCCAGGCGCTTCCGCTCGATCATCGCCAGCGCGACGATCGACAGGCAGCCGAACAGGCTGCGCCAGGCGAGGACGGTCCAGATATCGACCGGAACAATGCGCGCAAAAATGCCGGACGTGCTCCAGGCGAGCGCGGACAGCAGCACGAGGACCATGCCGATCGCGATGCTCCGTCTGTCGGCCATCGCGGCCGCCGATGCCATATCCGTCTGGGCCGTCATGTGCCTCCCGCGGAACGCGCACGATCGGGCATCGCCGTCCCCGGCATGGTCTAGGCGAGCGCGCGATCCAGGGCTGTCAGCAGCCGTTCGACGTCGGGCTCGTCGTTGTAGTGGGCGAGGCCGATGCGCACCACACCGTCCTCGTTGTCCAGCCCGAGCGCCTTGATCAGCCGGGCCGCCCAGAAATCGGCGTTGCCGATTGCGATCCGCTGCGCGTTGAGCTTTGCGGCGATGTCCGCGGACGCGCGGCCCGGGACGTAGAAGGCGATCACCGGGGCGAGGCGCCCGTCGCCGCTCGGCCTGCGCCCGACGATCCGCACGCCGGGGCGGGACTTCAGGAAAGCTTCGACCTTGCTCGCAAGCCGCGCCTCATGGGCTCCGATCAGTCCATAGACCTGTTGCAGCCGCGCATGGAAGGAATTGGCCGGTGCCAGCCTGTGGTGCGCATGCAGGCTGTCGAAATAGTCCGCCATGCCGACGCAGCCGGCGGCGAACTCGTGGCTTGGGCCGCCCGGCAGGAACTTGTAGGCGACATTGTCGTCGGCGATGAAGAAGTGGTTCTGGTTGCGCGCGTCTTTCAGCACCGCGCGCTTGCCGTAGAGCACCGACTGGTGCGGCCCGCACACCTTGTAGAGGCTGAAGACGTAGAAATCGCAATCGAGCGCCTTCACGTCGACCGGGAAATGCGGCGCATAGGCCGTGCCGTCGACGAAAGCGAGCGCGCCGGCGGCATGGATCTTCCTCGTCAGCGCCGGCACGTCATGCACGATCGATGCGACGTTGGAACAGTGCGTGAAAGCGACCAGCTTCGTGCGCGGCGACAGCAGCTCATCCAGCGCCTCGTAGCGCAGCGCGCCGGTTTCGCGGTCGACCGGCCATTCGCGGATCACGATGCCGAATTCCTCCAGCCGCCGCCACGCGCCGATGTTGGCCTCGTGGTCCTGCTCGGTCACGACGATCTCGTCGCCGGGCTTGAATTGCGGCCGCAGCGCCTGCGCCATCAGGTAGACGTGCATGGTGGCCGAGGGGCCGAGCACGATCTCGTCATGGTCGGCGTTGATGAACTCGGCCATCAGGTGCTTGCCGTGCGCGATGCGCTCGGTGGCGAGGCGCGACGACGCGAAATTCCAGTTCGGCTGCACCTGGGTCTCGCTCATGTATTCGCGCGTGCGCTCGATCACCTGGCGCGGCACATAGGTGCCGCCGGCGTTCTCCACGAACACCCAGCCGTCGGTAAGCGGCGGGAACTGTCGGCGCACAAAGGCGGTGTCGAGGGTTGTCATGTCGTGATCTTCGAATGAGGGTCGGGTTCGCTTGGTGATTCTACTCAATCGTCATGGTCGTGCTTGGCACGACCATCCACGAATTTGCCGGCGATGCTCGCGCTCTTGCCCTTCGAAACTCGTGGGTCCTCGTGCCAAGCACGAGGATGACGAAATGGGGCATGTAGGGTAACTCGCTCCGTTAGTTCGGTGCCTTTCCGCCGCGCGCCGCCGACCAGGCTTCGGGGTTTTCCAGGAACGAGCGGACGTCCTTGGCCTCCTCGGCGCTGAGGTGGCCGAGGTCGCCGGCAACCTGCAGCACGTCCCACCAGGTGGCGAGTCCGATCAGGCTGACGCCTTGCGCCTTCAGGTCGTCCAGCGCCTGCGGGAAGATGCCGTAGTGGAACACCACCAGTGCGTGGCTGACCTTGCCGCCCGCCGTACGGATCGCGTTAATGAAGTTGAGCTTGCTGCCGCCGTCGGTCGCGAGGTCCTCCACCAGCAGCGTGCGCGCGCCTTCGGGCAGCACGCCCTCGATCTGGGCGTTGCGGCCGAAGCCTTTCGGCTTCTTGCGGACATAGGCCATGGGCAGGCCGAGCTTGTCGGCGATCCAGGCGGCGTAGGGAATGCCCGCGGTTTCGCCGCCGGCGATCACATCCAGCGCTTCCACGCCAATCTCGCGCCAGATCGCGTCGATGGCGCATTGGGTGATCAGAGCGCGCGCTCGCGGGAAGCCGATGACCTTGCGGCAATCCACATAGACCGGGCTGGCGCGGCCGGAGGTCAGGATGAAGGGATCCCTCGGCCGCATCAGAACGGCGCCGATTTCCAGCAGAGCGCGCGCGACAGTCGGGCCGGAAGGGCCGGAGGTGCCTGAACTGCTCATGACGATCCTGTCTCTCAACGGCGAGGTGGAATGGTTCTAGCGGTTCAAATGGCGTTCATGCAATTGTTAACCGGAGCGTGACAGCCGATCCTTGGCCATGCTGCCCACAACCTTGGGGCGTGGCGCCCATCTGCGCCATGAGGGGGCGAGGCGGGCGCCGAATTCGGTCGTGAGAAAGCGGTGGCGACTCGCAATCAAATCCTGACCGAAGCCTGACAACAAGGCCGCACGACGAGGTGACATGTGAGCGACATAGTTCTTGATCGCGGACAGGATGGGCAGCTTGCGATCGTCCGGCTCAATCGAGCCGACAAGCGCAACGCGCTGACGCTCGCCATGTGGCGGGAGTTGGGCCGGACCTTCGAGGCCCTTGAGCAGGACGATCGTCTGCGCTGCATCGTCGTGCGCGGCACTGGCGGAAATTTCGCGGCGGGCGCCGACCTGTCGGAGTTTCCGCGCCTGCGCGCCACCACGGAACAGGCCGAAGCCTATGGCCGGCAGATGGTCGGCGCGCTGCTGGCGGTGCGCGACTGCCGGCATCCGACGGTCGCCGCGATCGAGGGGCTGTGTGTCGGCGGAGGCCTGGAAATAGGGCTTATGTGCGACCTCCGCCTCGGCGCGCCGGGCAGCCGGTACGGCATCCCGATCCAAAAGCTGGGCGTCGCGATGCCGTATCCGGAGCTCGCGCTTTTGACTCAAATGTTGGGGCGGCCGACCATGCTGGCGCTGCTGCTGGATGGACAGTTGCACGACGCAAACTGGGCGGAGCGGCACGGTCTCCTGACGCGCGTCGCCGCTGATCTGGAGGCGGAGCTGGCGGCCACGATCGGGCGCATTCTGACCGGCTCGCCGGTCTCGCATCGCCATCACAAGCGCTTCACAAGGCTCGCGGCCGAGCATGGCCAATCGCTTGTTGACGAGAGCGTCAGGCAGTCCTTCGCAGCGGCCGAGGCTGCGGACTATCGGGAAGGCATCGCCGCCTTTCTCGAACGGCGCCAGCCGAAATTCGATGGCCGTTGAAACATCGGGCTTGGACGAAGCCGCAACTCGGGGTTAAAGTAAACGCCGGGTCGATGGCTTGCTGCTGTCGGAAAGGGACGGTGACGGCGATGAAAGAGCTGCGAGAAGGCTTGCGGATGCCCTATCGCGAATTCTGGGTCGCGTACCTGGATGCACATCGCAATCCGGGAACCAGGGCCATGCACTACCTCGCGACCTTGTCGGGAATGGGCGGAACGTTCCTGGCAATCTGGTTCGAATTCCTCTGGCTCATGGCGGGCGGGATCGGCGTCGGCGTGGTGATGGCCGTGAGCTCGCATCACCTGATCGAGCACAACCGGCCGTTGATCCGCGTGAACCCGCTCTACGGGGCGATCTCCGATCTGCGGATGTGCTGGCTGGCCGTGACCGGCGGGCTGGCTTCGGAATACGCGCGGCTGGGACTTGGCCGTCCGGAACCGAAGCCTCAACTCGCCGCGGTTCCGGCGAACAGCCGCTCGGCGCGTCTGACTCGCGCAGCGTAGATGGCTACCTGCGACGCGGCGTGAGATAGCGGAAGGTGGCATCTCCGCGGGCGATCGCGCGGCCATCCTGATCCCTGATCTCGGTCGTCCCATAGGCGACCGTGCGGCCCCCGCCGATCCGGCGCCCGGTGGCGGTCAGCACATCGCCGATCTTCGCCTGGCCCAGGAACTGCATCGACAGCGACAAGGTGACGGCGGGCAGTACTTTGTCGGGCCCGTCGGCGAACGCGATCGCGATGCCGGCCGCGGTGTCGACCAGCGTCGCAAGCGCGCCGCCGTGGGGCACGCTCAGGCGGTTCAGGTGTTTTGCCTCCACCGTCAATTCCATCTCGCAATAGTCGGTGTCCCACCTGGTCACGCGATAGCCGATCAGCTCCGAATAGCCGCTGCCCGGGTCTTTCCAGCTTTTCTGGTCGTCGGCTTTGCCGCGCATCGATGGACCGCCTTTGTGAGCCATCGGCATGATCGGCAAGCGCCCTTGCCAGCTCAAGCGAAATCCTCAAGACTGACCCGCCAAAGTGCTTGGACAAAGCGGGCGGCGGTTCGCCGTAAGCAAAGGCTGGGATGATCGATCTCTACACCTGGGGCACGCCCAACGGCCACAAGATCCACATCATGCTGGAAGAGACCGGCTTGGCGTACCGGATCCACAAGGTGGATGTCGGCGCAAAGGAACAGTTCAGCGCCGGCTATGTGAAGATCAATCCGAACAGCAAGATCCCCGCGATCATCGACCAGGAAGGTCCCGATGGCGGGCCGATCACCATCTTCGAATCCGGGGCGATCCTCATCTACCTGGCGGAGAAGACCGGCCGCTTCCTGCCCACGGAGGAGGAGGCGCGGGCCCGCGTCCTGGAATGGCTGATGTTCCAGATGGGCAATGTCGGGCCGATGTTCGGCCAGTGCTACCATTTCAAGAGCTCCGCGCCGGAGCGCATCCCCTATGCGATCGACCGCTACACGCGCGAGGTCGGAAGGCTCTACGCGGTGATGGACAAGCGCCTGTCCAGCAGCGCCTACCTGGGCGGCGAGGAGTTTTCGATCGCCGATATCGCGGCCTGGCCGTGGACCAAGAACCCGCCATCCTATGACCAGGACCCCGACGACTTTCCCCACGTGCAGACATGGATCAAGAGGATCGCCGAGCGGCCCACCGTCAAGCGCGCGCTGCGCGTGCTGGACAAGGCGTGAGGGCGTGGCAGCCATGATCGACCTCTATACCTGGCCGACTCCCAACGGCCACAAGGTGCACATCGCGCTCGAGGAGCTCGGCCTGCCCTATGCGGTGCATGCGGTCGATATCGGCGAAGGCGACCAGTTCAAGCCGGAATTCCTGAAGATCAGCCCCAACAACCGCATTCCGGCGATCGTCGACCGCGACGGGCCCGGCGGCAAGCCGCTGCCGCTGTTCGAATCCGGGGCCATCCTCATCTATCTCGCGGGCAAGACCGGCAAGCTGTTGGCCGCGCATGGCGCCGCGCGGTACCACGCGATCCAGTGGCTCATGTTCCAGATGGGCGGCGTGGGCCCGATGCTGGGCCAGGCGCACCACTTCCGCGCCTATGCGCCCGAGAAGATCCCGTACGCGATCGAGCGCTACACCAACGAGGCCAAGCGGCTCTATGCCGTGCTCGATGGCCGGCTTGCCGAAGCCGAATATCTCGCGGGCGCGGAGTACGGCATTGCCGACATCGCGACCTTCCCCTGGCTGCGCCATTGGGAGCGGCAGGGCGTCGTGCTCGCGGACTATCCGCATGTCCGGCGCTGGTTCGACGCGATCGACGCGCGGCCGGCAGTGCAGCGCGCGCTCCAGGTGCTGGCCGACCGCCGGAACAAGCAGCAGCCTTTCACCGACCGCCAGCGCGAAATCCTGTTCGGCAAGACGCAGTACGAGCGGCGCTGATCGCCTTCTACTCTGCAACTCCTCCCCCGATACGGGGGAGGGCAGGGAGGGGGAAGCCGCTTTTCGCTGTAAGGCAACCTTCGCTCGCTTCTCCCACCCAACCCTCCCCCATGCTGGGGTCATGCTGGGGGAGGAAGCAAAAAAGACGGCCGATCCATTCATCATGCATCGGCCGGGAAGGGGGCTCTACAGGCAGACGTGAGCGGCTATCGCCGTCGCACCATCAGGGCGTCGACGAATTCCTCGATCCCGCCGCGGTCGATTCCCACATCGCGCAGCAGGCGGTCGTCCACCTTGTCCAGGGTCCGGATGATCTCGCGGCGGCGCCACTGCCGCCACATCCAGGATAGCGTGCGCGCGATCGCGTGGGCGAAATCGCGCTCGGTGCGCAGGTCCGCGCGCCGATCTTCCCGCCGCGGATCCGGCGAGAGAACACGGCAGGCGGTTGTGAGGTCGGTCATGGAATGCAGCTTTCTTCAAATCCTGCTAAGGCAGGATCATGCTCTCAGACTACTATTTGGGGTTTACAGCGCGCATTTTTCAAACGAATCCTGCTTGACGGATTGATGAGCAAGATTTGAAAATAGCGCCATGAGCAGGCCGGTCAACCTGGCGGCGCTGCGCGGGTTCGAGGCCGCGGCGCGCCATCTCAGCTTCACCAAGGCGGCGGCGGAACTGAACGTGACGCCGGCGGCGGTCAGCCATGCGATCCGCGAGCTGGAGCTGGATTTCAAGGTGCGCCTGTTCGAGCGGTCGAGCCGCGTGGTGCGCCTGACGCCGGCGGGCGAGACCCTGTCGCGCGCGGTCGCTGAAGGGCTGGGGACGATCGGGCGCGCGGTCCAGCGTTTGCGCGCGGTCGACGGAAGGCCGAAGCTGATGGTCACGACCTCGCCTTCCCTCGCGGCGAAGTGGCTGGTGCCGCGGCTCGACGGGTTCCTGGAACGGCATCCCGAGGCGGACGTGCGCATCGACGTCTCGCAGCGGCTGGCGGATTTCGCCGAGGATGGCGTCGACATCGCCATCCGCTTCGGCACCGGCGACTATCCGGGGCTCGTTGTGGAACGGCTGTTCGAGGAAACCGTGTTCCCGGTCTGCAGCCCGAACCTGCTTCGGGGCAAGCATCCGCTGAAGGAGCCGCGCGAGCTCAAGCATCACACGCTGATCCACATCGAGTGGGACGCGCAATGGGCGACCTGGCCGAACTGGGCGATGTGGCTGCGCGCGGCCGGCGCGCCGGAGATCGATGCCACGCGCGGGCTCCATCTCAGCCAGACGTCGCTGGCCCTGCAGGCGGCGCTCGAC
>DASSBF010000128.1:0-3436 GCA_035699005.1 Dongiaceae bacterium
ATGGACCGGCTACTACGGCAAGCCAGGTCCCATCGTCATGCTCGAAGGCTGGCTCGAGTTCCAAGCCAGAAAACGCGGCGCCGACCTGCTCAATCACCCCTATCAGGTCTACCGACATGAAGTGTGAATCCGGTAGCCCAAGTTGGGGGAGGGTTGGGGTGGGGTTGTTCTCTCCACCGAAGACTGCGCCGAGCTGAACCGCCTCGCCCCATCCTACCCTGCCCCGTCTCGGGAGAGTTCAGTCGGGTAAGGTCAGGCGCTTACTCCGCCGCCGCGCTCTTGGCCGGCTGGCGCACTTCTTTCAGGTAGTCTTCGCGCAATTGCCTGGTGACCGGGCCGACCGTGAACTTGTATTCGCCGACTTGGCCGACGGGCGTCACTTCCGCGGCGGTGCCGACCAGGAAGACCTCCTGCGTCTTGGCCAGGTCTTCCGGCAGGATTGCGCGCTCCACCACCTTGATCTGGCGCTTGCGGGCGAGATCCATCACGGTCTGGCGCGTGATGCCGTCGAGGAAACAGTCCGGTTTCGGCGTGTGCAGCTCGCCGTTCTGCACCAGGAACACGTTGGCGCCGGTCGCCTCGGCCAGCTGGCCGCGGTAATCCAGCATCATGGCGTCCTGGTAGCCGTCCTTTTCCGCGTCATGCTTGGAGATGGTGCAGATCATGTAGAGGCCGGAGGCCTTGGAGGCGGTCGGCGCCGTCTCCGGCGACGGGCGGCGGTACTTGGCCCATTTCAGGCGGATGCCCTTTTCCAGCAGCTCCGGCGAGAAATAGGAGGGCCACGCCCAGGCCGCGATCGCCAAGTGGATCTTGGCCTGCTGGGCGGCGACGCCCATCTGCTCGCTGCCGCGCCAGGCGATGGCGCGGACATAGAGGTCGCCTCCGCCCATCGCCTTCACGACCTCGGCCTTGGCTTTCTCGATCTCATCCACCGAATAGGGAATCTTGTAGCCCAGGAGCTCCGCCGACCGGTGCAGGCGCTCGGAATGAGGACGCGACTTGAAGACCCTGCCGCCATAGGCGCGCTCGCCCTCGAAGGCGGCGGCGGCGTAGTGCATGGCGTGGGTCAGGACGTGCAGCTTGGCATCGCGCCACGGGATTAATTTTCCGTCGAACCAGATGACTCCGTCACGGTCATCGAATGGGACTAAACTCATCGCAGACAACTCCACGGGAGGGGGACAGGCGTTGTATTATGATCCATCGTAGTCCAGGCCCGTTTTAGAACAATCGGACAAATAAGTCAACATGGCTGACATAAAATCACCCGCGAATCCGCTGTTTCTGCGCGAGGATGAGCTGCGGCAGGGCATCGAGATGCTGTTCTTCGCCTATCGCGACTTCACGGCGAAGGCGGACCAGACCCTGGCCCAGTTCAATTTCGGCCGGGCCCACCACCGGGTGATCTACTTCGTCGGCCGCAATCCGGGCATGACCGTTTCGGACCTGCTCGGCATCCTCCGGATCACCAAGCAGAGCCTGAGCCGGGTCCTCGGCCAGCTTGTCCGGCAGGGCTTCATCGTCCAGAAGCCGGGCGCGACCGACCGGCGCCAGCGCCTGCTCAGCCTCACCGACAAAGGCGCGGAGCTGGAGCGCAAGCTGACGGAGGAGCAGCGGGCGCTGATCGCCCGCGCCTACCGTTCGGCCGGCGCCGACGCGGTCGAGGGCTTCCGCAAGGTGCTGCTGGGCATGATCGAGGAGGGCGACCGGCGGCGTTTCCGCCCCAGCGCACCGCGCTGACCGGCCAAAGCCATGAGCGAAGCCCAGCCGCATATCCTGGTGATCGACGACGACAAGCGGCTGCGCGACCTGATCGGGCGCTACCTGACCGAGCAGGGCTATCGCGTCACCACGGCGGTCCATGCGGCCGACGCGCGAGCCAAGCTGGCGGGCATCAGGTTCGACCTGCTGGTGGTGGACATCATGATGCCCGGCGAAAGCGGGCTGGAGCTGGCCAGCAGCCTCCGGGAAAGCAGCCTGGTGCCGATCCTGCTGCTGACCGCGATGGGCGAATCCGGCGACCGGATCGCAGGCCTCGAGACCGGCGCCGACGACTACCTGGTGAAGCCGTTCGAGCCGCGCGAGCTGGTGCTGCGCATCAGCGCGATCCTGAAGCGCGCCCGGGCGCGCAGCGAGCGGCAGACCAGCGTCGGTGCGGTGAAGTTCGGCGCCTTCGTGTTCGAGATCGAGCGGCGGCGCCTGTTCAGGTCGGGCGAGCCGGTGCACCTGACCGAAGCGGAATGCGAGCTGTTGTTCCAGCTTGCCCGCCGCGCCGGCGAGCCGGTGTCGCGGGAAACGCTCGCGCCGCAAGCCGACGATGGCGGCGAGAGCCGCCTGATCGACGTGCAGATGACGCGCCTGCGCCGCAAGATCGAGGACGACCCGCGCTTCCCGCGCTTCCTGCAGACCGTGCGCGGGCGAGGCTATGTGTTGCAGCCGGACTGACGGGATCCCATGCTGACCGCGCTGCGCGCCCTGATCGAGGACTTCGAGGAGATGCTGCCGCGCTCGCTGCTCGGCCGCTCGATCATGATCATCGTGACGCCGGTCGTCATGCTGCAGGTGGTCTCCGCCTGGGTGTTCTACGACAGCCACTGGAACACGGTGACCAAGCGGCTGGCGCAGAGCGTCGCCGGCGACATCGCGGCCGCCATCCAGCTCATCCCGCATCCGATCAGCGAGGACCGCGCCAAGCGGGTGTTCCGCATCGCCGGCAACACCATGCGCATCGACTTCAGCTTCAAGCTGGGCGACATCCTGCCGAACGACCCGACCATCATGCGGCAGAACCTGGTCGACCGGCAGCTCTCGGATGCGTTGCAGTCGCGCGTGGAGCGGCCCTTCATCATCGACAGCCGCTCGCTGCAGAACCAGGTCGAGATCCACGTGCAGCTGCCCGACGGCGTGTTGCAGGCGGTGGTCGAGCGGCGGCGCCTGTTCTCCTCCACCACCTACGTGTTCTTCCTGTGGATGCTCGGCACCTCGCTGGTGCTGCTGTCGATGGCGACCCTGTTCATGCGCGGCCAGGTGCGGCCGATCAAGCGCCTGGCCCAGGCCGCCGACGATTTCGGCAAGGGCCGCGATGTCGGCGAGTTCGTGCTCGACGGCGCGGCCGAGGTGGAAGTGGCGGGCCGCGCCTTCAACCAGATGCGCGCCCGCATCCGCCGCCAGATGCAGCAGCGCACGGAGATGCTGGCCGGCGTCAGCCACGATTTGCGCACGCCCCTGACCCGCATGAAGCTGCAGCTCGCGATGATGGGCCAGACCCCGGCGATCGAGGATCTGAAGCGCGACGTCGACGACATGGAGCGCATGGTCAACGCCTATCTCGCCTTCGCCCGCGGCGAAGGGACCGAGCAGCCGAGCGAGGTCGACATCGTCGCGGCGGTCGAGGACGTGGTCAGCGGCGCGCGGCGCGAAGGCGCGCGCATCGGCT
>DASSBF010000129.1:0-20220 GCA_035699005.1 Dongiaceae bacterium
AGAACCGGTTTGCGTACGATGAAACGGCGGATCTTCCGACCTTGGCCGCGGCCTATGCGTTCGGCCTTGCGCGGAATCATCCCTTCATCGACGGCAACAAGCGCACGGCCTTTGTCGCGGCGGAAATGTTCCTGGATCTGAACGGCATGATTCTCACCGCGAGCGACGGGGACTGCGTCCTCACGATGCTGCGGCTCGCGGCCGGCGAGATCGAAGAGGACGCGTTCGCCGCATGGCTCCGCGCGAACTCGGCCTGGCGGGGTTAGCGATCGCTGCGATCGAGCAACGCGTTGGCCGCCGGCTCCAGGCGGTGCTCGAGCTCGGCCATGAAGGCCTTGCGGTCGAGGCCGGGGGGGATCGGCGGCAGGTATTCGATGAGGATGCGGCCGGGCTTCTTCACCCATGCCTTCCGGCCCCAATAGAGGCCGGAATTGAGTGCGACCGGGACCACCGGCACATTGAGCTGGCCGTAGAGCGCGGCGATCCCGGGCTGGTAGGGACGATGCGTCCCGGGCGCGACTCGGGTGCCTTCGGGGAAGATGACGATCCGGCGGCCTTGCCCGAGCGCCTGGTTGGCGTCGCGCACCATCCGCTTGAGCGCGGCGGCCTTGCCGGCGCGGTCGACCGCGACCATGCCGACCTTGCGGATGAACCAGCCGAAGAGGGGGATGCCCAGGAGTTCGCGCTTCAGGACAAAGGCGGGGCGCCCGAGCCGGCGCGAGAGGAACAGCGTCTCCCACGCCGACTGGTGCTTGGCGGCGACGATGGCGGGACCTTTCGGCAAGTTCTCGAGGCCGAGCTCGCGCGCACCGAGGCCGCAGAGGACGCGCAGCAGGAAGAGGGTGCCGTCGATCCACCGGTGCCCCGCCGCCCACACCCACGACGCCGGCGCCAGCAGCAGCGGCAGGCAGACGACGTGCATGAATACGGACCAGAGGAAGTACGCGAGGTTGAAGAGGAGGGAGCGGAGGGCGGTCATGCGCGCAGCGACCGCACTAAGCTAAGTAACCCTTCTCCCCTTGCGGGAGAAGGTTGCGTAGCCTTGGCGAGCGGCGCGAGCCTAGGCGAAGCTGGATGAGGGGTGGCGCGGCGATAGCCGCGCGCGCTCGCCAGAGCGCCCTCATCGGCATTGCCATGCCTCGATCATCTTGCGTTGCGTTCAGCGCTCGCGCGCCGGGCGCCTGTCCGCGAAGGCGGACGTTCGTCCGCGGCCGGCGCGGCCCCCTCATCCAGCTCCGGCTAAGCTCGCTTGCGCTCGCTAAGCCTTCGCATCCTTCCCCCGCGAGGGGGGAAGGGGCGTCTTTTTGGCGTGCACGGGGTATTGTCATCACAGCCCGGCCGTCGCGGCGAGCTTGCGGGTGACGCCGGATAGGGCGGTGCCGAGATCGCCGAGCTTCGCGCGCAGGGCGGCGGCGAGGTATTTGTGGTACTCGTTGAACAGCAGGTAGATCGTGTTGGGGCGCGTGAACCAGTACGGGTCCTGCATCTGGCGCGGGAACACGGGATTGGGCACGATCTCGATCGCCGGCATGACGCGGCGGAACTCGAGCAGGCTGCGGTTCATGTGGTAGTTGGCGGTGACGAGGCGGATGGTGGTGAACCCGTTCCCGCTCAGCCACCGCAGGCTCTCGCGCGCGTTGCCTTCGGTCGAGCGCGCGTCGTAGCCGAGGGTGACGCAGCACTCGAGGACGGCCTGGCTCGGCTGCGGGCCGCCGTTCAGGGTCTGCAGCAGGGCCGGCATCTTGACGCCATCGGCGACGCCGGAGATCAGCATCTTCTTGGCAAGCCCGCGGTCGAGCAGCGCGAAGCCCTCGGCCAGCCGCACGTCGCCGCCGGTCAGCACCACGATCGCATCGACCGGGCGGTCGGCATCGCGCACCTCCGCCGGGATCGCCGCGGCGAAGGCGAGAAAGCCGCCCAGCCAGACGACGATCAGCAGCAGCGCGGCATGCACCAGCCGCCGTCCGATACCCGGCGGGGCGGTGTCCTTGAAGCTGATTCGCGAAGCCCTCATGGGGGTCGCTCTTAGCAGAGCGGGGCGGCGATGTCATGAGGCCATCCGCCATGCAAAGATCGCCCTTCTCCCCTTGCGGGAGACGGATACGGAGCCTTGGCGAGGCGAAGCCGAGCCCCCGTCCGCGAATGCGGACATTCGTCCGCGGGGGCGAAGTTGGATGAGGGGTTGCGCACCGATAGGTGCGCGCGCTCGCAAGAGCGCCGAGTGAGGATAGGACGCGTGGCGTTCGTAGCGCTCACGCGCTGCGCGCCTCCCGTCCGCGAATGCGGACATTCGTCCGCGGCCGGCGCGGCCCCCTCACCCAGCTTCGGCTAAGCTCGCTGACGCTCGCTAAGCCTCCGCAGCCCTCTCCCGCGAGGGGAGAGGGGACCAGTGAAGGGGGAAGGGGCTTTCTCTAATACGCCATGCGCCTGAGCGCGGTGAGGACGGCGATGCGGACGGTGATCATGGCGATCAGGACGGCGGCGAGGGGGATGAGGATGAGGGGCCAGATCATCCAGGGCTGGAAGGCCTGCACCGCGGGGCCGATCGGCGCGGCGTCGCGCGCGGCGAACACCGCGGCCAGCAGCAGGGTGGCGGCGGCCAGCAGCGTGCCGATGAGCGCGCCGATGAAGCCGTAGCGGAAGGCCTGGGCCTGGAACTGGCGCGCGATATAGGAATCGTGCGCGCCCACCAGGTGCACGATCTCCACGATGCGGCGGTGGATCGAGAGGCCGGCGCGCGCCACGAACGCGACGACGCCGGCGGTGGCAGCCAGCACCAGCGCCAGCACGCTGACCGCCAGCACCTCGATGGTATTGAGGAAGCCCATGGCGCCGGCGTTGAAGGATGCGTGGTCGTCGATCGCCGCGCCGGGCGAGGCCGATTGCAGCCGCTCCGCCAGCTCGGACAAATTGGGGCGGATGCCGGGCTGCACCGAAACCGCGATCAGGTCGGGCAGCGCGACGCCGAGCTCCTCCCCGGCCTGGTCGCCCAGCCAGGGTGAGAGCAGGCGCCGCACTTCGGCCTGGTCGAGCGGGCGCGTGCCGAGGATCCCGTTGGTGTCGGCGATCTCGTCGACCGCGTCCTCGACGCGCTGCTTGTGCGCGGCCTCGTCCTCGTCCGCCACCGCCGGCAGCTCCACCGTCAACTGCCCGCTGAGGTCGCGCTGCCAGCGCTGCGTCACGTGATCGACCACCAGCGCGACGGTGGCGGCGATCATCGCCAGGTAGACCATGAAGCCGATGATCCAGGGCAGGAAGCGCGCGGTCGAATCGCGGTCGAGCGGCAGGTCGGTGCGGAAGCGCAGCATGGCTCAGGCGCTCGCCTCCCGCGCGTCCCGCTCGATCGGCTCGGATGCCGCAGGCGGGGATGTCGCGGGATCGGATGTTTCAGGCCCGGATGCTTCAGGCCCGGATGTTTCAGGGTGGGGCGCGGCCCCGTCCGCCGCATCGGCCGGGGACTCGACCAGGCGCACCGTGCCGTTCGCGATGCGCAGCTGGCGGTGCGAGAAGCGGCCGACCAGCCCCTCGTTGTGGGTCGCGATCACCACCGTCGTGCCCATCTTGTTCAGTTCCTCGAACAGGTACATCAGGCGCACGCCGATGGTGTCGTCGACATTGCCGGTCGGCTCGTCCGCGAGCAGCAGGCTGGGGCGCGAGATGACGGCGCGCGCGATCGCCACGCGCTGCTGCTGCCCGCCGCTGAGGGTGGCGGGCAGGGCGTCGAGGTGGTGCTTCAAGCCGACCCAGCCCAGCAGCTCGGGCACGTGGCGCTTGATGTCGCTTTCGCGCACGCCGGCGATGCGCAGCGGCAGGGCGACGTTGTCCATGGCCGAGAGGTGCTCGATCAGGCGGAAATCCTGGAACACCACGCCGATGCGCCGGCGCATGCCGGGATAGTCCGAGCGCCGGAGGACCGAGACGTCGCGGCCGAACAGCTCCACCCGGCCGGCGGCGGGGCGCAGGCCGAGATAGATCAGCTTCAGCAGCGATGACTTGCCCGCGCCGCTCGGCCCCACCAGGAAGTGGAACGAGCCGGGCGCGAGCGTGAAGGAGATGCCGCGCAAAACTTCCGGCCCAGCGCCATAACGGACGGCGACGCCGTCGAACAAAATCACTATCCAGGCCCCTAAACCGACTGCCTGAGTCGCCCTCAGTCCAGGCAGGATTGCATGCTCGGCCTTGGCGGTCCAGGCTTGCCGGGCCGGACGGGCGAGAACTATAACGTTCCAGACGCGCTCATTGGGGGACCTCGTAAAAGCGTGATCGTCGCCTGCCCGTCCTGCCAAGCCCGGTTCAATCTGGATCCAGCCAAGTTGCTACCGGCGGGGCGCAATGTGCGCTGCGCCAAGTGCGGGCACCGCTGGCGCCAGATGCCGGAGGGCATGGAGGAGGCCGACGCCGCCGAACCCACGGCGCTCGAGCCGCCGGGCCCGGTGCCCTCGATTCCGGAGCCGCCCCCCCCAGAACCGGAACCCGCGCCCGAACCGGTCGCCGCGGCCCCCGCCGAGGAGGCCGAGCCGCATCCACCCAGCCCGCCGGAGACCCCGGCGGAGATGGCGCGCTCGCTGGCCGCGATCGCCGAGCAGGTGGCGGGCGGCGGGCGGGGCGAGGGCTATACCGTCAGCCAGGGGGCGCCCCAGGGGGGGCCGCAGAACCCGATCGCGCGCCTCGGCCGGCGCGGCGGGCAGACCATGGGGCCGATCACCGTGCCGCCGCGCATGCGCCCGATGCGGCCGGCCAAGCGCAACTCGCGCCTGACGCTGATCCTGGTGGCGGGGCTGGCGATCGGCCTGCTGGCGGCGGCCTATGTGTTCCGTGACGTGATCGCGCGCACGGTGCCGGGCGCGGACGCGCTCTATTCGCTGCTCAACCTTTCGACCGACAACCCCGCCGCCGACCTCGAAATCTCGATCGACCATACCGGCATGCGCAAGGATGAGAGCGGCCAGCAGGTGTTCGAGGTCAGGGCCACGGTCTTCAACCTCTCCGATTATCCCGTGGACATGCCGGTGCTGATGATCGTGCCGGTCGACGACGCGGGCAGCCAGCTGGAGCCGCTCGAGTTCCGCCTGCACGAGCAGGTGGTGCAGCCGGGGCAGAACATCAAGTTCCAGAAATCCTTCGACAATTGGCCGCCCACGGCGCCCAATTTCGTGCTCAGCGTGGCGGACGCGCCGTAGGCTGGGTGTGCTGCCCGGGCCGCCCGCCTCCTCACCAAATATTAAGCGGCACCGACTATCGTCGCAGAGACCCGCTGCGACCCGGCATGCGGGGCGCCCTGGCGATCCATGGACGGGTTGAGACAGTATGACCGATGGGCTAGACCGGCTGCCGGAGCGTGGGGACGACCCGGACGAGGCCGGCCAATCAGACGGTGACCAGGTGGCGGCGATCCTGCTGGCGGAAGACGACGAAGCCGTGCGCGAATTCGTCAAGCGCGCGCTGGCCTATCACGGCCACAACGTGACGGCGGTCGGCGATGGCGGCTCGGCGCTGGCGGCGCTGGAGGAAGGGCCGTACGATCTTCTGCTGACCGACATCGTGATGCCCGGCATGGACGGCATCGCGCTCGCCTTGAAGGCGACCAAGGACCGGCCCGCTTTGCCGGTGGTGCTGATGACCGGCTTCGCCGCCGAGCGCCAGCGCGCGCACAACCTCGACGCCCTGATTGACCGCGTGGTCTCGAAGCCGTTCTCGCTGAAGGAGATCTGCGCCGTGGTGGACGACGCGCTGCAGGCGCGGGGGATCCAGTAGCGGGCCTGTCGCACGAGCCGCTTCCACAAAGCAACCGCGACCCTGGCCCCGTACACGCACGCAAGCCGACCCGCTTAGGCGCCTCGAACCGCCTTCCAGATCGTGCACTGCTGGCTACCCAATTTTCCCAGCGATTTTTTCCGCTCCTCGTGTTTTGCCCGGGGCCGGGGGTGTATGATAGCCGAGGCTCCATCGAACGAGGACGATCAGGGCGGTTCCGATGCGCCGCTCCCGATGTCTGCTGTCCAGGCGATCCAACGGCTGAACTCTCGCAAGGAAAGGACGCGACATGACCCGCTACAAAGTCGGTTATCTCGTCGGCAGCCTCGCCGCTGCATCGATCAATCGCAAGCTCGCCCGCGCGCTGATCCGACTGGCCCCGGAAGCCCTGGAGTTCAGCGAGGTATCCTTCAAGGACCTGCCGCTCTACAGCTACGATTACGACGCCGACTTCCCCCAGGTGGCGAGGGCCTTCAAGGCTGCCATCACCGCGTCCGACGCCGTACTGTTCGTGACGCCGGAATACAACCGGTCGATACCCGGTGGCCTCAAGAACGCGATCGATTGGGCGACCCGCCCCTATGGCTCCAATTCCTTCACGCGCAAACCCTCGGCGGTGATCGGCACCTCGCCGGGATCGATCGGGACCGCCCTCGCCCAGCAGAGCCTGCGCGGCGTGCTCAGCTTCTGCAATTCGCCCCAGATGAACGCGCCGGAAGCCTACATCCAGTTCACACCGGGCATGATCACGGAGGATGGCGAAGTCACCGTCCCGGCGACCAAGGATTTCCTGCGCAACTACATGGTCCAGTTCCATGCGTTCATCGGCAGGGTGCTTACCGTGCTTCCCCGGGAAGGCTGAGCGCGGCGAATCCAGGCAGCCATCGCGCGCTTGCCGGTGCGCGGCAAGGCCGGATGGGTTCAGAGTCGAGTTGCTTCGCGGTTACTCGAAGGACCCCAATTTTCCCCAGTTTGCTGTCTCAGCCATGCGCCCGCCAGTGCAAGCGTGACCGGATCGATATGCTGTGCTACACTTTTCCAATCTTGTAGCACAACGAGAGATTTGGCAATGCCCAGGACGGTGAAGTCGGAGCGGATGAAGACGGGCGGTCCCGTAGCGACTCACGCATCGGCCTCCGTACGGCGCAATCGCACCGAGCTCATCATGGGCGAGGCGAGGAACGCCGGCCTTGTCGGCGGGCCGAAGGACGCGGTGATCCGGGGGCGTGTTTCCAAGGCGCTGGTCAAGGCGGCGAAGAAGCGCGCCGGCGTCAGCACCGACACCGAGCTGCTCGAAGTCGCGCTGTCGAACCTCGCGCTGGCGGACGATTTCGGCGAGAAGGTCCTGAAGCGCAGGGGCACGGTCGACCCGGACCTCGACCTTGAGTTTTGATCTCAAGACGGCCGAGCGCGCGCTCAGGCCGCAGCAGGCGGGACGCCCGCTCACGGCCCGCGCAGAGGCCCAGTTGCGCTGGGCGGACGATGAGCCGAAGGCCGGTCGGCCGCTGCTGATCGATACCACGGTCTACATCGACACGCTGCAGGGCAAGACGCCGGCGGCGGTCGACGATCTGTTGCGCTATCGCAGCATCTTCCATTCGGCGGTCTGCGTGGCGGAACTGACGCACGTGCTTGGGCGGCTCGAACCGGCTCATCCCCTGACCAAGGCGGCGTTGGCGGCGATTGACAGGACCATCCACGATATTCCGCGGCACCGGCTGTTCGCGCCGGACACCGACACCTGGGGCAAGGCCGGGATGCTCGCCGGCAAGGCGCTGCGGCTGGGACGGATTCCACGCGGCCAAGGGCAGGAGCGCAAGCTGCTCAACGACAGCCTCATCCATCTCCAAGCGCGCAAGATCGGCGCCGCGATCCTCACGCGCAATGTGCGGGATTTCGACCTGCTGGATCAGCTGGTGCCGGGCGGGGCGGTGGTGTTCTATGGACTCTGACCTTGCGGCCACAAGCAATCGCGACTTTTGCAGTATACCCAGCATGGGTATATATTTGCGAAGACGAGTGAGGACGACATGGCCAAGACTCGGAAGAATATCGAGAAGGACTTGCTGGCCTCGATGCAGCAGGCTGTGGCATTCGCCAAGGGCGCGCGCAAGGGCTATCTGGTCCATGAGTTCTCGCCGGACGACGTCCGCCTGATCCGGGCGAAAACCAGGAAAAGTCAGGCCGAGTTCGCCCGAGTCTTTTGCATTCCGGTCAGGACGCTGCAGAAATGGGAGACCGGCCAGGGCAGGCCCACGGGCGCCGCCGCCACCCTGCTGCGCGTGATCGACGCCAACCCACGCGTGGTGGAGAAGGCGCTGGGGAAGACAGCCTGATCTGTCCAGCGGGCGCTCCTCGTTAACGAAGCGCTTCACCACACCTTCAGCGAGTGCTCATCATGGAAGCCGACGCGCTCATCAAGTTGATCGAGGATGCGTTTCCGACGCATCCCATGCCGGAGCAGACGCTGCGGCAGACGGCGCTCAGCGATCAGGGAATGGCTCGGGAGATTTCCGCTGAGGAATGGGAGAGCGCCGGGCGCATCGATCGCGATGTGCCGTGGACGGCGCTCTCGGATGATGACCTGATGGAATGCACGGACGCCATCCAGCATCTCTGGGGCCCCAGTTTGACGTACTACCTGGGTGCGCTGCTTCGCTTCGCGGTGCGGCACCTGGATGCCAACACGATGACCCGCGAATGGGACCTGGTTCATTCGGTTATCTTCCTTGTGACCTACAAGTATGCGGATCGCCGAGACTTCGACAGGCACTGGGCGTGGTTGAATGCGAACCAGATCGAGGTCGTGCGCAGGTTCCTGGAGGCGGTTGCGGCGCGGTCCGAGCGCTTTCAGGCCGATGCAACCCGGGCGCTTCAACGGCACTGGAACTCGGCGCAGCCGGTGGAACCGGACTACTGCCCGGTGTGCGCCTGCGCGCTTCCGCTCCCTCCTCAGGGCGATCACTCACCGCGCACCGACGCGTGCCCCTCCTGCGGCATCCGATTCGGAATTGACGATGCAGTCGGCGGATACCTCGTCCGTCGCACGGTATACGATCATTGGCGGGCGCAGTGGATCAGTGCGCGCATGCCTTGGCGCAGTCAGAGCATTCAAAAGCTCGAGGGTTGGAATCCGGCGATGCAGCTCGCGCGGCTCAAGCGGAAGAGCTAGCTAGCCACGTTCGACGTTGCGGTTCATATGCCAGCGCTCGCGCGCTGCGCGCCTTGTGGCGCGGCCCCCTCATCCAGCTTCGCCTAAGCTCGCGGGCGCTCGCTAAGGCTACGCATCCTTCTCCCGCGAGGGGAGAAGGGAAAAATCACAGCCGTCATCGCCGGGCGAAGACCCGGCGATCCAAGTGCGTGCGCTTCCGAGCGGTGCAAGGAAATTTGGATCACCGGGTCTCGATGCTTCGCATCGGCCCGGTGATGACGTAGAGGAGAAGGTCGTGGGTCAGAACTGCCTTAACAACCTGTCCAGGTAGTCGCGTTCGATCTTGGGGCGTTGGGGCTGGTTGCGGCGCTCGCGCAGCTCCTCGAAGATCTGGCGGCTGCGGTCCATGTCGGTCTGGTTCAGCGGCACGATGTCGGTGCCTTCGCGCGCGAAGGCGTCGCCGCCCGGGCCTTCGTCGTTGTTGAGGGCGCGGCCGAAGGGGTCCATCGGGTCGCGCTGGCCGGGGCCGCGCCGGGCGCCCATCTGCTGCTGCAGCGCCTGGCTCATCTGGCGCATGCCCTGCTGCAGCTGCTCCAGCGCGTCGTTCTGCGCCTGCGCCGCGCTGTCCAGGTCCTCGTTGCGCAGCGCGCCGGTGGCGCCGCGCATGTACTGCTCGGCCTGGCCCATGCCCTGCGGGATGTCGCCGGTGGCGTTGGAGAAGCGCCGCATCAGGTCGCCGAGCTGCTGGCGCAGCGCCTCCTGCGCGGCCGCGCCGGTGGCGCTGCTCTGGCCCTGGCCATAGCCCTGGCCGGTGCCTTCGCCCATGCCTTCGCCGGATTCGTCGCCCGGCTGCTGCTGGCCGCGCTGGCGGCGGAAGGTGTCCTGCAGCAATTGCTGCTGGCCCTGCATGATCTTGCCGAGGTCGTTCAGCATGCGCTGGGCCTGGCCGTTGCCCTGGCCCTGCATCGGCATGCCCATCTGCAGGTTCTCTAGCATGTTCTGCAACTGCTGGAGCATCTGCTGGGCCGAATCGCGGGCGCCGTTCTGCGCCATGCGGCGGGCCTGGTTCAGCATCTCGTTGAGATCCTGCTGCGAGAGCTGCAGCGCGTTGGGATCGAGCGGACCCATCGGCATGCCCTTCTGCATCGCCTGGGCGAGCTGCTCCTGCATCTGGCGCAGGTATTCGTTCATCGCCTGCTGCAGCTCGTTCATCAGCTTCTCGATCTCCTCGTCGGAGGCGCCGCGCGCCAGCGCGTCCTCCAGCTCGCGCTGCAGGCGGCGCAATTCGCGCATCGCCATGCTGACGCCGCCGTCCTCGAGCGCGAGGGCGGTGTCCCACATCAGCTGCAGGACGTTGCCGAGCTCGCCCTTGTCCATCGGGCCGGAGGTCATGCGCTTGACCATGAAATCGAGCGCCAGGAAGGTGGTGACGTTGTTGTCGAAGGCGTCGGGCTGGGTCATCAGCTGGACCAGCTTGCGCGCGACCTGCAGGGCGTTGTTGCCGGATTCCTTGGCCAGGCTCTTGCGCTGCTCGATGATGGCGCGCGCGACCGGGTGGTAGAACTTGCGCTCCGGCAGGGTCATGGCGATGGGCGCCGAGGCGCCGACCTGGCCCAGCGCATCGCGCGCCACCGCGCGCAATTCGACCGGCAGCCCGGCCCAGGGATGGGCGGTCAGGTCCTGGTAGCTGGCGCCCTTGACCTGGCGCGGGTCGGGGCCCTGGACGGCGAGCGGCAGCTCCAGCGAGTCCTTGCCCTGGGTGATGACGAGGCGCATGTCGGCGACGCCGAAATCGTCCTTGCCGCCATAGACCAGATGCATGACGCCGCGCTCGGTCGCCGTCGGCTCCTGCAGCGCCGCGGTCGGCGGCAGGTCCGGGCTGAGCGCGATCGGCCAGCCGACATCGAGGCCGCCGCCGGTGATGCCGATCCGGTCGCCCTGCTTCAGCACCAGCTCGGCGCGCTGGGTCTCGCTGTCCAGCATCTCGAGCTTCTTCGAGGCGTTGTTGGCGTCGAGGGTGGCGGCATCGCCGAGCCCCTGGATCTGCACCAGGAGCTTGCTGCCGATCGGGATCTCGATCGGGCTGGCGTCATCGCCCTGGGCCGGCTTGGCGGCGGGATCGGCCTTGAGCGCGATCGGGGCAAGGCGGGTGTAGTCGGGCGGGGTGATCCAGGCCTCGACGGTGATGGAGGAGAGGTCGGCCGCGGCCCGGGCCTGGGGCGCGAGCGAAGCCATGAGCCTATTGCCCGACTGCTCCCAGGCGATGCCGAGGCCGAGCGCCAGCAGCAGGATGGCGAGGCCGCGCAGGGCCAGGGGATCGCGCCGCGCGATGTCGGTGCGCGGGGCGGCGAGGTTGAGTTCGCCGAGCCCGGCCAACAGCCGCTTCTGGTGATGCGCCCAGAGCACGGTGGCCCAGGGGTCGACCAGGTTGCTGGCCTGGCGGTCGGTCAGATGGGTGAGCGGCCGGTGGCCGAGGTTGCTGTCGGCCTCCAGCCGGCGCAGGGCATCGCCCCGGACCGGCGTGCGCCAGCCCTTGAAGCCGTATCCGAGGGCGGCGAGGAGGGCGATCCCGAACAGCGCCAGCAGGCCCCAATGGGCCCACAAGGGCAGGAGGCTGAAGACGTCGAACAGAGCCAGGATGAGGAAAACGACGATGACCGCCGCCGCCGGGGCGAGCGCCCGGACCACCTGCTCCAGCAGCATCAGGGCCCAGGCCATCCAGGCCCAGCCGCGGACGCGCGCCGGGAGCGCCGCCATCGGATCGATGGGGGCCCGCGAGCGCAGCGAGGGTCTCGGTTCCTGCATGGGGTGCGCCGGCTTTCCCTGTAGGGAGTCTAGACCGGATAAGTTAACACTTTAGCCCAGCATTTGTTCAATGGCCATTGGCCTATTGGAGCCAGTCAGGAATTTTATCTAGCCCGATAATGTGGTCATAGGATGGCCGCGGCCGCACGATGTCGTAGCGCTCGCCGCGGACCAGCACCTCGGCCGCCGGCAGGCGGGTGTTGTAGGTCGAGGACATGACCGCGCCATAGGCGCCGGCGGCGGCAAAGGCCACCAGATCCCCGGGTTTCAGCGGCGGCAGCGGGCGCTGCTCGGCGAAGCGGTCGCCGGTCTCGCAGACCGGCCCGACCACGTCGGCAGGCTCGACCGGCGCATCGCCGGGTGGCAGCGCGACCGGGATGATCTCGTGATAGGCGTCGTAGAGGCTGGGGCGGATGAGATCGTTCATCGCGGCATCGACGATCACGAATCTGCGACTGACCCCCGCCTTGACGTTTATGACGCGCGCGACCAGCAGCCCGGCATTGCCGACGACGCTGCGGCCCGGCTCGATCTCTACTTTCGGGCCCAGGGGCACGATGAGCTCGTTCACGAGCGCCGCATAGTCCTCGAGTTTGATGGTGCGCTCGTCGCGGTAGGCGATGCCGATGCCGCCGCCGAGGTCGATGCGCTCGACCGTGAGGCCCGCCTTGCGCAGGGTGCGCGCCAGCTCCGCGATCTTCTCGAACGCGGCGCGATAGGGCGCGATGTCGGTCAATTGCGAGCCGATATGGACCGCGAGGCCGAGGATGCGGATGCCCTTCATGCGCGCGGCGGCGGAATAGAACTGCGCGGCGTGGTCGATGTCGATGCCGAACTTGTTCTCGGCCTTGCCGGTGGAGATCTTGGAATGGGTCTTCGCATCGACGTCGGGGTTGATGCGCAGCGTGACCGGCGCGGTTACGCCCATCTTCGCGGCGACCGCGCTCAGCGTCTCGAGCTCGCCGAAGGATTCGACGTTGAACTGGTGGATGCCGGCCTGGAGCGCGGCGTGCATCTCCGCCTCGGTCTTGCCGACGCCAGCGAACACGATGCGCTCGGCCGGGATGCCGGCCTTCAGCGCGCGGTGCATCTCGCCGACCGAGACCACGTCGGCGCCGGCGCCGAGCCTGCCGAGCGCGCGGATGATCGCCTGGTTGGAATTGGCCTTCAGCGAATAGAAGATGCCGATTCCGAGCGCGCCCAGCGTCTTCTCATAGGCGCGGTAGTTGTCGGCGAGAGCGGCGCTGGAATAGCAGTAGAACGGCGTGCCGACCGCCTCGGCGATGCGCCGCACCGGGACCTGCTCGACGTGGAGTTCGCCGTCGACATAAGGGAAGTGGGTCATGGGGGGAGGATCGGCCCTCAGCTGCTGAACACGCCGGTCTGCGGGTTGGTGTCCTTGGGGTAGTGGTGCGGGAACTCGTCGGTCTGCGGCGGCGGCAGGACTGGCGCACCCTTCTTGCCGCAGGCGGCTGGGGCGAGGGCGAGAAGGCCGAGCAGCGCCGCCATGATCACCCTTAAGAAGCGCCTTCTCCCCTTGAGGGAGAAGGATACGGAGGCTTGGCGAGCGCCCGCGAGCCTAGCCGAAGTTGGATGAGGGGTAGCGCACCGACAGGCGCGCGCGCTCGCAGAGCGCCAGAAAGCGGTGCATCTCGCGGTTAGCAGCGCTTGCGCGCTGTGCGCCTTGCGGCGCAGCCCCCTCACCCAGCTCCGGCTAAGCTCACTGCGTTCGCTAAGCCTCCGCAGCTCTCCCCCGCGAGGGGAGAGGGGTCTGTTTTTATGGGGGGCGGGATTTTCCAATGCTTGTCTCATCAAACTCATCTGAACCGCTCCCGTGCGTCTGCGATGGCGCGCCGTACATTCTCCGGCGCGGTACCGCCGAAAGAGGTGCGGCTGGCCACCGACTGGTCGATTCCGAGGACGGAGAATACGCCATCGTCGATGCGCGGCTCCACCCTCTGCATGTCGGCGAGCGCGAGGTCCTGCAGGCGGCAGTGCTTGGACTCCGCAAGGCGCACCAGCTCGCCGGTCACGTGATGGGCGTCGCGGAACGGCAGGCCGAGCGTGCGCACCAGCCAGTCGGCGAGGTCGGTCGCGGTCAGGAAGCCGCCCTCGGTCGCCGCGCGCATGCGGGCGGCATCGACCGTCATGTCGCGCACCATGCCGGCCATCGCCGCGACGCTGAGCGCCATCGCGTCGCTGGCGGCGAAGGTCGGCGCCTTGTCGTCCTGCAGATCCTTGCCGTAGCTGAGCGGCAGGCCCTTCACGATGACCAGCAGCTGGACCAGCGCGCCGGCGACTTGCCCCGCCTTGCCGCGCACCAGCTCGGCCGCGTCGGGGTTGCGCTTCTGCGGCATGATGGAGGAGCCGGTGGTCCAGGCATCGCTCAGGGCGATGAAGCGGAACCCGTCGCTCATCCAGATCACGATCTCCTCGGCCAGGCGCGAGAGATGCGCGCCGAGGATCGCCAGCGCCGCGAGATATTCCAGCGCGAAGTCGCGGCTCGAAACGCTGTCCATGGAGTTCGCGGTCGGCCGGTCGAAGCCGAGCGCCTTGGCGATGGCGTGGCGGTCGACCGGAAAGGGCGTGCCGGCGAGCGCCGCCGCGCCGAGTGGGGATTCGTTGAGCCGCCGCCGGCAATCGGCGAGCCGGCCGAGGTCGCGCCCCAGCATCTCCACATAGGCCATCAAATGATGGCCGAAGGTGACGGGCTGCGCCGGCTGCAGGTGCGTGTAGCCCGGCATCACGGTCGCGGCCTGCTCCTCGGCGCGGTCGATGAGGGCGTGGACCAGGTCCTTGAGCGCGACGCTCATGTCGTCGATCGCGCCGCGCACCCACAGCCGGAAATCGGTCGCGACCTGGTCGTTGCGCGAGCGCGCGGTGTGCAGCCGGCCCGCCGCATCGCCGATCAGCTCCTTGAGGCGCGCCTCCACGTTCATGTGGATGTCCTCGAGCGCGGCCTGGAACTCGAACCGGCCTTCGTCGATCTCCTTGCGGATGCGCTGCAATCCGCCGGCGATCGCCTCGCCGTCCAGCTGCGTCAGAATGCCCTGCTTCACCAGCATGGCTGCATGCGCGAGCGAGCCTTCGATATCTTCCTTGTAGAGCCGCTTGTCGACCTCGATGGAGGCGTTAATCTGCTGCATGATCGCGGCGGGCCCGGCGGCGAACCGGCCGCCCCACATCCGGCTGGCGCCGGATTGCGTGTTCCTGGTGTTCGCCGGTCTGGAGGGTTTCTTGTCCATTGCCCGCAGGTTCTTCCCCGATCGCACAGTGCGGCGATCCGCGTCCCGACTTGTGACGGAGGCGGCGGGCCGGGTCAAGCCGCCGGGCGGAGGGCAATCGGGCGCAGGGCGTCCGGGCGCAGGGTTGCGGGGCAGGAGCGGGTGATGCGGTTGCTCTATCCTGCATGCGCGGTGCTGGTGGCGCTGGCTGGATTGCTGACGGCGTACCTGATCCATGAGACGCGCGAACCGGCGCCGACCACCGAAGCGGCCCCTGGCGCGGCGGCGGCAATAGGCCGGTTCGTCGCGGTCCCGGCGGCCGATTTCTCGGCGGTCGCGCCGCTCGACGCCAACGGCCAGCCGGCCGACATGGCGCGCTATCGCGGCAAGACGCTGCTGGTCAATCTGTGGGCGACCTGGTGCGCGCCCTGCATCGAGGAGTTGCCATCGCTCGGCAAGCTCCAGCAGGCGCTGGGCGGCGATGCGTTCCAGGTCGTCACCATCGCGTTCCAGGAGAGCGACCCCAGGAAGATCGAGCCGTTCCTGGCGGCGCACGGCGCCGGCAACCTGCCGGCGCTGATCGATGCCGACAGCACGATCGCCAAGGTGGCGAAGGTGACCGCGCTGCCGACCAGCCTGCTGGTCGACCGCGACGGCACGGTCAAGGCCATGCTGACCGGCGATGCGCGCTGGCATTGCGGCAACGCCCTGGCGGCGGTGAAGGCGTTCATTGCCGACGGCACGGTGAGCCAGAGTCCGCTGGATACGTGCGAGTAGGCGGCGACTCGCGTGTCTAGGCGAACAGCACCAGCAGCACGGCCAGCGCGGCAACGACGATCCACGCGCTTGGCACCACATGGTGGCCGCGGGCGTGCTCGCTGAGCACGTCGCGGTAGGAGTCCCACGGCAGCATCGTGTCCTCCGAAACAATCCTGTCCGAAAAAGGCTCGCCCGAGCGCAATGCTCCAGGGCGATGAGGCGGAATATAGGGCATCGGAGCAGGGCGCGCTGTGAAGCAGGTCACCATCGATTCTTGGCGGCCTCCCGGTCACGGCCGCATTGCAACTTGCCCTTTCTCTTTGGCTCAGGTTCGGGGGACAATCCGCCGGCGTTCCCAACTGCAGGCAGCATCATGACAGACCACCAGGCGGGACCCGCCGGCCCGCTTTCCGCCATCCGCGTTCTCGACTTCACCCGGGTGCTGTCGGGGCCGTTCTGCACCGCGCTGCTCGCCGATCTCGGGGCCGAGGTGGTGAAGGTCGAGGCGCCCGGCGGCGACGAATACCGCCATATCGGGCCGTTCCGCGCCGGCGAGAGCGCGCTGTTCCACCTCATCAACCGCAACAAGCTCGGCATCGCGCTCGACCTCAAGCGGCCGCAGGACCTGGATCTGGCGCGGCGGCTGGCGGCGCGCGCGGACGTGGTGGTGGAGAATTTCCGGCCCGGCGTCGCGGACCGGCTCGGCATCGGCCATGCGGCGCTCGCCGCGGCGAATCCCGGGCTGGTCTATGCCAGCATCTCCGGGTTCGGGCAGAGCGGGCCGGATGCCGGCCTGCCGGCGTTCGATTTGGTGGCGCAGGCCATGTCCGGCCTGATGGCGATGACGGGGGAGCCCGGCGGCCCGCCGACGCGGGTCGGCGAGTCGATCGGCGACCTCTCGGCGGGCTTGTTCGCGTCCTGGGCGATCCTGGCGGCGCTGCTGGAGCGAACGCGGACCGGCGCGGGGCGGCGCCTCGACATCGCGATGGTCGATTCGCTGATCGCGCTGCTGCCGACCGCGGCCGCGCAGTGGATGTTCGGCGATCGGGCGCCGGCGCGCACCGGCAACCGCCACCCCCTGTCGACGCCGTTCGGCGCCTTCCGCGCGCGAGACGGCCACATCGTCATCTGCGTCCTCAACAACCCGCAATTCGCGCGGCTGGCCGAGCGGATCGGACGGCCGGAGCTGGCGCGCGACCCGCGCCTCGCCACCGACGAAGGCAGGACCGCGCACGAGCCGGAGCTGCGCGCCGCGATCGAGGGCTGGCTGGCGCAGCGCACGGTGGCCGAGGCGCTGGCCGCCCTGACCGAAGCGGAGGTGCCGGCATCGGCGATCGCCGAGCCGGCCGCGGTGTTCGAAGGCGCGCACGTGGCGGCGCGCGCGCTGCTGCCGGTGGTGCAGCACGAGCGGCTCGGCACCCTACGGGCGATGGAGCAGCCGGTTCACTTCGGCGGCCTGCCGCGCGGCCGGCAGCGGCCCGCCCCGGCGCTGGGCCAGGACAACGCGGCGGTGGTGCGGCGCTGGCTCGGCGAGGCAGCCTCAAGCGAGACGGGGGCCGGCGAGGCGAAAGATGGAGCGGCACGATGACCGACACCCTGCCCAAGGGCCTCACCGCCGAGGAGATCGCCGCAATCGAGACGGTGCGCCGCGCCGCCGCCGAGATCCTGGCGCCGGCTGCCGCCGCGACCGACGAAGCGGCATCGTTCCCGCGCGTGCAGCTCGACGCCCTGGCGGCGCTCGGCGTGCTCGGCATGAACCTGCCGGAGGCGTGGGGCGGGCCGGGCCTGTCAGCGCCGGCGCTGGCCGCCAGCGTCGAGGCGATCGCCGGGGCCTGCGCCTCCACCGCCTCCGCCTTGACCGCGCATTTCCTCGCGACCGACGCGATCCTGATCGGCGGCGAGGATGCGATGCGCGCCCGCTACCTGCCCGCCGCGGCCGCCGGCAAGACGCTCGGCGCCTTTGCCCTGACCGAGCCGCGCGCAGGCTCCAACCCCGCTGACATGCGCTGCCGCGCGGTGGCGGACGGCGACCTCTACCGCCTGAGCGGCGTCAAGCATTTCATCTCCAACGGCGGCTATGCGGATTTCATCGTGGTGTTCGCGATCACCGATCCAGCGGCGGGCCATCGCGGCATCAGCGCGTTCGTGGTGGACCGGGAGACGCCGGGCATCGCCGCCGGCGCGCCGGAGCGGACCATGGGGCTGAAAGGCGGGCACGTGTTCGAGCTCGCGTTCGAGTGCCGCGTGCCGGCCGCCAACCGTCTGGGCGCGGAAGGCAGCGGCTTCCGCACCGCCATGAAGGTGCTGGACAACGGCCGGGTCGAGGTCGCGGCCATGTGCCTCGGCATCGCGCAGGCCGCGCTTGATGCCGCGATCGGCTGGGCGAAGCAGCGCGAGATCGGCGGCCAGGTCCTGGCCGAGTACCAGGGCATCCAGTGGATGATCGCGGACATGGCGGTCGAGCTGCGCGCCGCCCGGCTGCTGACCGAGGACGCCGCCCGCAAGCGCGCCGAGGGCGGGCGCCACTCGCTGGAAGCCTCGATGGCGAAGCTGTTCGCGTCGGAAGCCGCCGCGCGCATCGCCGATTGCGCGCTGCAGATCCACGGCGGCTACGGCTTCGTGCGCGACCTGCCGCTGGAGCGCTACGTGCGCGACCTGCGCATCATGCGCATCTACGAGGGCTCGTCGGAGATCCAGCGCACGATCATCGCGCGCAGCCTGCTGGGAGCGCGCTGAAACCGGCGCCGCCGGGGCGCGCCCGGCCGGGTTGCTGTGTCAAATGACAAGGCCTGCTCCGCAAGGATATGTTTACCTGGTATTCCGCAGTATTGTCGCGCGATCTACGCAGGCGGCCATGGCGCAGAACGGCACACGCCTCCTCATTGTCGATGACGACCGCCGCTTTGCTGCGGAGCTGCGGACGGATGCCGAGCGGCTGGGCCTGGCGGTCGAATCGGTCGATGAGCCGGCCAGCTTCGTGCCCGTCCTCGCGCGCTGGAAGCCGGACATCGTCGCGATGGATCTGGTCATGCCGGACGCCGACGGCCTCGAGCTGCTGCGTGCCTGCGCCCGGCACCGATTCGGCGGACACCTCATCCTGATGAGCGGCGGGTTCGAGCTCTATCTCGACATGGCGCAGGAGATCGCAACCCGGCACGGCCTGCGGGTCGCCGCCAAGCTGGTCAAGCCGCTGCGCCCGAAGCAGTTCGCGTATGTTCTTGCGGCGCTGATCTGAACGGCGGCGGCGGCAGGGACGTCCGGGCTCTATCGCGGCTCGAAGACGAGTTCGTATCTCCGTACCAGCGTCGATCCGCGGCGGGAGGGTTGCGGGCGTCCGCGCAGGCCGCGATCGGCGAGGCCGCATGCCGACAGCACGCGTTGGGAGCGGATATTCTCCGGATCAGTGACCGCGACCAGGCGCCGGATGCCCGGATGCGCGGCCGCGTGGCGCACGATTGCCGCGACCGCTTCCTTCATAAGGCCGCGGCCCCAATGCTCGCGGCCCAGCCAGTAGCCGAGCTCGCCTTGTGCCTCTTCGCTGATCTCGACGGAAGCGGCGCCGAGCGCGAGATCGCTTGTCCTGTCGGCGATCACGAACGCGGTGGGATGAGCCGTCGCATGACTGGCCTGGACGACTGCAAGATAGGCCTCGCCATCCGCGTGCTCATAAGGGAACGGTGGAATCGTCAGCCATTGCTGCACGTCCCAATCGTTCAGATGGCGCACGAAGGCGTCGACGTCCTTGCGCTCCATAGGCCGGAGTCTCAGGCGGCCGGTCAGGATGATCAGGGCTGCCTCCTCGCGGTGAACGCTGACACCATTCTGATCCGCGCTGTCCGCTCGTCCACCGATCTGTCACCCCGGACAGCCGCGCAAGCCGCTGAGCCGGGGCCTATGCGCGGCGACCGGCGAGGCCGATACATCACACAGGCCCCCGGGTCGCACTGCGCTTGCCCGGATGATACGGGGAGTGCAGTCTAGGGGAAATCGGCCCTGATCCTGCATCTACTCGCTGGTTCAGCTGACGCGGTCACCTGCGTCACTACGAGAAAGGCTTCTCCATGCGTTCGATCTCGACGCGCCTCCTGCTCGGCTTCATTGCCGGGATTCTCTCGACCCTGATCTTCCAGGGCGGCTTCGGCAGCATTCTCTATGCCGCGCATGTGACGCCTCACCTGCCCTGGAGCCTCGATCCCGTGCCGCCGTTCGGCGTACCGAGGACCGTTTCGTCGTGCTTCTGGGCCGGGCTCTGGGGATTGGTCTATGTCCTGCTCGAGCCGCGGCTCACCGCTCGTTTCGGCTGGTGGCTGGGCGGCATCCTCTTCGGCATCGGGCCGATCATCGTGCTTTGGTTCGTGGTGCTGCCGCTGAAAGGCCTGGGCGTTGGCGGCGGCTTCCATCCCGCGAGCGTCCCGATCGTGATCGCCTCTCACCTGCTGTTCGGCCTCGGCGTGGCGATCTTCTTCCGCATCGAGCTCGCGCTCGCAGGGCGAAGGACGTCGCCGAACGGCTGACCGCGCGGCGCAG
>DASSBF010000130.1:0-14732 GCA_035699005.1 Dongiaceae bacterium
GAGGCGCGTCTTGCCGCCGCCGGAGGGGCGCATCTCCGTCATCTCGCCGCGGCGCTGGCCGAGCTTGTCGATCACGATTCCGGTGAATTCCTCGTCGACATCGACCACCGCCTCCTCGATCGGCTCGGTGCGCTCGCCGGTCGCCGGGTCCTGGCGATAGAGCACGCGCGGCCGGCTGATCGAAAGCTCGAAGCCTTCGCGGCGCATGGTCTCGACCAGGACACCCAGTTGCAACTCGCCCCGGCCGGCGACCTCGTAGGCATCGCGGGTCTCGGTTTCCTTCACCTTGATGGCGACGTTGCCCTCGGCCTCGCGCATCAGGCGCGCGCCGATCATGCGGCTGGTGATCTTGTCGCCCTCGCGGCCTGCCAGCGGGCTGTCATTGACCGAGAAGGTCATGGCGAGGGTCGGCGGGTCGATCGGCTGGGCGGGCAGCGGGATCTCCACCACGGGGTCGCAGATGGTGTCGGCGACGGTGGTCTCGGTCAGGCCCGCGATCGCGACGATGTCGCCGGCTTCGGCCTCTTCCACCGGCACGCGCTCGATGCCGCGGAACGACAGCAGCTTGGTGAGGCGCGCATTCTCGATGATGTTGCCGTCAGGCTGGATCGCCCGGACCGGCATGTTGACCAGCGCCTTGCCGGTCTGGATGCGCCCGGTCAGCACCCGGCCGAGATAGTTGTCGTACTCGAGCGTGGTGACCAGCATGGAGAACGGCGCGTCGTTCTGCACGCGCGGCGCGGGCACGTGGTCGACGATCAGGTCGAACATCGGCGACAGGTCCTTGCGCTCGTCGTTCTCCAGGTTCTCGACCGCCCAGCCCTGGCGCGAGGAGGCGAACAGGGTCGGGAAATCGAGCTGCTCGTCCTCCGCGCCCAGAATGGCGAACAAATCGAACACGGCATCGTGGGTCTCGTGCGGCTGGGCGTCCGGCCGGTCGCACTTGTTGATGACGACGATGGGGCGCAGGCCGCGCGCCAGCGCCTTCATGGTGACGAACTTGGTCTGCGGCAGCGGGCCCTCGGCCGCGTCGACCAGCAGGATGACGCCGTCCACCATGTTGAGGATGCGCTCCACCTCGCCGCCGAAATCGGCGTGGCCGGGCGTATCGACGATGTTGATGCGGGTGCCCTTCCAGTCGACCGAGGTGCATTTGGCAAGGATGGTGATGCCGCGCTCGCGCTCCAGGTCGTTGGAATCCATGACCCGTTCCATCACCTGCTGGTTGGCGCGGAAGGCCCCGCTCTGCCTCAGGAGCTGGTCGACCAAAGTGGTCTTGCCGTGGTCGACATGGGCGATGATGGCGATATTGCGCAACTTCATGATCGTGACTTTCAAACGGAACAAGCGGGCGCGCCGCTCCTGCGGGCGCGCGGACGGAACGGCGAACCGGGATCGCCGGATCAGGCGAGGGTCGGCGGCGTTCCCGACGTATAGCGGCCGGAGGCGTGCATGGCCGTCACAGCAGCCGGCTGAGCACGAGCTCGGCGAGCGGCGTTTCGGGCCTGGCGCCGATATGGGAAATGACCTCGCCGGCCGCAAGCGAGGCGATGCGGCCGCAGGCCGCGAGGTCCTGGCCGTGGGTGTAGCCGTAGAGAAAGCCGGAGGCATAGAGGTCGCCCGCTCCGGTCAGATCGACCACGCTGTCGACCGGCCAGGCCGCGATCTCGATCATGTCGTCGGGCGTCACGATCACCGAGCCGAGCTCGCTGCGCGTCAAGGCCGCGAGGTCGCAATGCCGCTGCGTGACGCGCGCGGCCTCGTTCCAGTCATCGGTCTCCCACAAGGCCGTGATCTCGCCGATATTCGCGAACAGGATATCGACGTGGTTCATGACGAGATCCTGGAACTCCTTCAAGTAACGGTTCACGCAGAAGGAATCGGAGAGGCTGAGCGCCACTTCCTGCCCGGCATCGTGGGCGATGCGCGCCGCCTTGAGGAAGGCCTCCTTGGCCAGCGGCGGATCCCAGAGATAGCCCTCCAGATACGTGACCCTGGCGCGCTGGATGAGGCGCGGATCGATGTCGTCCGGCGTCAGCTCCTGGCAGGCGCCAAGGTAGGTGTTCATGGTGCGCTCGGCATCCGGCGTCACCAGGATCATGGACCGCGCGGTCGGCGTCGCCGAAGTGGCTGGCGCGATGTCGTACTGGACGCCGGCGGCCTGTACGTCGTAGCGGAAGATGCCGCCGAGCTGGTCGTTGCCGACCTTGCCGATGAAGGCCGCCTTGCCGCCCAGGCTGGCGACGCCGACGGCGGTGTTGGCGGCGCACCCGCCGGAAATCTCGATCGCCGGCCCCATCGCCCTGTAGAGCGCCTCGGCGCGCGCGCCGTCGATCAGGGTCATGGAGCCTTTGGCCAGCCCCATGCGGTCCACGAAGGCGTCGTCGCAGTGCGCCAGCACGTCGACGATCGCGTTGCCGATGCCGACCACATCGATGACTTCAGCCATGAGATACCGGTTTCGCCCGCCCGAAAAAAGTGGGCGGAGTATAGTCAGGGATCAGGAATCAGGTATCAGGAATCAGAATCAAAACGCGCATGACCATCATTCTGATACCTGATACCTGATTCCTGATCCCTTGCAAACGCCGTGGCGCCGCCCAATATGGCTAAGCCATTGCAGCGAAAGGAAATCAGCGTGTTCAGCGCGTTCGCCAAGACGCTCGGGCAGTTGAACGACCCGGCGATCCGGCGGGTGATCGGCAGGACCCTCGGCCTTGCCATCCTCGCCTATATCCTGTTCGTGGTGCTGGTCTACCTCCTGATCGGCTGGCTGTCCGGCCTCGCCGGCTGGCTGGAGGATCTGGCGCAGTTCGGCGGGGTGATCGGCGCCATCGTGGTCGCCTGGTTCCTGTTCCCGAGCGTTGCGGCCGCGATCGCCGGCATCTTCGCCGACGAGGTGATCGATGCGGTCGAGGCCAAGCATTATCCGCTCCTGCCGCCGGGTCGGCCGGTGCCGGTGCTGGCGGCGGTGCTGGACGGGCTGAAGCTGGCGCTGATCGCGCTGATAGCCAATCTCCTCGCGCTGCCGTTCCTGCTGGTATTCCCGATCTACGTGCTGATCACCTGGGGCGTGAACGGCTGGCTGCTGGGGCGCGAGTATTTCGAGATGGTGGCGTTCCGGCGCATGGACCGGGCCAGCGCGCACGAATTGCACCGCCGTCATAACCGAATCTTTACCATGGCGGGTGTCATGATTGCGGTGTGCCTGACCATCCCGTTCGTCAACCTGTTGGCGCCGGTGCTGGGGGCGGCTTTTATGGTGCATATCGCCCAGAATGTGCTAAACCACGAACGAAGCGCGACTCAGGCAGTCAAGCCATTGGCTTAGGCGGGCGATTTGCAAACAGGGTCGTGCGCCGGGGACTTTTGGGGCCACTATTTTCCAGTACCGGATGAGGGGGCGGGGCGCACCTCGGCCTCACGGAAAGGGTAGAGATGTTCGGAAAGAAGAAGGACCAGGACATGCCGACGCCATCCAGCGCGGAAACTACACCAATGACCCCGATGGCCGACCAGGCCAAGAGCTATTTGCGTCCGGATGCGCCGGCGCCGGGCGCGCCGCGTCCGGTGGCGCCCGAGATTGCGCGCCGTCCGCCCGACCTCAGCGCCTTCACCCAGCGCCGCGAGCAGCCGACCGGGCCGCGCACCGAGACCGACCACAAGAAGCTGATCGTCGGGCGCGAGATCATCCTCAATGGCGAGATCCGCACCTGCGATTTCCTGGTGGTGGAAGGCCGCGTCGAGGCGGTGCTGAACGATTGCCGCCAGATCGACATCGCCTCCTCCGGCCAGTTCAAGGGCTCGGCCGACATCGAATCCGCCGACATCAGCGGGCGGTTCGACGGCGATCTCACGGTGCATGGCCGCCTGACCGTGCGCGCCACCGGCCGGGTGTTCGGCAAGGTGAAGTACGGCCAGCTCGAGGTCGAGCGCGGCGGCATCATCTCCGGCACCATCGAATCGCTGCCGGAAGCCGCCACCAGCGAAGCGGCGGCGTAACATCTGACCGATCGACCGCCGGCGCCGGAGGGCGGCGCCGGCCGGTTGCCACAAAGACCAGCCGGCCCTACCCGGCAGCGTGCTTTGGGCGGGGGCCCGACATGCGACCTGGCCGGATCGGCCGCAGGGGTCAGTGCCATTGGATCGCGCTCGGCGGCGCGATGCTCCTCGCCAGCGCCTGTCAGTCGCCCAGTTCCGTCGGCGGACCCGCCGCTTCCGGTCCGGCCGGCAAGACCGGCGCCCAGCCCGCCGCTCCGATCCTCTCCGGCGATCCCGCATCCTTCATCGGCCTCGGCGGCAGCGAGCTGTCGCGCACCCTGGGCGAGCCGAAACAGGTGCGCAAGGATGAGCCGGCCGAGATCTGGCAATATTCCGGCGCCGATTGCGTGGTCGATTTCTATCTCTACCGGAATGCGGACGGCCTTTCGGTCGCCTATCTCGAAGCCCGCGACCGGACCGCGGCGGCGGCCCCCACCGATCGCTGCGTGAAATCGCTGCTGCAATCGGTCTCTGCGCTTCAGTAATCAGGTATCAGGTATCAGAGGTCAGCAAAGCAAGGTGCCGCTGACATCTGCATCCCTTCTGATGCCTGATCTCTGATTCCTGATTTCTGAATTGGTCGGAGCCGGAGCGAGTGCGATGCCGCGCCCGCTCCGGCTCCGTGACGCCGGGCGCGCCCGCTGCGGATCGCAGCCGGGCGCCCGATCGAGCGCAACGGAATAGCAGGAGGAGGTTGCGGCGCCGTTAACCTGACGCGAAAGCTGGCCGGCGTGCGGCCTAGGCCATATGGCCCAGGCGCATGGCCGCGTCGCTGCGTGCGAGGTGATCCAGCATTGCGGTCGCGAGGCGCGGCAGCAAGGCGGGATGCAGATCGTGTGAGCCATCCGGCAGGAGAAGGATGCGGGCTTCCGGAACGAGCCGCCGCGCTTCCAGCGCGTAGGCCGGCGGGATGAGCGGGTCCCGTTCGCCATGGATCACCAGCGTCGGGCAGCGGATGGCCCGCAGCAGGCCGGAGCGCTCTCCGGCGCTGGCATAGGCGAGCGCCTGCCGGTAGATCGCGGCCGGGCGGTAGCAGCGGCGGTAGCTCAGCGCGAAATGACGCGCGGCCTTCGCAGCGTCGATGCCGTGCGCACCGCCGGCCCACACGCGCTGTGCGGCGAGCGATTGCGCGACCAGCCGGGTGCGATCCGGCACATCCACGATCATCTGCCCCAGCAGGCGCGCCGCGGGCGCGGACGCGGGCAGCACCGGTTGGCCCATCGAAGACATGAGCGAGGTCAGCGACCGCACCCGGTGCGGATGGCGCGCCGCCAGCACCTGCGCGATCATGCCGCCGAGCGAGAAGCCGGCAACGTGCGCGCGCTCTATTCCGAAGGCATTCAACAGCGCGCGCGCGTCCTCGGCCAGGTCATAGAGCGAATAGGGCGCGCGCTCCGGCGGCACCGGCTCGAACGGATAGTCGGCCGCGCAAAGCGACCGGTCGATCGCGGGGCCGCAGGGCTGCGAGCGTCCGTAGTCGCGGTTGTCGTAGAGGACGATGCGATAGCGTTCCGCCAGCCGCGCCAGCAGCGGGCGCGGCCAGTCGGTCAATTGCATGCCGAGGCCCTGGATCATCAGCAGTGCCGGCGCGCCGCTTGGCCCGAAGATTCGCGCACGCAGCGCGACGCCGTTGGCAGCAATGACCGGCATGAGGGGGCGCGCCTGACACGAGGTGGAAATAGCGATGACGCGCTCCCGGTGTCAGTTCACGAGGCCAAGCGAATCCTTGACGGCGGCGAGGCCGTCCTTGCCATCGAAGGTCGTGACGCCGGCGAGCCACTGCGGCAGCAATTCGGGATGCGCCAGCAGCGCCTTCTTGGCGGCATCCTTGGGCGGCATGCTGTCATCGATGATGTAGCCCATGCCCTCGTTCTCGAGCGCGAGCGTGAAGGTGAGGTTGTCGAGCAGCGCGCCGACATTCGGACATTCGGCCACGTAGCCCTTGCGCACCTGGGTATGGACGGTGGCGCCGCCGTAGTTCGGCCCGTACCATTCATCGCCGCCGGTCAGGTACGCCATCGGAATCTCGTTGTTCATCGGATGCGGCGCCCAGCCCTGGAACAGGATCCACTCCTTCTTGGGCACCGCCTTCCGCACCTGCGCCAGCATGCCCTGCTCGCTCGATTCCACCAGTTTCCAGTCGCCGAGGCCGAAGCGGTTCTCCTTGATGATCTGCTCCATGATGGTGTTGGAGCCGGGCTCGATGCCGTACATCTTGCGGTCGAACTTGTCGGCATGTTTCGCGAGGTCGGCGAAATCGTGGACGCCGCCGTCATAGACGTATTGCGGAACGGCGAAGGTGTATTTCGCCCCTTCCAGGTTCTGCTTGATGGTCTCGACCGAGCCGTCCTCGCGGTAGGATTTGTAATAGACCTCCATCGCCGGATCCCAGTAGCCGAGGAAGGTGTCGAGGTCCTTGTTCTTGAGCGAGGCATAGATGACCTCGATCCCCAGCACATCGGATTTGGTCTGGTAGCCGAGGCCGTCCAGCAGCACCGCCGCGACGCCGGTGGTGAAGGCGAGGTCGTTCCATCCCGGCTCGGCCATGCGCACCTTCTGGCAGGAGGCCGGCTCGGCCGCCTGGGCCGTGCCGATCGCCAGCAATGCCAGCGCGGATGACGCCGCCAACAGCTTCAGATGCGCGTGCATGATCTCCTCCCAGGGCCATTGACCGTTGGTCTATAAACTGACCACCGGTCAATTTATTGCCCATATGGACAACGGCGTCAAGGGACGTTATTCAAACACTTGAATCGCATGGAAAAAATCAATCACCTGAAGAAAGTGTAGCGTGCCGCGGCTTTCCATCGAACAGATCCGGCGCAAGGAATTGAGCGAGGCAGCCTACGAATCCTTGCAGGTCTGGGGCCTGCCGGGAACCACGCTCGTCCGGGTGGCGGCCAAGGCCGGCGTCTCCAAGGGCATCGTGCTGCACTATTTCCGCAACAAGGACGAGCTGATCGAAGCTGCGATGCGGCGCGCCAATGCGGCCCTGCGCGAAGAAGTCGTCCGGCGCCTGGCTGGGGCGCGCACCCCGCGCGAGCGGCTCGATGCGGTGATCGAGGGGAATTTCGACGAGCGCTTTTTCGTGCCCCAGATCACCCATGCCTGGCTCAGCTTTTGCGGCGAGGTGCCGCGCAATCCGCAGTTCGCGCGGCTGCAGCGCGCCATCCACGCGCGCATGCAAAGCAACCTGATGTCGGCCCTGCGCGACCTCCTGCCCGGTGCGCGGGCGGAAGCCGCCGCGCGCGCCATCAGCGTCATGATCGACGGGCTGTGGCTGCGGCACGGGCTGGTGCAAGGCGGCATCGATCGCGACGGGGCGCTGAGGCAGATGCGCGCGCTGGTGCAGAGTCTGCTGAAGCCAGCGTGATGCGGCACTGCGCCGGTGCCAGGGCACGGTTTCTGCCGAATGCGCTCCGGCATGAATGGACGAGGTGAGGTATCCGTGACCTTGGCCGATTGGTGACAGGTACCACGACGAAGGCTAGACTGCCGCCCGTCGATCTCTGCAGGGGGACAGAATGAGCTGGATAATCTGGATCGTCCTCGGCCTCGTTGCCGGCATCATCGCGAAGATGATCATGCCCGGCCGCGATCCCGGGGGCTTCATCATCACCATCGTCATCGGCATCGTCGGCGCGCTGCTCGGCGGATTCATCAGCGCGCGGCTCGGCTTCGGCGACGTGACGGGCTTCAACCTGCCCTCGATCATCATCGCGGTGCTGGGCGCGATCCTGCTGCTGTTCATCTACCGGATGGTCAGAAGACAGTAGTCAGGAATCAGGAATCAGAGGTTCTCCTATCTGATCACTGATCCCTGACCTCTGACTACGCGACATGCTCGATGTCTTCCGGCGTCAGATTGCCGGGGACGATGGTGACGGGGACGCGCATTTTGCTGACGTATTTCCCGGTCAAGGCCGAGACCAGCGGGCCGGGTCCCTTTGGGCCCGTCGCAGCGGCCAGAACCAGGATGGAGATGCCGGGCTCCTCCTGGATCAGTTGCAGCAGCTCGTCGCGCCGGTCGCCCTCGCGGAAATAGAGCATCGGCATCTTGCCTGAGAGCTTGTTCACCTCGGTCGCCATCTTCTGCATGGTGGCCTCGGCCTGCTGGCGCGCCTCGTCCTTCATGAGCTGGTTGACGCCGATCCAGTCGCCGAAGCCGGTCGGCTCCATCACATGCACCATCGCGACGCGGCCGTTGGAGCGGAAGGCGCGCCGGCAGGCGTAGCGGATCGCGACTCTCAGCTCCGGCGATTCGTCGACCACCACCAGGAACACTCGTTCCGGCGCGGGCGGTTGCGACGCGGCCGGCTGGACCTGGGGATCGGAACCTGCATCGGTGCTCATGGATCACCTCTACCGCTTGCGGAACATGAGATGCGCGACCCAGCCCGTCAACAGGGCGACCAGGACGGCCGTCACGCCATAGGCGAAACGCTGGGCGATGGAGCGCGCGTTGGCGTATTTGTAGACGTCGGCGCCGAACCCGACCTTGCTGATGATCAGCGGCATGTTCTGCGCGTCGACGATCTTGCCGTCGCGCACCAGATAGACATCGATCAGGAACGTGCCGGTCGGGACGTTCGACGGCAAGTGCAGGTTGGCGCGGAACAGGGTGGCGCCGATGAAGGTGACGCGCCCAACCCGGTCGGCATAGAGCCCCTGCTTCTTCTTCTGCTGCACCAGCGCGGCGCGGAAGGGGGCGATGCCCGGCACCTCGCCTTCCACCGCCGCGAACCGCACGCGTCCGACGCCGAGCTGGTAGCGGTCGAGCACGTCGGGTGTCAGTATTTCGTACAGCGGTCGCGACGAGGCCACGCCGTAGAGCGACGGCACGTCGTCGAACTCGATCGATTCGGCGTTGACCCAGATGCCGGCGAAGCGCCCTTTGTGGTGCACCAACAGCTTGCTGGCGGGACCGCGCATGACCAGGACCACGTCCCCCGGGCCGTCGATCGCCCCGAACACCAGGATGTCCTGGCCGGCGAAATCGGTGGTGATCTCCACCAGATGGTCGTCGACGTCGGCGACGATACCCTTGGCGGCCGCCGGCCCGGCCAGCGCCACTCCGATGAGCGCGATCAGGTAAAAGAGGCGCGGCCGGCGCATCATCGGCCCCCCGCCAGCGGCTGGAGCGCGTAGAGATCCCGCGGCGTCGCCACCAGCTCATAGCACAGGCCGACCGCGACAAGGAGGATCAGCAGGGCGAGCAGGAAGCGGAGCTGCTCGCCCGGCAGCCGCGCGCCGAGGCGCCCGCCGAACTGCGCGCCGACCACCGACCCGATGGTGAGCACGAAGGCCAGCAGCACATCGACCGTGCGGGTCTCGACCGACTGCAGAATGGTGGTGACCGCGGCGACGAAGATGATCTGGAACAGCGAAGTGCCGACCACGATGACCGTCGGCATGCCGACCAGATAGATCATTGCCGGCACCAGCATGAAGGCGCCGCCGACGCCGAGCAGGGCGGAGAGGATGCCGACCAGGAAGCCGATGCCGATCGGCATCAAGGCGGAGATGTAGAGCCGCGATTTCTTGAACCGCATCTTCAGCGGCAGGCCGTGCACCCAGACATGCTGGTGCAACTTGCGCGGTGGCACGGCGCGGCCCTGGGCCCGGCGCACCCGGCGCAGCGCGCGGGCCGATTCCGCCAGCATCATGGTGCCGATGGAACCCAGCATGATGACGTAGGCGATGTTGATGACGAGGTCGATCTGCCCGAAGCGCCGCAGCAGGGAGAACATCGCCACCCCGATCAGCGAGCCGAACACGCCGCCAGACAGCAGCACGGTGCCCATCTTGAAATCGACGTTGTCGCGGCTCCAGTGCGCGAGCACGCCGCTGACCGAGGTCGCGACCGTCTGGTTCGACTGGGTGGCGACCGCCACCGCCGGCGGTACCCCGATGAAGATGAGGAGCGGCGTCATCAGGAAGCCGCCGCCGACGCCGAACAGGCCGGAGAGGAAGCCGACGCCGCCGCCGAGGCCGAGCAACAGGAATACCGATACCGAAATCTCGGCAATCGGCAGGTAAACCTGGAAGCTGAGTAGCCAGTCTAGAAGGGCGCCCAGCATGCCCGACCGAACCCCCGGTCCTTGCGATCCATTTCGTCCGGGCTGCGCGCCTGGGCCCAGCCGGCTGTCCCCTCGACCGGCCAAGGCCAATCGTTGGGCCACCTTACGACGGTGGCCCGGAAGTCGGAAGTCCGAAGTCCGGGATCAGGTATCAGTGATCAGAGCGCTTTTCTGATTCCTGATTCCTGATCCCTGATTCCTGGCCTACTTCCGCAGAATATCCGTCAGCTCTTCCAGCTGCGTGCGGGCGCGCAGCAGGTAGAAGCCCTGGGACGCCAGATGATTCGGCTCCAGGAGCGCGTTGGGTGCCCCGTTGATGATGATCAGCGGCTTGAGGCTGGCGCCCTCCATCATGGAATCCACCATGCGCTGCCAGATCTTGCCGGCGCTGCGCTCGTCCAGCACGCCCTTGAAATCCACGCCCATGTCGCGCAGCAGCAGCGCGTTCGCGTACAGCAGGCCCTTGTTGTAGTAGAACACGTCATCGGCATGCAGGTCGAACCAGTCGCCGGCATGCTCGTCGATCTGCTGGTCGATGGCATTGGACGCGGCCCCCAGATCCCGGCCCATGCGCTCCAGCGTCCCGATCAGGGTGTCGGACCGCGGCTCGAATTGGGCGCGGCCCTGCGCCAGGCGGGCGTTGTAGCTGTTCAGCTTGGCCATCGCCTTCAGGTACTGCGTCTCCGAATTGGCTGCGAGCGTGGCGGAACTCACGTACCAGACGTCGGGCGCATAGTTCAGCAGCCCGCGCGCCTCGGTCAGGTCGGGGTCGGCGCTCGCGGAGCCGCGGGAGCGGCCGATCTGGTCGGCCATCTCGGTCACGAAACGCGCCAGCGCCTGCTGGATGCCGTGCTGGAAATTCGGCATGTTGTCGAGCGCGTAGCCCGGCATGAAGAACGGATCATTGGCCGGCCAGGAGGTTCCGCCCACCTCGCGCTGAATCAGGGCGGAGGCCAAAGCCACCGCCTTGCTCGCGCCTTGCGGCACCTCGGCGACATCGAAATTCGGATCGTCGTTGATCCTATGCACGATGATCATGCCGATAGGGTAGTAGAGGATCAGCACCACCAGGACCGCGAGCGCGATCCATTTGGCCCGCCGCAGCCAGCGCCGGCCTGAACCCGGCAGTTTCGGCGCGTCGGCCGGCGAATCGAGGAACGGATCGGCGGTCATGATGGGCCTGCTCCAGGTGGGGCGGTCAGCGACACATGGTGGTCAAGCGGCTGGCCGGCAAGGTCAGTGGAGGAACCCCACGATCTCCTCCACCTCCCGCAGCACCGGCATGGCGATCGCCCGGGCCCGCTCCGCGCCCTTGCGGAGCAGCGAATCGATCTCGTCCGGGTGCGCCAGCAGCCGCTTCATCTCGCCGTTGATCGGGCCCAGCGTCGCCACCGCAAGGTCGGTCAACTCGCCCTTGAAGCGCGAGAATTCGCGGCCGGCGAACCGGTTCACCACGTCGGCCAGGGTCGTGTCGGACAAGGCGGCGTAGATCGACAGCAGGTTGAAGGCTTCGGGCCGCGCCGCGTCCGCTTCCGGCTTGACCTCGCCCTTGTCGTCCAGGCAGTCCGGGCCGGGCAGCGGGTTGGGGTCGGTCTTGGCCTTGCGCAGCTTGAGCGCGATGGTCTCGGCATCGTCGGTCATGTTGATGCGGCTGTAGTCGCTCTCGTCCGACTTGGACATCTTCCTGGCGCCGTCGCGCAGCGACATGACGCGCATCGCCGGCCCGCCGATCACCGGTTCGGGCAGCGGGAAGAACTGGACGCCGTAGTCGTTGTTGAACTTCTGCGCGATGTCGCGCGCCAGCTCCAGATGCTGCTTCTGGTCCTCGCCGACCGGCACGTGGGTTCCCTTGTAGGCAAGGATGTCGGCCGCCATCAGGACAGGGTAGTCGTAGAGCCCGACCGAGGCGTTCTCGCGGTTCTTGCCGGCCTTTTCCTTGAACTGGGTCATCCGGTTGAGCCAGCCGAGGCGGGCCACGCAATTGAGGATCCAGGCGAGCTGGGCATGGGCGAGGCACTGGCTCTGGTTGAAGATGATCGAGCTCGCGGGGTCGATCCCGGAGGCGACATAGGCGGCCGCAACCTCGCGCGTATTCTGGCGCAGATCGGCCGGCTCCTGCCACAGCGTGATGGCGTGCAGGTCGACCACGCAGAAGATGCAATCGTAGTCCTTCTGCATCCTGACCCAGTTCCGCACCGCGCCCAGGTAGTTGCCGAGGTGGAGCTTGTGGGTCGGCTGGACGCCGGAGAAAATGCGGTTCATCGGGGTGTGCTTTCGCGCTTTCGGTGTGCAATTGCCGGTAGGGCCGGGGTTTTCGTGGCCCCAAGGGCCCGGGTGGCGGTATATCGCCGGCCGACACCGGGCAGCGCAAGGCTTTTCCCGCCGTTTTCAAGGCGAGCGGGCGCTCCGGTCGGCCGGATTGGATGCCGAATGTCATTGAAGGAAAAGGCTTTGGCCCTCATATTAATGCCCGAGTAGACGGGCGCGCGACGCCCATTGAGGGAACAAGGAGCGAACAGATGGCCACGGGACCACAGAGGGACTATCTCGGCCGCAGCCAGATGCCGGCCGGCGCCCGCGCTGCCGAACTCGATGTCGGCCTCCGGGCATACATGCAAAAGGTGTTCGGCCTCATGGGGCTGGGCACCGCGATCACCGGCCTGGTGGCCTTTTTCACCGCCAACAGCCCGGCGATGCTGCAGGTGCTTTACGGCACGCCGCTCCGCTACGTGATCTTCCTGGCGCCGCTGGCGTTCGTGCTGGTGCTGAGCTTCGGCATCCAGCGCATGCGGGCTTCGACCGCCCAGTTGGTGTTCTGGTTGTTCGCCGGGGTCATGGGCCTGTCGCTGGCCTCGATCTTCCTGGTCTATACCGGGCAGTCGATCGTGACGACCTTCTTCGTCAGCTCGGCGACCTTCTTCGGCATGGCGCTCTATGGCTACACCACCAAGCGCGACCTGACCGCCTGGGGCTCGTTCCTGTTCATGGGCCTGATCGGCCTGCTGATCGCCAGCCTTGTCGGCCTGTTCGTCCAGAGCAGCGCCCTGCAGTTCGCGATCTCGGTGATCGGCGTCCTCATCTTCACCGGCCTCACCGCCTACGATACCCAGAAGATCAAGGAAATGTACTATGCCGGCGATGATGCCGAGACCGGCGGCAAGAAGGCCGTGATGGGCGCCCTGCGCCTCTATCTCGACTTCATCAACCTCTTCCTCTACCTGCTGCGCTTCCTCGGCGACCGCCGCTAGGCGCCGCAGCAAACCCACTCCCGAACCGGGGCCATCTGGCCCCGGTTTTGTTTTGCGCGCAGTGGCTCTGGCGCGCCCGCCGTTCCTTGGCTAGCTTGGCGCCTGCCGCGTTCGCACGATCGGGGGATTGCATCCATGTACACGCTCTATTGGTCGCCGGGCTCGGCGTCGCTGGCGCCGCACGGCGCGCTGGAGGAGGCGGGAGCCGAGTACGAGCTGAAGCTCGTCAACACCGACGCAGGCGCGCAGCGCGACCCGGCGTACCTCAAGCTCAATCCCAACGGCAAGGTGCCGACGCTGGCGATGGATGGCGGGTTCGTGCTGTTCGAATCCGCGGCCATCACGCAGTTCATCGCCGACCGTCATCCGAACGCCAGGCTGGCGCCGGGTCCAGACGAGGTGGCGCGCGGGCACTTCTATCAATGGATGGCGCATCTCACCAACTCGGTGCAGCCGGCCATGCTGCGCTATTACTATCCGGAGCGGCACACCACGGATGCCGGCGGGCACGCCGCCGTCACGGCCAAGGCGACGGAGGAGATCGCGATCCTGTGGGGCCGCATCGACCGGCACCTGGCGGCGAACGGCCCCTTCCTGCTCGGCGAGCGGTTCAGCGCGGCCGACATCTTCGCCTACATGCTCTCCACCTGGCAGCAATGCTGCCCGGACACCTACCAGCGCTTTCCGAACCTCAAGCGCCTGGCGGACAAGGTGGCGGCGCGGCCGGCGATGGAGCGCGTGATCCGGAAGAATGCAGCCTGAGACTGCGATGAGCACGCCGCGCGAGATCCTGCAATTCTGGTTCTCGGAGCGCGCGCGCCCGCTCTGGTTCGAGAAGAACGCGGAATTCGACGCCGAAGTCCACGCCCGCTTCGCTCCCCTGGTGCACGAGGCGCAGATGGGCGGCTTTGAGGAATGGCGCGCTTCGCCCGAAGGCGCGCTGGCGCTATTGCTGCTGCTCGACCAGTTCGCGCGCAACATTCACCGGGGAGAGGCCAAGGCCTTCCTCGGCGATGCGCGGGCGCGCGAAGTCGCGGATCAGGCGATCGCGCGCGACTTCGACAAGCGCTTTCCCTTCCCGGACCGCAACTTCTTCTACCTGCCGTTCGAGCATTGCGAGACGCTGGCGAACCAGGATCGCTACATCGCCCTGATGGAAGCCTGCGTGCGCGAGTTCGGCGAGGTTGCTGCGGAAAATCTGGACTACGGCCATCGCCACCGCAACATCATCAATCGCTTCGGCCGCTTCCCCCACCGCAATGCCGCGCTCGGCCGCGAGACGACGGAGGAAGAGGCGGAGTTCCTGAAGGGGCCGAACTCGTCGTTTTGAGATTGCGCTTTCGCGCGCTCACTCATCTGTCAT
>DASSBF010000131.1:0-35777 GCA_035699005.1 Dongiaceae bacterium
ATTCTCGGCATGCTTGTGGAGATCGCGGGAATCGACGGCTCGCTCGCCATCGGCGCGCGCTGCGACCTGCTCGACCGCTCCGGCCGGCGGATCGGCTGCGAGGTGGTGGGCTTCCGCAACGGCCGCGCCCTGGCGCTGGCATTCGGCGCGCTGGAAGGCGTCGGGCTCGGCAGCAAGGCCATCGTGGTGGAGAACGATCCCGTGGTGCGGCCCAGCCGCGCCTGGCTCGGCCGCGTGGTCAATGCCCTGGGTGAGCCGATCGACGGCAAGGGGCCGCTGTCCGCCGGCAAGGTCCCGATGCGCATCCGGAACGTGCCGCCGCCGGCGCACGCCCGCGGCCGCGTCGGCGAGAAGGTCGATCTCGGCGTGCGGGCCATCAACGCCTTCGCGACCTGCTGCCGCGGGCAGCGCATGGGCATCTTCGCCGCCTCCGGCGTCGGCAAGTCGGTGCTGCTGTCGATGATGGCGCGCTATGCCGCGCTCGACGTCAACGTGATCGGCCTGATCGGGGAGCGCGGGCGCGAGGTGCAGGAGTTCATCGCCGACGAGCTCGGCCCGGAGGGCCTGGCGCGCAGCGTCATCGTGGTCGCGACCTCGGATGAATCGCCCCTGATGCGCCGGCAGGCGGCGCAGACGACCATGGCGATCGCCGAATATTTCCGCGACCAGGGCGACGACGTGCTGTGCCTGATGGACAGCGTCACGCGCTTCGCCATGGCGATGCGCGAGATCGGCCTGTCGGTGGGAGAGCCGCCCGCCAGCAAGGGCTACACCCCCTCGACCTTCGCCGAACTGCCGCGCCTGCTGGAGCGCGCCGGACCCGGTCTGGCAGGATCGGGCAGCATCACAGGGCTTTTCACCGTGCTGGTGGAAGGCGACGATCACAACGAGCCGATCGCCGATGCGGTGCGCGGCATCCTCGACGGCCACGTCGTGCTGGAGCGCAACATCGCGGAGCGCGGCCGCTACCCGGCGGTCAACGTGCTGCGCTCGCTGTCGCGCACCATGCCGAACTGCAACACCGATGCCGAGACCGAGATCGTGCGCCGGGCGCGCCAGCATCTGTCGGTCTACGAGGACATGGCGGAGCTGATCCGCTTGGGAGCCTATCGCAAGGGCACCGATCCGGCGGTCGACGAGGCGATCCGCCTGTTCGCGCCGATCGAAGGGTTCCTCGGCCAGAAGCGCGCCGAAAAGACCGACCTCAGGACCGGCTATTCGCTGCTCGCCGACATCGTCGGCCTGCCGCATCCCGACGCCGAGCCCGCAGGCAAGGTCGGCAGGATCGGGGCCAAGGTCATCGACTCATGAGCGGCCTCGACCAATTGATGCGCCTGCAGCGCTGGACGCTGGACGAGAAGCGCCGCCAGGCGGGCGACCTGGAGTTGCTGATCGAGCGGCTGATCCAGGACATCTCGCACCTTGACGCCGCGGTCGAGCGCGAGATCGAGGCATCGCGTCCCAATCTCGAACTGCAGCGCGTCCTGCCGGGCTATCGCCAGGTCATGAAGGATCGCCGCGCGCGGCTCGACAAGTCGCTGCTGGATTTGCGCGGCGAACTCGACAAGCTGCGCGAGCAGATCACCGCGGCGTTCTCGGAGCTGAAGAAGACCGAGCAGACGGTCAAGAACCGCGAGCAGCGCCAGCGCCTCGCCGAGCGCCGCAAGGACCAGGCGGTCAGCGACGAGATCGGCCTGCAGCTGCATCGGCGAAAGGGCTGACGAGGCGCTATACGGCGGCTTCGCGCCAGCTGTCGTCGATCGCGCTCGTCACCGCTTGCCGCTGCGCGGCCGTCAGGGCCGACAGGCTGGCCGGGGGCGCGGAAAGCGGCATGGCATTCGCCAGCGCCTGGACGTCGCCGGCCGGTCACAGTCGCGTGAGAATGATTGTTCCGTGCTGACAAGACTTGCCGGCTGACGCCAGATGAACGGGCAGAAGATTGCAGCCAGCCCGATTCAGGAGGCCCGCCATGTCACAACAGAAGAAATTGCTTCGCCGCGCGGCGCCATCCATCGGCGTTGCGGCCGTTCTTCTGCTCGCGGCGCTCACTCCCTGGGCGTCGTCCGCGGTGGCCGAAGATGCGCGCGCGATCCCGGCCGCGGCGGTCGATGAGGGGCCTGCGCAATCCTCCACCGAAGTCGCTGTCCTGGCGGGCGGCTGCTTCTGGGGCGTGCAGGGCGTGTTCCAGCACGTCACGGGCGTGACGCGCGCGGTGTCGGGCTATGCCGGCGGCGAGGCGGATGCCGCGCGCTACGAAATGGTCGGCACCGGCACGACCGGCCATGCCGAATCCGTGCAGATCACCTTCGATCCCGCGAAGATCAGCTACGGCAAGATCCTGCAGATATATTTCTCGGTCGCCCACGATCCGACCGAGTTGAACTACCAGGGACCGGACATGGGCACCCAGTACCGCTCAGCGATCTTCCCCACGAGCGTGGAGCAGGCGCGGGTCGCGAGGGCGTATATCGCCCAGCTCGATGCGGCCAATGTCTACGGCGATCCGATCGTCACCACGATCGAACCCGGCCGGACCTTCTATCCGGCGGAGGACTATCACCAGGATTTCCTGACGCTGCACCCGGCCTATCCGTACATCGTGTTCAACGACCTGCCGAAGATCGAGAACCTGAAGCGCATCTTTCCCGACCTCTACCGGGCCAACCCGGTATTGGTGATGGCGGCCCAGCCGAGCAACTGAGCGGCCTCTGGCCGCTAGACCGTTCCGCCCAGCGCCTCGTCGAGAACTTCCAGCTCTTTGTCGCCGGCCATCATCGCCTGCAGGCGCTCCAGCGTGATCTCGGCCTTGCGGTAGGTGCCGAGGGTCCGGCCGCGGTTGAGCACCGTGAAGCGGTCGCCCACGGCATGGGCATGGCGCACATTGTGGGTGATGAAGATGATGCCGAGGCCCTTCTGGCGGAGCTGGCGCACGAACTTCAGCACCATCGCGGTCTGCGCGACACCGAGCGCCGAGGTCGGCTCGTCCAGGATCAGCACCTTGGCGCCGAAATGGACGGCGCGGGCGATCGCGACGCACTGGCGCTCGCCGCCGGACAGGGTGCCGACATGCTGCTGCGGGTCGCGGACGTTGATGCCGATGTTGCGCATCTCCTCGCGCGCGACGCGGTCGGCATGATTCATGTCGATGAAGGAGAAGGGACCCAGGCGCCGCTTCACCGGCTCCCGCCCGAGGAAGAAGTTGCGGGTGATCGAGAGCAGGGGAATCGTCGCCAGATCCTGGTAGACCGTGGCGATGCCGAGATCGAGCGCGTCGCGCGGGCTGGCGAAGGCCACCGGCTCGCCGTCGACCACGAAATCGCCGCTGGTCGGTCGGAACACGCCGGACAGGGTCTTGATCAGGGTCGACTTGCCGGCGCCATTGTCGCCGAGCAGGCAATGCACCTCGCCGGCGTTGAGGGTCAGGGACACGCCCGCCAGCGCGATCACCGGCCCGAAATGCTTGACAAGCTCGCGGACCTCGATCAGCGGCCGATCCGGAGCGGGATGGGGAGTGAGCGAACCGCTCTCGATGATCGTCGCGCCGCTCATCGTTCCGCCGTGACCCGCCTGCGGATCATGTTGTTGAAGAGGACGGCGATCAGCAGCATGGCCCCGAGGAAGACGCGGAACCAGTCGTTTGGCACGCCGGTGAACAGGATGCCCTGCTGCACGACGCCGAAGATCAGCGCGCCGAAGCAGGCGCCGACGATCGAGCCGTAACCACCGGTCAGGAGACAGCCGCCGATGACCGCGGCGATGATCGCCTCGAACTCTTTCAGGAGGCCGCGGTCGGAGGCGGCCGAGCCGAACTCGAACACCTGGCAGGCGGCATAGACCGTCGCGCAGAAGGCGGTGAACATGAACAGCACGATCTTCACCCGATTGACCGGAACGCCGACGTTGCGGGCGGCATTGGCATCGCCGCCGGAGCCGAAGATCCAGTTGCCGAGGGTGGTCCTGGTGAGGACGATATGGGCGACGATGGCCAGCGCCAGCGCCCAGACAATCACCATCGGGATGCCCTTGACGATCGGGTCGCCGTTCGGCAGTCGCGCGATCAGATCGTGGTCGGCCAGCCAGACGAAGAAGCCCTTTGCGACAGTGCCGGCGAACAGCCAGACGACGAAACTGTCGCCGGCCACTTCCTTGACGCCGGAGACGATGGTGCGGTTGGAGAACAGGATCGACAGCGCGATGGTGAGGCCGCGCAGGATATAGAGCGATGCCAGTGTGACGATGAACGACGGCAGGCCGGTCCGCACCGTTATGAGTCCGTTGAGGAAGCCGATCCCGAGCGCACCGCCGAACGCGAACAGGACGCTCAGCGTGACCGGCCAGTGGAAATAGACCGTCGGCAGCGCGATCATCATGCCCGCAAAGCCGATCATCGAACCGACGGACAGATCGAACTCGCCGCCGATCATCAGGAGCGCGGCGCCGGTCCCGACGATGATCAGCTGGGCGCTGACTGTCGCCCAGCTCAGCGCGCCGTCCGCGGCGAACATCCCGGTGTCGCCGGCGGTGATCCCGAAAAAGACGAAGACCAGCACAACCCCAGCGAAGGCGCCGAGCGCCGGCCGTGCCATCATGCGCCGGACGGCGGATTGCCGTGCAAGGCGCTCGTCGCCGACAGTGACGGCGGCCCGCTGGGCGGTGGTGGGTGCGGGCTGCTCAGCCATCGTCCTTCCGACCATTGCGTGGTACGACGCGCGCCGATTGCGGCGCTGTTGCAGCCGGCCGGGCCGCCGGCGGGATCTGCCCCGCCGGCGACCGACGCGTCAGCGATACTCCCCGGCCAGCTTCTCGACCAGGGCGATGTTCGCCTTGGTGATGAAGCCCGGGCCGGTGTTGATGTTGTTTGCCGGCATCACGCCATAGCGGGCGTATTCGGTGAGCAACACCACCGGCAGGTAGCCCTGGAGATAGGGCTGCTGGTCGATCGCGGATTCCATGATGCCGTCCTTGATCGCCGTCGCGATGTCGCTGTCGAGGTCGAAGCTGATGAAGCTCTTGTATTTGCTGGCGGATGAGGTGTCGCGCAGCAGCTTGATGACCGGATCGGCCGAATTCGGGCCGAGCGTCAGGATTCCGTCGGTATCAGGGTGGGCTGTGAGGTAGGCCTTCACGCGGTTGTAGACCTGGGTCGGGTCGATGCCGGAATCCAGCATCTGATCGCCGAGCTTGACGCCGAGCGCGTCGGCATAGCCCTGGCAGCGTTCGACCGAGGCCGTGTTGGTGATGTAGTGGTTGACGCACAGGAAATGCGTCACGCCCGCGGCCTTCGCACGCTCGCCGGCGCCCTTGCCGGCATCGTATTCCGGCTGGCCGATATGCATCAGCGCGCCGATCTTCTTCGATTGCTCGGCGGTGCCGGAATTGACGGTGATGACCGGAATGCCTTTGGCGATCGCCGCCTTGAGCGGCCCCTCGAGCACGTCGTAGTCGGCGATCGTGCTGATGATCCCGGTCGGGTTGGACGCGGTCGCCTGCTCGATGATGCGCGCCATGTCGGCGATGTCGCCGGTCGACGGGTTGCGGTACTCGACCTTGACGCCGAGATCGTGCTCGGCGTTCTTGAGCGCGTTCTTGATCGTGTTCCACCACGAATCCGAATCCGGCGCGTGGCTGACGAACACGAATCGCTCGCCATCCGCTTTGGCGGTGGTGGCTTGGCCGGCGAGCGGCAAGGCGAATGCCGCCGCAAGCAGAGCCGTCCGAAGGATTCCTGTCTTCACCTGTTGTCCTCCTGTCGCAAGCGCGCGGCCATCACCGCGATGGCCGACCCGTTCGCGCGCGAGCATTCCGCGCGCCATGTGTGCGGGGACGGAGCGCGTCCGTCACCCGGCAATCCAGTCGCGTTGTGGTGCGTAGACGAAGGCTATCGCCGCGCTCCCAGACGATCCACCTGTTCTCCCACTGGCGCGGAATGTTTTGCGCCGATTTTTTTGAGCCTTAGAACGTATATTCCACCTGAGTCCGGCGAAGTCAATATGACTGCGGCCGCGTGGGCGAATCCAGTGTCCAGGATTCGTGACCGTCGCTCGCGTGCGGAGTGCGTGTGTTCATGGCACGCCGCACCGTTGCACGGACGCTTTTCAGGATATGAGGCCGACCGGCGTGCCGATTGCAAGGTCGAGAGCGCGGTCGGCGCGTCCCTGATTCACGGCGATCTCGGCCAGGCCGTTGGAATTCCCGTACCAGAAGGCCGCGCCGGGCGGCAGATCGCTGAAGGTGCGAGCCCGCTCCAGCGCGCGGCCGGCCACCGCGAGCCGCGCATCCGGCGGCAGAATTGCGGCGCGAAAGCCAGTCATCGCGTTGCCGTAGTGGTCCACATAGACGACCTCGCCCAGGTCGTCGGGCCAGTCCAGGCGGCGATCCGCGCCGTCGCTGCGCGGGCGGCCGGGCGGTGGCTCGCCGCGTGCGAGCATCGCGGCGACCGGCGCGAACAGATCGCGGCCATGGAAGCTGGCGGAGAGGTGGGAGGGCCGCCATGCGATGTCCCAGCAGGACGCCTGGCGCGCGCGGCGCTGGACGAGCTCGAACAGTCCGTTGCCCGGGCCGACGAACCAGCGTCCGTCGGCCTCGACCACGATCGCCGGCCGCGCTCCGCCGACACCCGGGTCGATCACGCACAGGAACACGGTTCCGGCCGGAAACCATTCGGCATAGGCGGCGAGCAGATAGGCGGACGGCTTCGGATCGGCGAATGGCGCATCGGCGAACAGGTCGATGACGGGAACGCCCGGCGCTTCGCGATGGAGCACCGCTTTCACCTGGCCCGTGTAGGGGCCGTGCAGGCCGAAATCCGTGAACAGAGCGATCATGGCCTGCGAGAATGCCGCAGCGCAGGTCCGGGATGCAATGAACCCGTGACGCGGCTGCTAGGCAGAAACCCGGGTCGCCGATTTCTCGATCTCCTCGAGTGGCGATACCGGGAATTCCTTGACCTTCTGGAACACGATGCCGCCGCGATAGTCGCCGAGCGCGAGTGCCTCCTGGAACAGCTCTGTCATGTCCAGTCTTGCCTTGGGCGGCAAGGCGATCCTGCTGCGCACCATCAGGTCGAACTGCTTCTCGCGCACCAGGCCGTCGAACTGGAACGGCCCCATCCGCGACATGTCGACCTCCACGATGAAGCGTGTGCCGGCCCGGTCGTCCTTGGCATCCTTGCGATCCTTGCGCCGGTCACGGCGGTAGAACAGGTTGATCTGCCGGATCGTGCCGTCGTCCAGCACCGGAATGAAGCAGCAGCGCCAGTCGATGCCCGGCCTCTCCTGCGCGAAGGTCGCGAGCTGGGTGAATTCCTGCCGTACCTTGCGTGCCGCGTCGTCACGCGAATTGTCGCCCGAGCGTCCCGCGACCAGCGCGCCCAGCAGCGCGTCGGCGTTGCCGGCGCGGATCGCCTGCATGGCGGCGACCAGACCCGCAGCCAGTTTTGGGCCCGCCTGCGGCAGATGAGACAGGGCGGCGAGCGCATCGGTATCGCCCGCGCCCTGCCGCAGCACGCCAAGGACATCGGCGAGGCTGGGCCAGCCGCGCGCGACCGACAACAGCAGTTGCGGCAGGGACAGCGGGCTCGTCGAAAACAGCGCGGCGGGCATCGGCAGAACAGGCTCGATCGCGGCCGCGAGCTCGGTGCCGAGGGGCAGCGACAGCGCCCCCTGCAGTATGATGGCGCCAAGCGGAGAATGCAGCACCGCATTTCCCGCGGGGGTGTAGCCGATGATCCGGCCTGCCATCACATGCGGGACGCCGGCGGTGGAGGCCGGAATCGCCAAGGCCAGGCCCGGCTCCGGCGCGATCGCGATCAGCCGCAGGCGCACCTCGGAGCCGGTGACCAAGGGAATTGGCAGCTTGAATCCCTGGACAATCTGCGTGGCCGATCCTAAGGCGTTTCCCGCAGCACCGGAGAGCAATGTCGCGCCCGCCTGGAATTGCGGCGCGGGCGTCAAGCCGCCCTTCGCCGGCGCCGCCGGGAAGAACAGCGCCTCGATCTTGGCGCGTACTTCGGCTTGCAACGAACTGACCAGGGAATTCGGCAGCGTACCCGCAGCTCCATTGCTCGGCGGGCTCGTGACCGGGTTCGGGCCCGCGGCGGTCGCGGGCTTGCCGGCAGCGGCGGCAGGCTGGTTCGCCGGCAACGTCGATGGCGCCGTGCCAACGGCGGGAAGCGCGGGTTGCGTGCTGGCGGGCGCTGCCGGCAAGGCGCCGGCCGCCGCAGCGGCAGGCGGACTTGGCAGCAGCGAGCGGATGAGCTGGCTGAGCGTATCGGGGGCCGCCTGCACGATCGTGCCTTGCAACTGGCTGCCGACGATCGTGATCGGCGCGGGCTGCGCGGCCCCGGCGGGTGGTGGCGGTGCCGGAGGCTGGCTGCCCGCATTCGCGGCCGGCGGCACGGCGCCGGTGCGCGGGCCTTGGCCGCCGGCACTGCTCGCCGGCTGGCCGTCGACCGACAGGACCAGCACCTGCAGGCGGTCGCCGGCATTGCGGACCTCGAGCGTTACCTGGCTGCCGGTTGGAATGTTGGCGGGCGTGGAGAGCTTGAGCGCACCCTTGTCGGTCACGATCACCAGCAAGCCGTCGGCATCACGTCCCTGCACCAGGCCCTTGATGATGGTGCCGCTGTCGAGCTGGAGCAGTTGGCGGGGCGGATCGGGAATGACCGCGGTCAGGATGTTCGGCGCGGGCCCGGCATTGGGCAGCCTGGGCGGCAGGTTGATGGAGAATTCGCTCATGGCCGATCCATCGCCCGGATCCCGCTATGAGGCCTGGGCCAATTGTTGCGCAATCGCTTCGACGTCGCGCGCGGCCTCGCTGCCGGGGTGGCGCGTCAGCAGCGGCGTCTGGGCACGGATGGCATCGCGCACCTTGGCATCGCGCCGCACCACGCCGATGAGAGGCGGCGTCATCTTCAGGAACGTGTCGCAGGCTTTCGCCAGCGTCTTGTAGGTGCGTTCGCCCTCCGCCTTGCTGGCGGCGAGGTTCACCACCACCGCGACCTTGGTCTTGGCGCCGTCCTGCATCAGCAGCTTGATCAGCGCATAGGCGTCGGTGAGGGACGTAGGCTCGTCATTGGTGACGATGAGGGTGCGCTGTGCCAGTGCCGCGAGATGGCGCACGGGACGTTCGACGCCAGCGCCGAGATCGATGAGAACGCGGTCGTAGCGTCCGCTGAGCTCGGCGATGCCGCGGCCGAAGGCGCCCAGGCGCGCCGACGACAGGCTGGAGAGGCTCGCCACGCCGGAACGGCCGGCGACGATGTCGAGGCCGGTCGCCGCGTGGCGCTGCGCCGCCTGGACGAGCGGCACGTTGTTGTCCAGCACGTCGGCGAGGTCGATGTCCGGCGACAGGCCAAGCTGGATGTCGACGTTGGCGAGGCCAAGATCGCCGTCGATCAGGACCGTACGGCGGCCGAGGTTGGCGAGGGCATGAGCCAGCGTCACGGACAGCCAGGTCTTGCCGACTCCGCCTTTGCCCGAGGCCACCGCGATTGCGTTGGCGATCGGCGCGAAGGCGGCCGTCGGGGCAGTGCGGCTGGTTTGCTGAATCATCATGGGGTACCGGAGAGCGCCTTGATGTCTGGCGATGCGGCGGGGAGTCGCGACTCGACGCACGCCGTTGGTAGAATAAGACGGCAGAGCTGATCTGCACGCAAGGCTGCAAGGCCCGACGCGATCTCCGGGGAGCTGCCGACCCCCGCAAAGGCGAGTCGCCCGGCCTCGGCCGCGGACAGGATGCCGCCATAGCGCCGCGCGACGTCGATCTTGGTGGCAACGAGTCGTGCCGCGCCGGCTTCGGCATAGGCGGCTGCCAACTCGGCGCTCTCGACCGGATCGCCGCCGGCGGCCATGACCAGGACGATTTCGGCGCCCGCCGCCTCGGCCAGCTCGCGGAGCTGCGCGAGATCGCCCGCCTTCAGCGGGTTGGTGCCCAGGGTGTCGATCAGGATCGATCCATCCGCATCGGCTTTCGCGACGGCACGCCTCAAGGTTGCGGCATCCTTGGCGCGATAGGCGGGAATCTCGAGCGCCTTGGCGTAGGTCGCGAGCTGCTCGATCGCACCCGCTTTCGCCAGGTCGCAGGTGATCGCGGTCGCCGCCCAGCCATTGACCTTGGCGCACGCAGCCAGCTTGGCGAGCGTCGCCGACTTGCCGGCACCCGGCAGGCCGGCCAGCAGGATCGGCTTGTCGGGCTTGCGCTCGGCCAGGGGGCGGAAGCCGAAACGCGCCCGCAGCGCCGCGCCGAGCGCTTGCTGCGGACCGCCGCCCTGCAGATCGCCGGCGGTTGCCAGCAGCCGATCGGCCAGGGCCTTGGGCACGCCGTGGTAGCGCAGCGCGCCCTCGATGTCCTCGCTGCCTGCCGGCACAGCGGCCGGCGTCGCGGTTCCGGTCCGCGCGGCAGAAGGTTCGATCGCCGCGGTGAGCTTGACGGACTTGCCGTTCTGCTCGGTCGACAGGATCACGGCATCCTCGCCGAACACGGTGCGCACCTGGCGCATCGCCTCGCCGATCGATGGAGCGGTGAAGGTCCGAAGACGCATGAGCCGCCTTTAGATCTGTCCCAGCGTGCGGATGCGGGCGCGCGCGTGGATCTCGTTCTGGGACATCACGGTGGTGATGGGCCGGAACCGCTCGATGATCGAGCGCACATAGGGCCGGATCGCGGGACTGGTCAGTAGGACCGGGCTCTCGCCCATGATGGTGTGGCGCTCGAACGCCTGGCGCACGAGCTGGATGAACTGCTGCAATGTGGTCGGCGCCATCACCAGCTGCTTCTCCTCGCCATCGCCGTGCAGCGCCTCGGTGAAGGCCTGCTCCCATTCCGGCGACAGGGTGAGGATCGGGATGATTCCGGTCTGGTCGGCGGAGGCGTCGCTGATCTGGCGGGCGAGGCGCGCACGCACGTGCTCGGTGATCGAGGTGATGTTGCGCGAATAGCCGCATGCCTCCGCGATGCCCTCCAGCACGTTCGGCAGGTCGCGGATCGAGACCCGCTCGCCGAGCAAAGCCTGGAGCACGCGCTGCACGCCGCTGACCGAGATCTGGCCGGGAATGAGGTCCGCCACCAGCTTCTGATGCTCCTTCGGCAATTCGTCGAGCAGCTTCTGCGTCTCGGCATGCGAGAGCAGCTCCGCCATATTGTCCTTGATGAGCTCGGTCAGGTGCGTGGTGATGACGGTCGAGGGATCGACCACGGTGTAGCCGCGGAACAGCGCCTCCTCGCGCAGGGTCGGATCGACCCACATCGCGGGCAGGCCGAACGTCGGCTCGACCGTCTCCTCGCCCGCAAGGTTGATCTTGTCGCCGCGCGGGTCCATGACCAGCAGCATGTTGGGCCGCAGGTCGCCGCGTCCGGCCTCGATCTCCTTCACCCGTACGACGTAGGAATTGGCATTGATCTGGAGGTTGTCCTGGATGCGGACGGCCGGCAGGATGAAGCCCATCTCGCCCGCCAGCTGCCGGCGCAGCGCCTTGATCTGGTCGGTGAGGCGATGGCCCTGCTCGGCGTTGATGAGGCCGAGCAGGCCATAGCCCAGCTCGATGCGCACCGCATCGATGGAGAGCGCGGTGGAGATCGGCTCCTCCATCACCGGCGCAGCCGCGATCTGCTGAGCCTGCGCAGTCACGACTTGTGCAGCGGCCCGGCGGTGCCGGCGCGTGATCAGAAAGGCGCCGCCGCCGGCAATGCCGGCGAGCAGGAGGAAGGGCAGGGCCGGGATGCCTGGCAGCACCGCCATCATCGCCATCAGGAACGAGGCCATGCCGAGCGCGGCGGGATAGCCGGACAATTGCGAGAACAAGGCCTTGTCGGTCGAGCCGTCGACGCCAGCCTTGGTGACCAGCATGCCGGCCGCGGTCGAGACGATGAGAGCGGGGATCTGCGTGACGAGGCCGTCGCCGACCGTGAGCAGCGTATAGGATTTCGCGGCGTCGCCCATCGAAAGGTTCTGCTGCGCGACGCCGATGATGATGCCGCCGACGATGTTGATGAAGGTGATGACGAGGCCGGCGATGGCATCGCCGCGCACGAACTTGGCCGCGCCGTCCATCGAGCCGAAGAAGTTGCTCTCGTCTTCCAGCCCCTTGCGGCGGGCGCGCGCGTCCTTCTCGTCGATCAGGCCGGCGGACAGGTCGGCGTCGATCGCCATCTGCTTGCCGGGCATGGCATCCAGGCTGAAGCGCGCTGACACTTCGGCGATGCGGCCGGAACCCTTGGTGATGACGACGAAGTTCACCAGCACCAGGATCGCGAACACGATCAGGCCGATAACGTAGTTGCCGCCCATGATGAAGCCGCCGAACGCCTGGATGACGTGGCCGGCGGCATCGGTGCCCTCGTGGCCGTGGGTCAGGATGAGGCGCGTCGAGGCCAGGTTGAGCGACAGCCTTGTCATGGTGACGATCAGGAGGACGGTCGGGAAGGTGCTGAAATCCAGCGGCTTCTGGATGAACAGCACGACCATCAGGATCAGCACCGAGATCGTGATCGAGGTGGCGAGGCTGATGTCCAGCAGCCACGCCGGCATCGGCAGGATGAGGACGGTGAGGATGAAGACCAGGCCGCCAGCGAGCAGGATCTCGCCGCGGCGCAGGGTCTTGGCGATCTGCCCAACCCAGGCCGGGGCGCCCGTCGCGTTGGCGTTGCTGTTGCCGGTATCCGCCATCTGATCCGATCCCTGGTGGCTTCGCCGATTCGTCAAGCGGCCGAGAAGTGGTCGCTCTCGCTGTGCGCGCCGGGGACCGGCACGCCTTCCTCGTTGTACTGCTTCAGCTTGTTGCGCAGGGTTCGGATCGATATGCCGAGGATGTTCGCGGCGTGGGTCCGGTTGCCGAGGCAGTGCTGCAGCGTGTCGATGATGAGGTCGCGCTCGACCGCCGCCACCGTCCGCCCGACCAGCGCGCTGGTGACGCCGTTCGCGCTCTTGGCGGCTGCCGAGGTGGCCGTCGCGGCCGCCTGCGGCTGGAGGGCTGCGACCGGTATGCCGCGACCGCCGGTCAGCATGATGGCTTCCGGGCCGATCGCGGAATTCTGCGCCAGCAGGACGGCGCGATGCATGGTGTTCTCCAGCTCGCGCACGTTGCCGCGCCATTCATGGGCGCGCAGCGTGTCCATGACCTCCGGCGCGATGCCGGTGATGCGCACGCCGTTGGCGTCGGCGTATTTCCTGGCGAAATGCTCGGCCAGCACCGGGATGTCGGCCGGGCGGTGCCGCAGGGCCGGCAGTTCCAGCGCCATCACGTTGAGGCGGAAATAGAGATCGTCGCGGAAGTTGCCCTTGTGCACCTCTTCCTGGAGGTCGCGGTTGGAGGTGGCGAGCAGCCGGATGTCGATCTTGACCGGCTGGGCGCCGCCGACGCGGTCGATCACGCGCTCCTGGACCGCGCGCAGCAGCTTGGCCTGCAGGCGCGGATGCATCTCGCTGATCTCGTCCAGCAGCAGGGTGCCGCCATTGGCCTCCTCGAACTTTCCGATGCGGCGCGCGATGGCGCCGGTGAAGGCGCCCTTCTCATGGCCGAACAGCTCGGATTCCAGCAGGTTCTCCGGGATTGCCGCGCAATTGACGGAAATGAAGGGTTTGCCGCCACGCCTGGAATGGGCGTGGATATAGCGCGCCATCACTTCCTTGCCCGTGCCGGATTCGCCGGTGAGGAGGATGCTGGCATCGGACGGTGCGACCTGGTCGGCGAGCTTCAGCACCGCCTTCATGGCCGGATCCCTGTAGATGAGCGCGGAGCTTTCTTCGGCGACCGCGGCCAGCACGGCGGCGATCAGCTCGGCATCCGGCGGCAGGGGCACGTATTCCTTGGCGCCGGCCTTGATCGCCTTCACGGCGGTCTCGGCGCTGGTGCCGATGCCGCAGGCGACCACGGGGATGTTGATCCGCTCGGTGCGCAGGCTGTCGATCATGCGCTGGGTGTCGAGCGCGACGTCGAACATGATGAGGTCGGCGCCCTGGCCGTTGCGCAGCGCGTGCATGGCCTGGTCGACATCGTCGACGTGGGCCACCTTGGCGCCGCGGCTGAGGGCGATCTTGCCGGCCGCGGTGATGTGGCCATCAAGGGATCCAACGATGAGTAGACGCATGACGTGCTCCTGGTGCTCCTGCGGCCGTGACCGCGCTCAAGGTCAATCGAAGTAGCGGATCTGCTGCCCGGCGGGCAGCACGGTGTTCAGCAGCATCTCCAGCCGCCGCGGGTTCTCCTGGCGGCCCATGGATGCGACTCCCATGGTGTAGACCTGGCTGACCAGCTGCTCGACGGTCGCGTTGCGCTCCAGCTTGCTGGCGAGCGGCAGGAACACGACGTTGGCGAGCAACGCGCCATAGAGCGTGGTCAAGAGCGCGACGCTCATGGCCGGGCCGATGCGCTCCGGTGAATCCAGGTTGCCCAGCATCTGCACCAGGCCGACCAGCGTTCCGATCAGGCCCATGGCGGGCGAGACTTCGGCCGCGCGGCGCAGGATGGCGGCGGCGCGATGGCGCCCCTGGGCGAGGGCGTGCGCCTCCAGCGTCATGTTGCGCTCGATCTCGTCGACCTGCAGGCCGTCCACCAGCATGCCGAGCGAGCGCTGCAGGAACGGCGCGTCGCGCAGGCCGTAGAGATCGCCCTGCAGGGACAGCATGCCGCGCTTGCGCGCCTTGTCGGCCAGCGTCAGCACGCGGCGCGCCGCGATGCGCGGGTCGATCTCGGTGCGGAACAAGGCCTGGCGGAAGGAGGGCTGCGCTTCCCGCAGCTCGTCAGCGGTATAGGAAATCGCGGTCACCGCCAGCGTTCCCAGCACGACCATCAGGGTCGCGGGGATGTCGATGAAGGCGAGGGGCGAGCCGTTGAGGACGATGGCGGTCCCGATCAGCGCCAGCGCGGCGATCAGGCCGAACAGGGTGGCGAGGTCCATCCTGCGCGCCGGCGGCTCGAAGCGCAGCGGCGCCTCGTTCATCGGTCGCAGATCGTTCGGCGTGGTATCGGCCATCTCTGTCCTGCCTCGCGCCGGCTCCGGCGCGCTCTCTGTTAGGCCCGGTCTGCCTTGATGATCTCGGTCATGGTGACGCCGAGGCGGTCCTCGACCACCACCACCTCGCCGCGGGCGACCAGCCGGTTGTTGACATAGATGTCGACCGCCTCGCCGACCTTGCGGTCGAGTTCCACCACCGCGCCGCGGCCGAGCTTCAGGAGCTGGCTGACCTGCATCGAGGTGCGGCCGAGGACGGCCGACACCTGCACGGGGATGTCGTAGACGGCGTCCAGATCCTTGGCATTGCCGGGACGGGACGCGTCCGCATTTGGATCGGGCGGCTGGCCCTCCGCGCCTTGGAACTCGGTGAGTTCCAGATTCTCCTCGTCGCCCATCACTCTCTCCTTTCGGTCACTTCGGGTCGCGGTCTTCGACCGCGACGTATCGTGTCAGGGATTCCTCGATCGTCCGCCAGACCCGGCCGGCCTCGCGCTCGACGCCGCCGTCGGCCCATTCGACGCGGCAATCGCTCTGGCCCATCTCATCGTCGCCGATCAGCACCACGCGGCCTTCGAAGCCCTTGGATGCCGACAACTGTTCCAGCCGCTCCTGCAGCGCATCGAGCCGGGCGCTGTGCACGTACGCGACCAGGCGCGGCTCCTGCTTCAGCGATTCGAGGCACTGGCCGAGGATCGCCTCGATCTCCGCCAGGCCCTGCCGTTCGACCAGCGCCGGGTGCAGCTTTTTCACGATCGCGAGCGCCAGGTCCACCGACTTGCCCGCCGCCGCCGATTCGGCGGCGACGCCCTTGGCGATCGCCGCGGTCTGCTGCGCGATGGTGGCGAGGGCGGCGGCGACCTGCTTGTCGAAGGCCGCGACCGCCTCGTTGCGGCCGCGCGCGGCGCCGGCTTCCTCGCCCTGGCGGCGCGCGACATCGGAGGCGCCCCGCATTTCGGCTTCGGTGAACATCGGCGGCGGCTGGACCGCGGGCGTGCCGGGGGATCCGCCGGGCGCAGCCTTGGCGCGCGTGCCGCCAACAGCACTCTGTGGCGCTTCGCCGAAATCGTTGTCGAAGAGGAATTTGCGGACCACTGCCATCTCTCGCGCCAGATTCCTAATAGATCAGCTCGTCTTCGCCCTTCTTGTCGCTCAGCATGATCTCGCCCTTGCCGGCCAGATCCTTGGCGACGGTCACCATCGCCAACTGGGCTTCCTCGACATCGCGCAGCCGCACCGGGCCCATGGCGGCCATGTCCTCCTTGAGCATCTTCGACGCGCGTTCCGACATGTTGGACAGGAACAGGTCGCGCAAGGCTTCGGAGGCGCCCTTGAGCGCGAGCGGCAGCTTGTCCTTCTCGATGTTGCGCAGCAGCGTCTGCACGCCGCCGGGGTCGAGCTTGCCCAGGTCCTCGAAGGTGAACATGAGGGAGCGCACCTTCTCGGCGGAATCGCGGTTGCGCTCCTCGAGGGCGGTAAGGAAGCGGGACTCCGACGCACGGTCCAGGTTGTTGAATATCTCCGCGATCATCTCGTGGGCGTCGCGGCGCGAGGTGCGCGCAAGGTTGCTCATGAACTCGTTGCGCAGCACGCGCTCGACGTCGTCCAGGATGTCCTTCTGCACCGATTCCATGCGCAGCATGCGCATGATGACTTCCATCGCGAACGCTTCGGGCAGCATCGAGAGCACGCGCGCGCCGTGGTCCGGCTTCACCTTGGACAGCACGACGGCCACGGTCTGGGGGTACTCGTTCTTCAGGAAGTTTGCGAGAACGGACTCATGGACGTTGCCGAGCTTGTCCCACATGGTGCGGCCGGCGGGGCCGCGGATCTCCTCCATGATGGTGTCGACCTTGCCCTTGTCGAGCACCTTCATGAGCAGCCGCTCGGTCGATTCGTAGGTGCCGGTCATGGTGCCGGTCGAGGAGATCTGGTCGGCGAACTCCACGAACAGCCGCTCGATCACCGTTGCGTTGACGGTGCCGAGATTGGCCATGGTCTGGGAGATTTCGCGGATCTCGTCGTCATGCATGAGCTGGAATATCTTTGCGGCGGTGTCCTCGCCGACCGACATCACCAGCAGCGCCGCCTTCTGCAGGCCGTTGAGAGAGCGGTAGTCGTCCTTGGCGCGCATCATGGTCTTGTTCGATCCTGCCTGATGCCTGTCACTGTTCCTGGTAGACCCATTGGCGGATCAGGTTCACCGCCTGCTCCGGGTGCTGGTCGACCAGGTCGGAAATCTTGCGGACGGAAGAGGCGCGCACGCGCCCCTCCACCTGGTTGAGGTCGATCATCTGGTCGATCTCGGCGGCGATCGTCTCCGCGTCGCTGGAGGATGGCATGCCGGGCAAGGCCGTGGGCGCGGGCCCGGGGATCGCCAGCGCCGCGGCCGCGCCCGGCGGGAGCGCGAGCTGGTCGCCCGGACCGGCCAGCGCGACGTTGGCGGGCGCGATGCTCGGCATCGCCAGCAGGCGCGTCAGCAATGGGCGCACGACCAGCAGCAGGACGAGCGTTGCGACAATCGCCAGAACGAGCAGTTCGGCAAGGCGCATCAGGTCGGTCTTGTCGAGACCCAGCAGCATGGTGCCGCTGTCGTCGACGATCTCGGGCTCGGCGAACTTCATGTTCACGACCTGCACGACATCGCCGCGCGTCTGATCGTAGCCGATCGCGGACTTCACCAGGGAGTCGATCTGCGCCAGCTCATCGGCGCTGCGCGGCTTGTAGGTCTTGGTTCCGTCGGGGGCCGTGTCGTAGGTGCCGTCGACCAAGACCGCGGCCGAGATGCGCTTCACATTGCCGCTCGCCTTCACCTCGGTCTGCACGGTCTTGGAGATCTCGTAGTTGACCGTCTCCTCGGTGCGCGAGTTCTGCTCGGTCGACCCGGTGCCGTTGCCCGATTCCTGGCCTGGCGGATTGGGCGTGTTGTTGGCCACGCTGACATTGTTGGCGTTCTGGCGCTCCTGGGAATTGCCGGTCTCCTCCACCGAATTGGTGGAACGCACGACTTGCCCATCCGGGTTGAAGTCTTCCTTGTTGGTGGTGACCTGGTTGAAATCGAGGTTGGCGGTCACTTCGGCGCGCACCTTGCCGGCGCCCAGCGTCTGCCCCAGCAGTTGCTCGATGGCCTGGCTGAGGCGCGCCTCGTAGGAGCGGCGCATGTCCTGGGCGTTGGCGGTGTCGAGCTGGCCGTCATCGGCGCCGCGCGCCAGCAGATCGCCGTTGCTGTCGATCACCGAGACATTGTTGGCCTTCATGCCCGGCACGGCCGACGCGATCAGGTGCTGGATGGCGGAGACCTGGCCCTTGTCCAGGCTGCCCTGCAGCGCCAGCAGGACCGAGGCGGTCGGCTCGGCGCGGTCGCGGGAGAACAGCTCGCGCTTCGGCATCACCAGATGCACGCGCGCCGACCGCACCTGGTGGATGGAACGGATGGTGCGCGCCAGCTCGCCCTCGAGGGCGCGGATCTGGTTGATCTGCTGCACGAAGTTGGTGGTGCCGAGCGCATCGGCTCGGTCGAAGATCTCGTAGCCGATCGAGCCGCCGGCCGGGATGCCTTCCGACGCCAGCGACAGCCGCAGCTTCGCGACCTGGTCCTGCGGCACGTAGATCTGCGAGCCGTCGCCGCGCAACTCGTAGGAGACGCGCTGCGCATCCAGCCGCTGGACGATCTGCCCGCTGTCGCTGGGGTCGAGGCCGCTGTAGAGCAGCGTCATGCCGGGCGTGGCCAGACGCGTGACGACGAAGGTGAAGAAGGCGATCAGGGCGAAGCCGACAGCCGCCAGCGCCACCAGGCGCGTCGCCCCAAGATTGCGCAGGGTTTGCATCAGTCCATTCACAAGCGTCACCGGTGTGCGAACATGTGGCCCATCCGTCGGTCGGCGATCTCGCGAGTTCGCCTAAAATTTTCCGCAAATCGGTTGGATTCGCGCGCGATTTCTCCCGACGCGGGATCGACGCTACGCTCCAGGGCTTAACAAGCGATTAAGTCGCGGCAAAAATTGCCTAGAGCCGGGAAAAAGTTGCCGCCGCGCGGCGATGTTTTCGCGGCGATGGAAGAGGAGAGGCGGCTATTCCGCCGAGCGCATGGAGCCGCTGCGGCGGGCCGCCGCGCGGTAGTCCTGCAGGCGCGTGGTGCGCAGCCCGCGCATGCCGTGACGATCGATGGATCGCTGCCAGGACAGGAATTCCTCGACCGAAAGGGTGTAGCGCGTGCAGGCTTCTTCGAGGCTGATCAGACCGGCGCGCACGCCAGCGACCACCTCCGCCTTGCGGCGGATCACCCAGCGCCTGGTGCCGGGAGGAGGCAAGTCTTCGAGGCGCAAGCGGCGCCCGTCGATACCGAGAACCACCACGCTTCTGTTGCCATCGAGCTCGGCGTCCATCGACTCCTTCCTCGGTGTCAATCCGATGTCTTCCGAGCCTATGATCTCCGAATTAAGGAATCGCTAAATCGGGCGAAAAGAGCGCATCCGGATTGGTGCGGATTTTCGATAAAATTTTACCCATCCAGTATTCGCGGCGAATTTGAGTCTCCTTTTAAGTATTGCTCGCGTCATTACTGGGCGGCTTGCTGATCTTGCGCACCTGGTCGATCGGGAAGCCGACCGAGCCGATGAACAGTTTGACCTCGCCGTCCGCGAGTTCGGTCGAATCCACGATCCCGAAGCTCGTGACCTTCGCCGAATAGGTCTGGCCCTGATCGTCCGCATAGGAGATCGCGACCCGATAGTCGCCGTCCGGCAGCTGGTTGCCGAACGCGTCCTTGCCGTTCCAATCGACATTGTAGGTGCCGATCCCGCGGTTCGCCTCCTGCACCAGCACGGTCTGGCCGCTCGCATCGACCACGGTCAGGACCGCCTTGCTGGCGGTGTGGTCGATCTCGTACTGGAACTTGGCCTTGCCGTCCTTGAGGCTGACGTGGTCGGTGTCGACCGCCACCTCGTTGCCGAGGAAGCTGACCGCACCGAACGCATTGGTGGCGGACTGCATCCCGACCAGCTTCTCCAGGCTCTTGTTGGTGGCGATCTGCTGCTCCACCTGGCTGAAGCCCACCAGCTGCTGGGTGAACTGGGCGGTATCCATCGGATTGAGCGGATCCTGGTTCTGCAGCTGCTTGGTCAGCAGAAGCAGGAAGTTGTCGTAGGTGTCGTTGAGGCCGGCGATCGCTGTATCCGTGCTCGAGCTGGGGGTCGAGCTGGACTGGCTCGCGGCGGATTGCTGCGACAGCAACTGCTGGATATTGGGAATGTCCATAGTCCTTGCTCCCGGCCTTGCTCAGACCTGCAGATTGACGACGCCCGCGGCGGTATCCGTGACCTGCCCTGCGTGGCTCTCCGGCCGATCCGGTTCGGATCTGGCATCGGAAACCAGGGTGGCGGCGGCGGCCGCTGCCGATCGGCCCGGGTCCTGTGCGAACTCGTGATCGCCGCCATGGCCCAGGCTGAACGACAGGTCACCGGAATCCATGTTCAGTCCGGCGTCTTGCAAAGCGCGTTCCAATCCCTTGACGTCGCGCTGCAGCAGGTCGAGCGTGCTCGGCCGCTCCACCGTGACCGCAGCCGTGACTCGCTTGTCCTTGTCGATATCCAGCTTCACATGGATGCGGCCAAGCTCGTCCGGAGAGAGCTGAATCGATACCCTGCCGGCGCCCTCGCGCAGCGCGCGCTGGACGTGGACGGCAACCTGGTCCTGGACCGGCAGATTTTGCAGGTGCTGCCTCAACTGGGCGACGAAGTCTGCCCGCCTGCCGGCTGCGCCCTGGGCGAGATGAAGGGACCAGCCGGGGGCGGAGCTGTCGGTCGGGAAAGCCGGATCGAGGGCATCTCCATCGGCGCCGGTTTCCAGTGCCGCGAGCTGCTGGGCCGGCGCCACTGGATAGGGCTGCGCCGCCGGTCCGCTTGCAGGCTTGGGGTCGGGATCCGGCGCGCCGGCATCGGCATGCGCCGGGCTGCCGGCATGGGCCTTTGCATCGCTCGCCGGCCGTGCCGCCGCCTTGGTCGGCGGTGCCGCGCCGGCGATCGCGGCCATCGGCTGAACCGTGGGCTGCAGCGCGGGCGGCAGCGGCTGCTTGTCGAGCACTGCGGTGGTGGTCAGAGGCGAGGCCCGCAGCGCGCCGGCTGACGGGATCCCGGCGCCTGCGGATTCCGTTTCCCCGGTGTCCAGTGCCGCCAACGCGTCCGACAACGCAGCGGCGGCCGCTGCCTCGATCGGCGTCTGTTTCGGTGCGCCGCCGCTCGCGGCATCATCGCCCGCCGCCATCTTGTTCGCGCCGCTCGCTTTCGCTGGCGCCGGAGGCACGGCCGGCTGACCAGCGGGCACCGGTCCAGGCAATGCAAGCGCGGCGCCGGCGGGCGCCTTCCCGGTATCTGCGGCTTTCGGGCTGCCCGCTTGCACGGCGACCACGGCGGTTGCGTTCGGATCGGGTGCCGGCTGCTGGCCAGCCGTCGGCTGAGCCGGCTGATCGGCGGCTTCCGCCGCATCCGTTTTGGCCTTTGCCTTGGCCGCCTTGCCCTTCGCGCCGGCCTTCGACCCACCGACCTTCGATTCATCGGCCTTCGATTCATTGGTTGTCTGATCGCCGGCACCTTTGTCATCGGACGCAGCGCCGGGGCGGGCCGGCAGGCGCCGGTCGGCAGCGTCGTCAACCTCCTTGGCCTCGCCGCGCAAGGTTTTCGGATGCGCCACCGCAACCCGCGGCGGGCGGCCGCTGACCGGGTCGGACCCCTCGCGCCGCGACCTGGAGGCTTCGCGCCGCCGCGCATCCAGGTCCTGCTGGTCGGCTTCGGCGCGCCGCTGCATCTGGTCCGCCAGCAGGTCGGTGAACATGTCCGCGCCGGCGCCGGTGTTCGAACGGCGCCAGTTGACCTGAAGGTCGGTGCTGATCTTGGGCTCGAATTGAACGGGGTCCATGCTCGTCCTGTCAGGCAAGGAAATTGACCAGCGATAGCTTCGAAATCTGCGCGTAGGCTCCAAAGCTGGTCTGCAATTGCAGGTCGACCGCCTGGAGTTTCGCGGCGACCTCGTTGGGGTCGATGGTCTCGATCTTGTCGCTGTCGGAGACGTTGGCGTTGATGGTGGTCTGGTGCGACAGCGTGGTGGCGGAGAACAGCGCGTCGTTCACCGTGTTGTCGCTTTCAAGAGTGCGGACTCCCGCCAGCGATTCGGTCGCCAGCTGCTTGGCGATGTCCATCTTCTGCTGGTAGCTGTCGGGGTCGGTCACGGCCGACTGGGCGTAGCGCAAAGCGAGGGTGAGCTTCTGGAACGCGATCTCGTTGGCGCTGAACGTGTATTTCACCGACACGTTGTCGGCGATCACGATCGAGGAGCGCTGCCAGGCCAGCGCCGAATCCGTCGGCTCCTGGTGCACGTTGTAGATCGTGGGCGTCGGGTCGGTGACGGCGGTTGGCTGCGCAACCTTCGCAGCCGTCTTCATCTCGACGCCGGGTGCGCCGGCCGTCAGGATCAGTTGCCCGCTGCCGGGCGGACCCGGCACGGCCGATGCGGGGAAGGGCGGCACCTGCGCGTTGATCAGGGCGGTCAGGCTGATGGCGATCCCGTCCATGTCGGCTTCATTGCCAATCGTGGTGTAGCGGACGGTGCGGCCGTTGACCGTGATTTCGTAGGTGTCGCCTTTGCGGCCGACCGGCCCGCTCAATTGCACCGTGTCGACCTGAGACAGGGGTCCCGCCGGGATGTTGGCCACCACCGTCGCCATGGTCGGCGCCGCCGAGGCGTTGGGCGGCGCATCGGTCGACAAAGTGGCGGAATAGTTGAGGGCCGTGCCGGGCGTGTCCGACTTGACCGACAGCTTGCCGTTGCGGACCGAGGCGGTCACGCCGATGCCGGCTGCGTTGATGGCGGACACGAACTTGGCGGCGATGGCGGCCTCGTCGTCGGTCGATGCGGTGGTGACCGTGAACGGGCCGCCGGCCGGCGTCGTGAGCGAGATGGTGTATTGGTCGCCGGCATCCAGCGGGCCGGGGAAGCCGATCTCATCCTCCTGCGCGACCGGCACGACCGTGCGCTGCGTCGTCTCGACGGTCGGGGTGTTCTGCACCGTCGCATGGGACGTGAAGGCGGCGGCCGAACTCAACTGAAGCTGCCCATTCCCGAGGTTGGTTGCGGTGACCGAGAACGGTGGCTGGTAGTTGGCGATCTTGGCGACCAGCTTGTCCACGATCGTGCCGAGGTCCGGTTCGTCGCCGGTGGTGCGATAGCTGATCGTGACCGGCGAGGCATGGGCCGGCGGATCGGTGATGGTGACGCTGTACACCTCGCCGATCGTGCCGACCGGCCCTGTGAGCGAGATCAGGTCGGTCTGGCTGGCGCCGATCGGCACGTTCACCTGCACGGTCTCCGCCGTGGACGGCGTCGGATCATTGCCCGCGATGTCGACCGTGAAGCCGGTGCCCGGCGTGTCGGCGGTGATCGTGAAGCCGGTGGCGTCGACATCCTGGACCGACACGTTGGCGAGCGGGCCCACGGCCGCGGCCATGGCCGCGGCAAGCTGCTGCTGCGTCAGGGGACCGTTGAACACGAGCGGCGTGCCGTTGACCGTGATGGTTTCGTTCTGGCCCTGGCCGAGCTGGTCGGTGGTGATGCGCACCACCTGGCGGATGGTGCCGGATGCAAGCTGGGTCGTGGTTGCGCCGGCCGCCGTGTTCTTGGAGCCGCTGGGGTCGGGCAGCCGCGTCAGATCGACCACCGGCGCCTGCTCGTTGGCGTTGATGCCGCCGAACAGATAGCGGCCGTTCACCTGCTCGTTCAGCAGCGCGGTGAGCTGCGTCAGCGCCGAGCTCACCTGCTGCACGATCGGGGAGATCTTGCCGGCGCGCGTGAGGGAAGCGTCGATGGCGTTGGTCGCGCCGCCGGCGACATCGGTGTTGGTGGCGGTGACGTTGAACAGCGGACCAGGCTCAGTTCCTGTGATCACCAGCCGTTCGCCGGACGTCGTCGCGGTTGCCCGCACCGTTGGAACGTGGCTGTTGATCTGGTTGGCGAGGTTGCCCGCGATCTCGTCGAAGCTGCCTTCGGTCCCGTTGGTGACGTAGCTGAACAACACGCCATCGACCGTGACCTTGTAGATGTCGCCGCTGTCGCCGAGGTCGCCGTCGAACGTGACCGTATGCTGCTGCTTGGTGGGCGGGTCGGTATCGGGCGCGGTGAAGGCCTGCAGCATCGTGGCGTTGATGTCCTCGACGCTGGTCAGCACGCGGTCATAGGTCTTGACGTCGGTCGAGGCGCTGTTGATAGCCTCGATATAGCCCTGCCGGCGCGCGATCTCAGCGCGCAGATCCACCAGGCGCTGTGCCTCCACCCCGTAGGTCGTGAGGTCGCTCGACTTCTTGCCGGTGTTGAGCTGCTGGGTGAGCTGCGCCAGGGACGCCTGCAGCCGTTGGAAGCCGTTGACGCTGGAGAGATAGGCGGCGTAAGTCGAGTATCCGTTGACGGGCATGTTGCTTCCTCGTCCTTACCGGGTCACGGCGGCCTGCAGGGTGTCGAACAAGGTCTGGATCACGGTGATCAGCCGGGCCGACGCCGCATAGGCGTTCTGCAGGACCTGCAGGTTGGCCAGCTCCTCGTCCAGGTTCACGCCGGTATCCTGCTGGTAGCGCTGCTCGGTCATCTGCAGCGAATCGCCGTTCAGCTTGGCGCTGTCGCCGACCACCTTGGCGTTGGCGCTCGACGTGCCGATGATCCCGGACATCAGCCCCTTGTAGGAGACGCTGGTGAGGCTGAGGCCGACCGCGATGAAGTTGCGATCATTGCTGTTGAGCGCGGTGACCACGTCGGGCGCCGAATTCTTCTTGAGCTGCTGGGCGCCGGAAAGCAGATCCCGGTTGACGCTGAATTTGTAGCGGTCCGCGTTGGCGAAGAAGCCTTGCGAGAGTTCCGGCAGCTGTCCGTTGACCGAGGTCACCACGGTGAACGGGGCGTTGGTGTCGTCCGCGACCAGCTGCAATGCGCCGGTGCCGCTGATGGCCGTTACCGGCAGCGTCGAATCGGCGTTGATGATAGCCGTCAGCTTCTGGGCGATCTGGTCGAGATTGGTGTCGTTCTGGGTCGCGGTGTAGCTGTAGCTCTTTCCGTTGATGGTGATCTCGAACACATCGCCCTCCGCGAGGCTCCCGTTCAGCGCAACGGTGCTCATCTGGGGGGTCGAGGATGAAGGCTGCACGGTGGTGAGGCTCGAGGCGCTGATGCGCAGCGAGCCGCTCGAATTGTTGTAGGCAGCCGCGAAGGTCGGCGGCGAACCGGTCGTGGTGGTGAAGGCATTGACAATGGTGTCGAGCTGCGAGCGCAGCTTGCGGATCACCTCGCTCGCAGGGTCGGCGCTCGCCGGCTGGCCAGCCGACGTGCCGTCGTAGCGCAAGTTCAGCAGCGCCTTGATCTTGCCCTCGCGCATCAGCCCGTTCACGGGGGCGCCGGTATCCACCGACACAACATTCGTGCCGTCGAAGGCGAAGCGCGCCGGCGCGCCATCCAGCAGGGACAGCCCGGCCGGCGTGAACAGCGCGATCGCACCGTTGTCGCGCTCGACCGAGCGCACGTCGACCAGCTTCGCGACTTCGCGCACCAGCCCGTCGCGCTGGTCGATGAGATCCAGCCGCTCGGCGCCGTTCGGGTCGGAGGCCTTGATGCGCAGGTTGAGCTCGAAAACCTGGGCGAGCTTGTCGTTGAGGTCGCTGGTGGCGCTGCCGATGTCGGTCCGGATATCGGCGTCGATCTGGTCGACCCCGGTGCTGACGCGGCGCACTTCGGCCGCCAGCTGGTCGCCGAGCGCGATCACCTGGCGCTGGGCCGCCGCGCCTTCCGGCTGGGCCTGGAAGGTCTGCCAGGCCGCAGTGAAGTCGCTGAGCAGCTGGGGCAGGGCGGCCGTGTCGGAACTGGCGCCCAGCAGCGACTGGATGCGGCTGAGATAATCCTGCTGCGTGCTCGTCAGGCCGTCGGTCGAGGTCAGCGTCTCGAACTGCCGGCGCAGCGAGGCGCTGACCGCGGCCTGGTAGCCGGCGATCTGCACGCCGCCGACCTGGCCCTCGCCGAGATTGGCGCTCTCGCGGACCAGCGTCTTCTTGGTATAGCCCGGGTCGTTGGCGTGCGCCACGTTGGCCGAGACCAACTGCACATTCGCCTGATTGACCCGGAGCCCGGAGATCGCGGCGTTGAGGGCTGCATCCAAGGACATGGCGTCACCCGTTCCGGCTCAGCCCGCTATCGCTTGATCGCGATGATATCGGCCATCATCTCATCGGCGGTCGTGATCACGCGGGTGTTGGCGGAGAAGGCGCGCTGCGTGACGATCATCTTCGAGAATTCCTCGGCGATGTCGACGTTGGAGCCTTCCAGCGCCGCGCCGCGCAGCGTGCCGGCGCCGTTGTCGCCCGCATTTCCGATGCGGACCGCACCGCTGTCGAAGGTCTCGGTGAAGCCCTGCGCCACTTCGCGCTGCAGGGCGTTGGGATCGTTGAACTGCGCGATCGGCACCCGGAAGAAGATGCGGCTGCGGCCGTTGTCGTACTGCAGCTCGACATCGCCGTTGTCCCGGATGCGCACGTCCTTCAGCAGGCCCTGCGGCACGCCGTCCTGGGTGAGGCGCGTCACGTCGATGTTGTCGCCGGCGAACTGCGTCAGGCCCCCGGTCGACTGGAACTGGCCGAGATCCAGGTCAATGGTCTGGGCCCCGAGTCCGTAGTTCACCTGGAACGAGATCTGGGCGGGCTGGCCGTCGGTCTGCAGCACTGGGACGGACGCATTGCCCGACGGGTTGAACTGATTCGAGACGGCGACCAGCTTGCCGGCGGTGTCGGGCGTCTGGCCGAACTGCACGTCGATGAAGCCGGGCACCGTGCCGTTGGTCGCGACCGCCGAGGACGTGAACGGCACGCCGGCATTGATCGCGCTCAGGGAGATGACTCCGCCGGCCGCCGTGGCCGTGACGCCCAGGCCGGGGTTGGAGTTGATCTGCGCGGCGAAGCGGTTGGCGAGGTCGCTGAGGCTGGTCTCGGTTCCGTCCGCCACGTAGGCGATCGACTGCGAGTTGATGGTGAGGCTGTAGGTGTCGCCGATCTCGCCAGGCCCGACCGTGCCTCCCAGGGTCAGCGTGTCGGTCTGGGCCACCGGCGCCACGTTGGACGTGGCGACCGCAGACGCCGTCGGGCCGTCGCTGGTGACCGAGGTCGGCGTGGTGCCGCCGGCGCTGCCGCTGAACGCGATCGTGAAGGTGCCGAGCCCCGTGTCCGACTGGATGAAGAGCTGATCCACATTGGCCGGGTCGGCAACCGCCGTCACGGCACCGTTGACGGTGCCGTTCGCGTTGATCGCCGTCACCAGCGCGTCGCGCACTGCCTGCGCACTGGCCAGCGGGCCAGTCACGGTGATCGGCGTGCCGTTGATCGTGATGGTCGAGGAGTCTCCAGCGCCCGCAAGGGCGGACGGAATGCCGACATTCTCCGCCTGCCCCGAGCCGTTGCCGGCGATCGTGACGTTGAACGGGGTGCCCGCCACGTCGGCGACGATGTCGAAGGTGTTGCCGACAACGTTGGTGCCGGTGACCACTGCGCTCATGCCGGCGTTGCCGTTGATCGCCGCCGCCAGGGCGGAGGCTGCCTGGGTGGCGGTCCAGCCGGTCGACGGCGAGGTCACCGAGACGCTGCTCGAGCCGATGGTGAGATTGATCGTGCGCTGGGGCGGCACGCCGCCGGCCGGCAGCGTGACGGTATTGACCTGCGCGACCGGGGCGACGTTGGGCTGCAGATTTGTGGTCGTGGCGCTCTGGTCGTTGACGCCGCTGATCGTGCCGGCCACCGGATCCAGCGTGCTGTCGTCGGCCTGGATGTCCAGCTTCCACAGGTTGTCCGCCCGCTTGGTCCACACCAGCGAGACATTGTGCGGGTTGCCGAGGGCGTCGAACACCTGGACGCTGGTGGGGCTGAGCGGCGGGTTAGGATTGACGTCCGAGTTGGCCGGGAGGTTGCCGACGAAGTCGATCTGCGCGGTCGGCGTCGGCTCATCGATGACCTGCTCGATGTGGATCGGCGCCACGACCGAGGTGTCGGGCACGCCGGTGTCCGGATCGACGGTCCAGCCGTTGAGGTAATAGTCGCCGTTGTTGACCAGGTAGCCGTCGCGGTTGACCTCGAAGTCCCCGGCGCGCGTGTAGTAGCGCAGCGCGTCGAAGGTGGTCTGGGTCGCGGTCTGGTTGTTGGCGCGGCTGACGACGAAGAAGCCGTTGCCGGTGATGGCCAGGTTGGTGTTGTCCTGGGTCTGGGTGATGTTGCCCTGGACATTGTTGGCGAAGGCGGGCGAGGCGATGACGCCGCCCGGCGCGTGCAGGTTGGCGTTGGAAACCGTGATCAGGGTCTCGAACCGCGTGTCGACCTTCTTGAAGCCGGTGGTCTGCGAGTTCGCGATGTTGTCGGAGATGTGTCCGAGCGCCCGCGACTGGGCGTTGACGCCGCTGACCGCTGTAAACATCGCGCCGAGAATGCTCATTTCAGGCCTCTTTTCGAACGGAATAGTCCCAGATGGCGCCTCCGATGCAAGCCGCGGGCCAAGCCTCATCCAGAAAATAAACGAGCCAATCCATGGCATTAGTTGCGATTGCGCGCTGCACCGTGAAGTGTGGCGCTCAGAGCCTGCCGGTCGGCGAAGGCTGGTGGGTGAGATTTGCCTATCGCGCCAATGTCCGGCCCGGATGGCGCCGTGGCCGCAATGGGCGGGCGCTTCCGCGGCTCCTTCATGTTTCATCAACCATGTTTGAGTAGCGTCCTGGGCGAACGCGCGGCCAGTCACCGGACCCGACTCCTTTGGAATTCGCAGCCCCGCCAGCCAACTACTCCGCCCTCACGCCCTATCTCCTGCCGGCGGGGTTGCCGAAGAAGATCAATGTCGGCGACGGGTTCATCCTCGATTCGGCCGTCAAGCTGATCGGCAAGGCGCCGCGGCACGTCTTCTCGTCGCGCGCGGCCTTGAGCGATGCAGACATCGAGAAAATCAACGAGACGCGATTCCTGGTCGCCGCCGGCGCCAATACTCTCAAGGACGAGTTCGAACTCACCCCTCAGTTCTCGCTGCAGGCCCTGAGCAGGATCAAGGTGCCGGTCATTCTCCTGGGCGTGGGGCACTATGGCGTGCCGGCCATGACCCAGGGACTGTCGCAAGCGTCGAAGGGATTGTTCGCGGCGCTTCTCGATCGCTTTCCTTATATCTCCGTGCGATGCGACGCCTCGCGCCGGTATGTCCTGACATCGATGCCGGAGCGCGCTGGCAACATTCTCATGACTTCCTGCCCAGTGGCCTACCCGGTCGACGGCCTCGATCGGGGCTTCCAACGCAAGGACAGGTATGATCGGCTGGTCGTTACCATCACCGATCGATCGCACCTCCAGCAGCAGCTTCCGATCCTCTCCGCAGCCACACAGCTGTTCGCGGCGGAGCGCCGCGTCCTCGCGCTCCACCAGGATTACGACGCGCGAGACCTGTGGGCCTTCGCAGAACGCCAGGGATACGAGGTGTTCCGCAGCGCCCGCTATCAGGACTTCATCGAGCTCTATCGCAGGACTGATGCCCACTTTGGAAACCGGGTACACGCCCATCTGAAGTGCTTGTCGCTGGGGGTCGTCACCTACTGTACGCCGTTCGACCTGCGTCAGAGCTACTTCGCCGAAAGCCTGGATTTCCCGCTGATCGCGAAGCTGCCGTCCGACGAAATCGCGCACTACGATTTCGCCCGCGCGGTCGCGCGGCGGGAGGCGGCGCGCAGAAGCATGGATAAGATTCTCCATGCGATCGACGGTTTGCTCGGCGCGGAGGCCGCCTAGATGGCGGAGATCACGATGGCAGAACGCGCAATGCCCGCACTAGCACCCGAAAGTCAGGCCGCGATCGACTTTGCTATATCGAACCAGATCACGTTCTGCGCTGGCAACGCGAAGCTCCACAGGTTGGCGACATCGATGGAATATGTCGAAAGGGTGGGCATCCCTGGCAGGGTCGTCGAAGTCGGGGTGGCGATGGGCGGCTCGGCGATTGTGCTTGCACATGCGAAGTCGCCCTCGCGACCGCTCGACCTCTACGACGTATTCACGTTGCTGCCGCCACCGACCGCCGAAGACGGCGACAAGGCCGCTCAGGTGTACGAGTATTTCCTCAAGTCGGCACCGTCCAACATGCGGGACCGGAAATACCAGGCGCATGCGAGCGATCTCGAGATGTTCGTCCGCGCGAATCTCGCGCAATCCGGCATTGAAATCGACCGGCGGAGCGTATCGCTGGTCAAGGGTGACGTGAAGGACACTCTGGCACCGACGGGGCCGGTCGCCCTTTTCCACATCGATTGCGACTGGGTCGAGCCGATGCGCATCTGTCTTGCGCGGACGGCGGATCTCATCTCGCCGGCAGGATTGATCGTGTTCGACGACTACAGCTCCTTCTCCGGTTGCCGGTCCCTGATCGACGCGTGGCTTGCAAGCCGACCGGAATTCGTCGTGGTCAACAATTCCTGGTCGCTGGTCGCACAGCGGTCCCCGTCGGATCCCGCGCTTAAGGCGATGCTGCGCCGTTTCGACCCGGTCGTCCACGCTGCCCGAGGGGGCTCTTGACGATGCGCCTCCTCGATCGCGGTCGAGCCGATCTGGCGACCCTACACATCGCAGAGGCCGCCTAGATGGCCATCAACGCCGCGATCCTGGAAATGATCGCCAAACTGGTCGCCCGGACCGGCCGCCCTTGCCGAGTGGCGTCCCTGGGCTACCCCGACATGCTGCTGACCGAGCCGCAGATCGCCAAGCTGTGCGGGCCGGACGCCGTGGCGACGATCCGGTTCCGCGACGATTCCGAGGGCATCGCCAGATGGCACCGCATCGACGGCCAGGTGCGGCGCCTTGCCGAATCGGTCAGCATGTTCGCCGCGCTGGGCGCGGAGCTGCACTGCTTCGACATCACAGCATCACGCGGCTTCGAGATCGTCGCGGACCTCAACGTCCCGCTGCCGGACTCCACCCACAGCCAATACGACATCGTCTATGACGGCGGCACCATGGAGCATTGCTTCAACGTGCCGCAAGTCATTGCGAACATCCTTTCCCTGTGCCGGATCGGCGGATACATCGTCCACGTCAACCCGCTCAACTACTTCAATCACGGCTTCTATTCGTTCCACCCCACGTTCTATCACGACTTCTATACGCAGTCGGGCAACGAGCTGGTGGCACCGATCTACGCGCTCCACGGGCCCGTGCTCGAGACCAGGGCCGTGGAGCTGCCCGCAACGCAGGGCTTCCGGGCCCTGCATGAGCGCAGCGCGGTGATGGTCGCCGCGCGCAAGCGGCGGGACTATGCCGGCGAGTGGCCGATGCAGAGCAAGTACCGCGCGAACGCGGCCTTGCGCGCCTGAGAGCGGGACAAGCGCCATGCTGGCCGATCGATCGACCCCGCCGAACCTTGACGAAGCGGCGCGCGCTGCGATGCAGAACCTGGAACGGGGCCGCGCCGATCTCGCCGGACCTCATATCGAGATGTTGCTGACGGCCGCGCCCGGCCACGAGACGACCCAGCGCCTCAATGCCATGCGCCATGTCATCGCATGCGAGCAAACGGCTAGCCGCAGCGCCGCCAGCCTCGGGCCGCCGCGCGCAATCGCGCAGGACAAGGTCGACCTGGTTGCCTTCCACGTGGACCTGCCTGCCGCGCCGAGCGGCATCCACGAACGGATTGACTACAAGGACGCCTTGCGCCTGTCGTTCCAATCGGCGGCCCAGCGGGCGCCGCGCGCCAGGCGGGTCGTCCTGACCGACGAGGCTACCGATTTTCCGGACACCGTTGGGGCGGATGCGATCGTGCGCTTTGCCATGGATCCACGGCTGACCATGTTCGAGAGGACCCGGGCGCAGGCCGCCTATCTTCGGTCGATGGCGGACGATCGCGCGTGTGTTCTGATGGATACAGACGTCGCCATCAATCGCGATCCGGTCGAGGCGCTTCAAACGGGCTTTGACGTGGGGCTGACGTGGCGGACCGGATTCGCCGATGCGCCATTCAACGGCGGGCTGATCCTGGTAGCCGATGCTTGCCGCGGACGGGCATTCATGGCCCGCGTGCTCGACTGCTACGAAGGACTCGCGGCGGACGCCCGGCTGTCACGCCTGTTTTCCAGGAACCTGAAGAGCTGGTGGGGCGACCAGTTCGCCCTCGCGATCGTCATCGGGTATCGCGCCTTTGCCGAGCGAGCTGGCGAGGCCATGCTGCTCGACGGCACCAAGATCGGCTTCCTGCCTTGCGCCAACTACAACTTCACCCTTGAACCCGGCCGGAACTACGACCGGGCCGAGCTGCGCCAAAAGTACTTCATCCACTTCAAGGGAAACCGCAAGGGAATGCTCGGCCAATACGTCAAGCTGATGATGGCCAACGCTCTCTAGCCGGCGAGGTGGCCCTCAGCCTGCCTTGGCGACGAACAGATATTGGATGTTGCCCGGACCGCGCTTCACTTCGACTCTTTCCAGCACGCCCCAGCGCGCGCGAGCGAGCAGGCCTTCGACCTCGCGAACGGTGAAGTCCGTCACCCAGCCCATCCCGCGGCGCGCTTGTTCCTCACCGCCGTTCATCGTGCAATAGGTAAGGATCATGTTGGGCGCCGTGGCGCCAGCAAGCGCCAGCACCGGCACCGGATCGTGAACGTATTCGAGCACGCCCAGGAAGGTGATCCAGTCATAGTTGCCGGTCGGAAATTCGCCCTTGTTGAGATCGATGACCTGGCAGCCCGCGCAGCGGCTGACGATGTCGGCGGGGAAGTAACTGCAGTCGGCCGCGAGCTGGCCACGCAGGGCCATCGCGCCGGCGCCGATGTCCAGCACCCGCTGTCCGGGCGGAATGAAGCGCGCGGCCATCGCGGCGCGGCTGTCCCACTGGGTCGCCAGGCTGTCGAGCTTGGCCCAGCGACCGGTATCCGAGCTGCCCTCGCGGATCAGGCGCGCGGTATGTTCGGCCCGTTCGTTCGTGGGAAGCGGCGGCGCGCGAAACGTCATGACGCTTTGCTCCGATGCCATGCGGCTATTGGACGATCGCCTGCGGGTGCAGCTTGGCGACCGCGCGACCGTCGGCGGTGCGCCCGGCGTGGACGGAGCGTGCCATCAGTTCCTGCCAGGGCGAGGTCGAGTTGCCGGCCTTGTGCTCGGCCAGCCATTCCTCGCGGTACTCGCTGCCCGAGGTCTCCTCATAGATCGGCATGCCCTGGGTGTAGTGCACCAGCCTGGCGTCGCGCCGCGGCGCGTCATAGCCGACCAGGTGGTTCCATTCGCCGGGAACCGGGCCGACCAGCTCGGGCGCCAGCCAATCCATGGTATGGGGGTTGACGCAGCGCTTCGGGTCGTCGACATAGCCCGGCTCCAGGACTCGGTTCGCGGAATGACCGCAGTTGAACAGGATCATCGAAGCCCACTCGAACTTCTTCGGGTTCTTGCTGACCATCGCGGCATAGCGCTCGTCGGTCAGGTCGAACAGGCCGGCGATGTCGGCGAGGGCCAGGAAATCGATGTCGAGGAACAGGGCCCAGCCGCGATAGCCGCACAGCCACGGCACCAGGAACCGGCTGAACGTGAAGGGCGTCAGGCCCTGACGTTTTATCGGCAGCGTCGGCAGCACCAGCGGCGAGATGGCGAGCGGCTTCGAGGAACGCCGATAGAGGCTGAACTGCAGCACGTTATAGGCCACCGCCTGGCGATGGTCGTAGCCGATGAAGATGCGCAGGGGTTGACTGCTCTCTGTGCTGGACATCAGGTCGCGCTCCGGGCGTGGTCGGGGGATGGTTGCGCCCAACGTGGTTAAAAAGCCCTAAAGACGCCAGTTGGATGGGGTCCCGCGCGAGCTTGCATTCCAAGTGCCGCGGACAATGAAAACGGCCGCGACACCGGCTGCGGCCGTCAAGACCCAGTGTGGTCCGCGTCAGGAGACCGAGTTGATGATCAGGCCCATCAGCTTGTCGGTCGCGGACGTGCCGATCTTGGGCAGGCTCTGGATGAAGCTGACGCTGCTGGCGAGGGAGGCGGTGAGATTGGTGGTCGCCTCGCTGACATTGCCGATGCCGTAGGGATCGTCCGTATCGCGCACCGCGCGCTCGACCGTGTCATAGTCCTGGGAGTAGACCCCCTGGGTGAGCTGGACCGCGTAATTGTATTCCTTGTTGCGGTTCGCGCCGGTGTTGTCGGTGCGTGAGACGCGCAGGATGTAATCGCCCTTCTCCATCTCGAACGTGCCGTCCTGCAGCGACTGGAACACCGTGTTGGCCGCGCCCGACTTGGGATCTGAGTCGGCGAGAATGCGACCGGTCGCCTTGTAATAGATCTGAAAGTGCAGCTTGTCCTGGTCGTCCTGGCTGGCGTTGAGGATCGAGAAGGTCGTGGCGGTCTTGTCCGCGACGCGGAACTGGAAGCCATCGACGCTGTCGCCGGAGCTGAGCGAGCTGAAGACGTTGAGCCGCGTCTTGTTCTTCTGCAGCACGCCGATGTTGCGCGCCGTGGCGCTGCTCTCGACCTTGACGTCGCGCGTGTCCTTCTCGAACTCCTGGACCTGATTGCCGCTATCCTTCTGCGCCTGCTGTTGCTGCAGCCGGTTGAGGTCGCGCTGGATCTGCTGGAACTGCGCGGCGGCGGCGTCGGCCGAGGCGTTGCCGGTGCTGGAGACGGTTGCCATCTGTTCCTCCGCGGTCCTATGCCGAGACGCGCATGACAGGCGTGGCGCCAGCCGCCGGCCTCGGCGCCGCCGGCGCACCGGCCGCGGGCTGGGCAGCCTTCGCCGCCAGGCCTTCGGCGATCGAGCGGTTGATGTCCAGGATCGGGCCGATCTTCGAGCCGTCGAGATCGGCCAGGCGCGCCATTACGTGGCGATCGATCATGACGGACAGGGCGAGCACGTTGTCGCGCACGGGCTTGGGCAGCGGGCAATCAGGCTCGCTGAGGGCCGCCTGGAAGATCGACCACAGCCTCTGGTTCAGGCGCAGCGCCTCGCGCAGGCTTTCCCCTTTGTCGTCCATCTTGGCAGCGAGCGCGAGCCGGCGCGACGCCTCGCCCAGGGCCCAGGCCTCGGTGCTGCGCGGATCGTCCCCGCTCGGGCGGCTGGCATAGCCATTCGGTGCTTTCATTCCATCCTCGTTTCAGCCCCTGGCCAGCCGGATGCGCCGTCCGCGCGTCAGAACAGCTTCGCGGTCAGCTTCAGGGCGCGATAGTAGTCCCGTTCACGCACGAACCGTGCCACCTGTTCCAGGTCCTTGGCCCGGTCCGGGCGGTCGGCCTCGCAATGGGCGAGCACGGTCTCGAATTTCGTGGAGGTTTCGGCGGTATCCTCCGGAAACAGATAGAGCAACTGGATCGCCAGATAGAGCTTCTTCTCGTTGGTGTCCGCCTGCTCTTCCTTCATGACCTCGCGGCCGCGCAGGAAATTCGCCTTGTTGTAGAGATAGAAGGTTCCCGGCTCCTCGCCGCGGCCGATGACCGCGCCGTTGACGATGACCTTCTCTCCCGGGCGAAGCGAGAACTTGAGCGGCACCTGGACTTCCTCTCCCTAACGCCGATCCCGATTTGTCCGGCCGATCTTCCAATTCAAACCCTTCGAGATCCCGGTGAGAGTCGTGAGGGAAGAAACGGGCGGCGGCGGGTTGCGCCGCCGCCCAACTCTATCCGACCCCGGCGGTTTAGAACAACCGCAGGATGGCCTGCTGCGCCTGGTTGGCCAGAGACAGCGAGATGGTGCCCAACTGCTGGCGCGTCTGCAGCGTCAGGATGTTGGCGCCCTCTTCGTTCTGGTCGGCCAGCGTCAGCTTGCCGGCGCCTTCC
>DASSBF010000132.1:0-26043 GCA_035699005.1 Dongiaceae bacterium
GCGCCGCGTTCGTGGCGATCCCGCCCGCGGAATGGGCAATCATCGTGGACGAATTCCGGCGGCGCATGCGAAAAGCGGATGTGGGAGAGGCGATCGCCGAAGCCGCAATCAGGATCGGGGCGGTCTGCGCAATCCATTTCCCGGCTTCGGGCGCTAATCCCGATCGTGTGCCCAACCGGCCGATCGAAACACAGGACTGAGGCAGCAGGCAGGACTTCATGGCACGTTTCGCGATCGGCGGGTTCCAGCACGAGACCAACACCTTCGCGCCGGTGAAGGCGGGCTTCCATGAGTTCGAGATGGCGGACGGTTGGCCCGGCCTCACTCGCGGCGAGGCGATGCTGACCGCGTTCGACGGCATCAACCTGTCGATTGCAGGCTTCATCGCGGAAGCGCGCAGGCGGGGACACGACCTCGCGCCGACTTTGTGGTGCTCCGCCTCGCCATCGGCCGAGGTCGAGCGCGACGCCTATGAACAGATCGCGGGCGAGCTGCTGGAGCGGATCGCGGCGCTGGGCAAGGTCGACGGCATTTACCTTGACCTCCACGGCGCGATGGTGGCCGAGCACCTGGAGGACGGCGAAGGGGAATTGCTGGACCGCCTGCGCCGCAAGCTCAGACCGGATCTGCCGATCGTGGTCAGCCTCGACCTCCATGCCAACATCACCGAGCGGATGGTGCAGCATGCGTCCGCGCTGGTCGCGTGCCGCACCTATCCGCATGTCGATCTGGCGGAAACGGGTGAGGCTTCGGCGGTCGCGCTGGACCGGCTGGTGCGGCAGGGTCCGTTGTTCAAGGCGATGCGGCGCGTCGAGTTCCTGGTGCCGCTGCCCTGGCAATGCACCCTGATCGAGCCGGCGCAGGGCCTCTATCGCGCGGTTGCGGAGGCAGAGCGCGACGGCCTCGCCAGTGCATCTTTCGCCTTCGGCTTTCCGCCGGCGGACATCGCGGAGTGCGGGCCGGCGATCGTCACCTACGCAACGACGCAACGTGCGGCGGACGAGGCGGCCGATCGCTTGCTGGGTCTGGTGAATGCGAAGGAGGTGACCTTCGCCGGCAAGATCTGGCAGCCGGGCGAGGCGGTCGCCTATGCGCGGGCCAAGGGTAACAGCGCGCGTGCGCCCATCGTGCTTGCCGACACCCAGGACAATCCGGGCGCGGGCGGTGCATCGGATACCGTTGGTCTGCTGCGCGCGCTGGTGAATGGCGGCGCGGAAGGCGCGGTGTTCGCAAATCTCTGCGACCCGAGCTCGGCGGAGGCGGCGCATCGCGCCGGAATCGGCGCGCGCATCTCGCTCGCCATCGGCGGCTGGGCGGGCGGCGCGCACAACACGCCGTACCAGGGCACATTCACCGTCGAGGCCCTCGGCGACGGCAGTTTCCAAGCGACCGGGCCGTTCTATCGCGGCAACCGCATGCAGCTCGGCCCGATGGCGGTGCTGAAGGCCGGCGGCGTGCGCGTGGTGTTGTGCAGCCGCAAGCAGCAATGTGCCGACCAGGCGATGCTGCGCCATGTCGGCATCGAACCAAAGGACCAGAACATCCTGGCGCTGAAAAGCTCGGTGCACTTCCGCGCCGATTTCCAGCCGATCGCCGAGGAGATCCTGATCGTCGCCGCTCCCGGCGCCAATCCGGTCGACAACCGCGACCTGCCCTACAAGCGCATCAGGAAGGGCGTCCGCCTGATGCCGCTGGCGGAGCCTTTCGGGGGTTGACGCCTGCCGCCCAGCTACTCCCTGCGCCATCGCCGGGAGTGCGACATTGCGTCCGGTGACCTTGTTATGGCACCCGGAGGCCGATACTATTAGTCGCGCTTCGGGGGCGAACATGGCCTCGGTTGGGCCAATTTATCAAAGAATCACAAACCACAGCGGGAGGCTGTCATGAGGTCTGAAGCAACATTAACCGGCGTGCTTGGCGCTGCATTTGCCCTGGTCATGCTGTCGGCCGGAGCGCCCGTCGCATCTGCGGCGGACATGATCGGCAATTGCGAGCTTACTGGGACCAAAGGCGAGTTCCCGTTCACGCCGGCGAAAGCCGGACAATTGACCGTCGAGGTCAACCTGCCGGCACCCGGCTGGTGGAACGGCGATACGCCCGAGACGATCAAGGATGGTTATGAATACTGCCTGGCTGCCAATATTGCCCACCGCGCCGGCTTCGACAAGGTCGAGGTCGTCAACGTCGCGTGGGATGCGCTGGTCGCCGGTCAGACCAGGGACTTCGACCTGGCGCTGTCGGAGATCTCCATCACCCCCGAACGCAAGAAGGTCGTCGATTTCTCGGTACCCTACTTCTCGTCCGACATCGGCGTCATGGTCAAGAAGGGCACCAAGGTCGACGGAAACTCGATCCGGGACATGCGGATCGGCGTGCAGCAGGCGACCACCGGCGCCGCTTTCGTCGACCAGCAACTGAAGCCGAAGACGCCGGCCAGCGTCTACCCGGACACGCCGTCCATGTTCACCGCGCTCCAGGCAGGCCAGATCGACGCGGCCATGACCGATACGGCCATCGTGCTGGCGCAGGCGGGAACCTCCAACGGCGTCTTCGAGGTCGTCGGCCAGTACGCGACCGGCGAGACCTATGGGGCGCTCTACCCCAAGGGGTCGAAGAACGAGAAGGCGATCGACCAGATCATCGAGGCGCTGAAGAAGGACGGCACGCTTGACAAGCTGGCCGCCAAGTACCTCGCCGCGGCGTGGGGCGCCGACCCCACCAAGGTGCCGTACTTCAAGCCGGCGATGTAGCCGGAGGTGAGCAGAACTACCTTGGAGGAGGAGGCGCGCGACCGAAGATGGCGCGCGCCCTCGCTTCCAAAGGATCCTTCCCCTCTAAGCTGGGGGGCGCTCGCCGTGGGCGTGGCGATAGTGGCGGCGAATTGGGCTGTCGTCGTCTACCTCGGCGAGGTCATGGCCGCGCATGAGGTGCGGAGCGCGCCGTTCGATGTCGGCCTGGTGCTGTTCGGCGTTGCCGCCAGCCTGCTGCTGTTTCCGGCCATCAAGGCCGTTCTGACCGCCGGCCGTGCGCGGGCTGCCGCGGCGGAGCAGGACGTCATTGCGGCGCGCGTCCACGGGACCGCGGCGCGCACCTGGTGCTGGTACACCTTCGGCTATGCGGCGGCGATCGTGATCATTCTATTGATGGCGCTCCTCATCGTCGCCAACGATGTCGCGGTCGGCCGCACCTTCTTCTACCTGCCGTTGATGTACGACTCCTTTTGGCTGGTGCTGCGCGCCTTCTGGGTCAATGTGTACATTTGCGTGATTGCCGAGGTGCTGGTGCTCATCTGGGGGCTGGCCGTCGCCATCGCGCGCCTGCTGCCCGGCAAGCCGGCGCGGCCCGTCCGCCTGATCGCAACGGCCTATGCCGACGTATTCCGCGGGCTTCCGGCCATCATCACGATCTATCTCGTCGCTTTCGGCCTGGCGCTCGCCGGCCTGCCGATCGTCCGCGACCTTCCCTTGAGTTCGCTGGCGATCTTCGCGCTGACTCTCACCTACGGCGCCTACGTCGCCGAGGTCTACCGCGCCGGCATCGAGAGCATCCACTGGAGCCAGACCGCCGCGGCGCGGTCGCTCGGGCTGTCGTTCCTGCAGACCCTGCGCTTCGTGGTCGTGCCGCAGGCGGTGCGGCGAATCATCCCGCCGCTGCTCAACGATTTCATCGGTTTGCAAAAAGACACCGCGCTGGTCCAGGTCGTCGGCATCATCGATGCCTTCAACCAGTCGAAGATCGTCGCGAGCAACAAGTTCAACCTCTCCGCGGTGACCACGGTCGGCATCCTCTTCGTGCTGTTCACGATCCCCCAGACCCGCTTCGTCGACCGCCTGCTCGCGCGCGAGCGCCGGCGCACGCAGGCGGGCGGCTGAGCGCGAAGGCGGCCGCATGCCCCTGCTCGAAGTCAAGGAGGTCGCCAAGCGGTTCGGGCCGCACCAGGTGCTCGAAGGGCTCAACCTCGAGGTCGAGGAGCACCAGGTCGTCTGTCTCATCGGCGCATCGGGCTGCGGAAAATCCACCCTGCTGCGCTGCATCAACGGCCTTGAAGAGATCCAGGCCGGCGAGATTCGCCTGCAGGGCGACCGCGTGACCGGCCCGGGCGTCGATCTCAACGCGCTGAGGCGCGACGTCGGCATCGTGTTCCAGAGCTTCAACCTGTTTCCGCACATGACCGTGATGGAGAACGTGACGCTGGCGCCCATACGGGTGCTGGGCATGGCGCGGGCGGAGGCCGAGGAGCGGGCGCTGGCGCTGTTGAAGCGCATCGGTCTCGAGCAGAAGGCGATGGAGTATCCGGATCGCCTGTCGGGGGGCCAGCAACAACGCGTCGCCATCACGCGCGCCCTTGCGATGGAGCCGATGCTTCTGCTGCTCGACGAGATCACGTCCGCCCTCGATCCTGAACTGGTCTCCGAGGTGCTCAGCATCGTGCGCGATCTGGCGAAAGAGGGCATGACCATGCTGCTCGCGACCCATGAGATGGGTTTCGCCCGCGAAGTCGCCAGCAAGGTGTGCTTCCTCTCTGGCGGCGTCGTCCACGAGGAGGGCCCGCCGGACCAGATATTCGGAAATCCCGCCAAGGAACGCACGCGCGCCTTCCTCAAGCGCATCATCGAGGCGGGCCGGCTCTGACCGGTCGGCGGCTTCACGCCGCGAGCCGCACCCAGATCGGCGTGTGGTCGGAGGGACGGTCGAGCTTGCGCGGCTCCTTGTCGATGCCGACGGCTTCCAGCAGGTCGGCGGCCTGGGGGGAAAGCATCAGATGGTCGATGCGCAGGCCCTCGTCGCGCTGCCAGCGCCCGGCCTGGTAGTCCCAGAACGTGTAGTGCCGGCCGGCCGGATAAAGCGCGCGCAGCGCATCGACATAGCCGAGATTGGCAAGCTCGCGCCAGCGCCGCCGCGTCTCCGGCTGGCACAGTGCATCGTCGGACATGGCGATCACGTCGAACACGTCTTCGTCTGTCGGGCAGACATTGTAGTCCCCGCCCAGCACCACGATCTCCTCGCGGGCCAGCAGGTTGCGCGCGTGACGATTGAGCCGGTCCATCCAGAGCAGTTTGTACGGGAATTTCTCGGTATCGATGGGATTGCCGTTCGGCAGGTAGATGCTGGCGACGCGTACCGGCCTGCCGTGCGGCGCAGGCACATCGACCACAGCCTCCAGGTAGCGCGCCTGCTCGTCGCCATCGTCGCCCGGCAGGGCGCGAAGCTCGACCCGATGCGGCGCGCGCGACAGCAGCGCGACGCCGTGGCGCGCTTTCTGCCCGACGGTCGAGACCTGGTAGCCGAGACTCTCGATCTCCATCCGCGGCAGTTCCTCGTCCAGGCACTTGATCTCCTGGAGCAGCGCGACATCGGGCGCCGCGCTCTTGAGCCAAGCGGTCAGGTGCGGCATGCGCACCCGCAGCGAATTGACGTTGAAACTGGCGATGGTCAGCACGCGGTCGATCGTTAGCCGACAGAGAAGGAGCTGCCGCAGCCGCAGGAGGACTTGGCGTTCGGATTGCGCACCTGGAACGACGCTCCCACGAGATCCTCGACGAAATCGATCTCGGCCCCGGCCAGCAGGTCCAGCGAGGTATCGTCCACCACCACCTTCACGCCGCCGCGCTCGAACACGCGGTCATCGACCTGGACCGCATTGTCGAAGGAGAAGCCGTACTGGAAGCCTGAGCAGCCGCCGCCGGAGACGCTGAGGCGCAACATCAGGCTGGCATCGCCCTCAGCCGAAATGAGGCTGGCGATGTGCTTGACGGCGCTTTCCGACAGGCTGACCTGGCGGTCGGGCGCAGGGGACATGTCGTTCATTGGACGGACCGCTGTGCAATCGAACTCTCCGTCCTCAATGTAGGGCGCCAGCGCCGAATGTCAAACGCCGCACAGCTTGGGCTCCCATGCGCTAAGTGCTTGACTGCGAAGGAGAAGTCCGATGCCGAGGCAGTGTGTCGGCCACTTCGAACCAGGGCACCTGGTATTCGCAGAAGGCGTGTCCCATGGGTTGCAGGCCCTCGAACCGGTCGGCCGATCCCACCAGCAGATGGATTTCGCCCGGCCAGCGCGGGGATTCGAAGCTGAGCGGGGTGCCGCAGGTCGCGCAGAATTGCCGGACCACGTCGGGCGAGGACGCGAACCGGGCCGGCGGCTCGCCCTCGAAAACCAGGTCCTCCGGCCGGAAGCCGGCATAGGCCGCAATCACGCTGCCGGTGGCGCGCCGGCAACTCGGGCAATGGCAATAGCCCACCCAAAGCGGGGCGGTGCTGGCGCGATAGCGCACCCGGCCGCACAGGCAACGGCCGGTCAACGGGGGCGGAGTCGGGGCGGATGAACCGGATGACATGGGGCGGCATCCTTTCTACCGTTGCGAGTCTCCTGCGGTGTGGCTTGGTTGCCAGCGCGGGAAGCCTATTCTAGCCTCCGGCCATGCAGCTTTATGCCAGCAGTCCGGAAGCCTCTCGTGGTCGCCTGGTCGCCGAGGAGGAGAGCGCGAACCGCTCCGTGTTCCAGCGCGACCGCGACCGCATCATCCACAGCACCGCCTTCCGCCGGCTGAAGCACAAGACCCAGGTCTTCGTCTATCACGAAGGCGATCACTACCGCACGCGCCTCACCCACAGCCTCGAGGTGGCGCAGATCGCCCGCTCGATCGCGCGCTCGCTCGGCCTCAACGAGGATCTCGCGGAGGCGGTCGCGCTGGCGCACGATCTGGGCCACACGCCGTTCGGCCATGCGGGTGAGGAGGCGCTCGACCACTGCATGGCGGAGTTCGGCGGGTTCGACCACAACGAACAGACCTTCCGCATCGTGACGCTGCTGGAGCGGCGCTACGCCGCTTTCGACGGGCTCAATCTTACCTGGGAGACGCTGGAAGGCGTGGTCAAGCACAACGGCCCGCTGACCGGACCGCATGCCTCCGCCAAGGCCCGGGCAAGGCCCGTCCCGTCGACGATTTCGCGCTATTGCAACGGGTCCGACCTGGAGCTGGCCGGCTTTGCGGGGCCGGAGGCGCAGGTCGCCGCCATCAGCGACGACATCGCCTACAACAACCATGACATCGATGATGGCTTGCGCGCCGGACTGTTCACGCTGGCCGATCTCCACGACGTGCCGCTCGCCGGACCCGTGATCGCCGAGGTATCGGCGCGCTACCCCGGACTGGAGCTGCCGCGGCTGATCCACGAATCCATTCGGCGCATGATCAACCTGATGGTGCGCGACGTGATCGCGGAATCCACGCGCCGCCTCGCCGGTGTCGGATCGGCAGGCGAGGTGCGGGCGCGCAACACGCCGGTGATCGCCTTCTCCGACGCGATGCGCGCCAACGACCGCGCCCTTAAGGAGTTCTTATTCGCCCGGATGTATCGTCATCACCGGGTCAACCAGATGACGATGAAGGCCAAGCGCGTGGTCGGTGAATTGTTCGACCTGCATCTCGAACAGCCGCAATGCCTGCCGGCCGAATGGCAGGCCCAGGTGACGGGCTCGGACGAAGCTGCGGCGGCGCGCCTGGTCGCGGACTATATAGCCGGCATGACCGACAAGTTTGCGCTGGAAACCCACAGGCATTTGTTCGACTTATACGAGCGGCTGTGAGTCGCCAAAAAAGCTTGTTGAATCCGAATGTTAATGGAGTTATCCACGAGTCGTTCTTATTGACCGACTCGGGGAGCCGCTGATTCTCTCAAGTCGGGATCAGCTTGCAGCACTGTCCGGGCGAGGGGGAAAGCCGGTCGGGCAGGGGGCACGTCAGCCGCACCGACGTCGAGCATGGGGGTGCGGCGATCGCAGGCCGTACTTTGCTGGAGAAGCACGCCATGTCGTCAGAGAAGCCCGATCAGATTCAAGCGAGCGTTGCCGCCGCGCTCAGCCGATTGCGCGGTGACCTTGGCCCGTCCGGAGCGGCCGGGCCCAGGGTGGATACGCCATCCGCCCAGATGGGGCGTGACATGGCGCGCCCGGCCAATGACGTGCGGGGCGACCCATTCTTCAGATCCATCCAGTCGACGTCGCCGGCCGAGGGTGGCGGGCCGGGCGGGGGCCGCGCGCCGATCCCCATGACGCCGTTCGCCCGGATGCAGGCTCCGCAGGAGCCAACGCCAACCGAGGCCCCGCCGTCCGATGATCCGGAATCGGCGTCCGAGCCGACTTCCGCCATCGAGATCCCGGAGATGCCGGAGCGACCATCGGCGCCCGATCTGGTTTCGATGCCGGAACCCGTAGCGGCGGCCCAGCTCGCGGCGGCCGCTGCAATTCCGGCTCAGCCCGCTCCAGCTCCGGCCGCTCCCAGCAGCCCCTTGTCGCGCATGATGCGGGGCACGGCGGGGGAAACGCCGAGCCCGAAGGGGCCGGCCCAGCGCGATCTGCTGGCCGGACTGCCGCCGCCGCCGATCAGCGAACCGTTGACGGCGGACACGGAATCGAACGCCATGCACCGCCGCCGGCGCAACCGCCGCCTGCTCGCGCTGGCAGCGGTCGTCGTGGTCGCCGCGATCGGGGCATGGCTGTGGACCGGCAGCGAAAAGAGCGCGGAAGTGCCGGTGATCACCGCGGATGCGACGCCGGAGAAGGTGAAGCCCGCGGACGAGGGCGGACTCCAGGTGCCGAACCAGAATGTGCAAGTGTTGGAGAACATGTCCGGCGCACCGGCCCCGTCGCAGGGCGAGACCGTGATGCCGCCGCCGGAGCAGCCTGTCACGCCGCCCGCGCCGGGCGAGGCGCAGCCGCCAAGCGCCGAGCAGGCGCCGACGGTCGTGGAGAATGCCGCGCCGGACACCAACGGCAGTAGCATTGCTCCCGCGCCGTCAGAAGCGCCCGCCGTCGACACACCGCCGGCGCTCGAAGCGCCCCTTGCCACCGCGCCGCTTCCCGAGCAGACCGAGAATGCGGCGGCGGAAGCGGCGGCCGCGCCGCCGAGCCCGCAACCTGCGCCCCCGCCGGCCCCAGCGGCAGAGGCGGCGGCCCCGGCTGCCAGCGACCAGGCGCCCGCGCAGGAGCCGGCCCAGGCAACAACCCAGTCCGTCCCTGCACAGCCTGCGCCTACGCCGGCACCGGCACCGTCCGCGACGCAGGAGGCCGCGGTGACCCCGGCCGCGCCGGTGGGCAAGACGCGCGTCCAGTTGGCCGCAGGCAAATCGGAGGCAGCGGTCAAGAAGGAATGGGCGGCGCTGCAGAAGGCGCATCCCGATCTGCTCGGCGCGCTGACCTTGAACGTCGAGCGCGTCGACAAGGGCGCGGCCGGAATCTTCTACCGTCTGCAGGCCGGGCCGTTGGCCGACAAGAATGCGGCCGCGAAACTGTGCGCAAGCCTGAAGCAGGCGCATCAGGACTGCATCGTGGTGAGGTAGCCGCGCTTCGGCCGGCGAAAGGACAGTCAGGAATGCTGGCGGCGATTTTCGGGGTCGCGGGGCAGGCCCTGAGCAATGAGGAGCGCGCGTTTTTCAGGGACGTTCAGCCGCTGGGCTTCATCCTGTTCGCGCGCAATGTCGCCGAGCCCGACCAGGTGCGCCGCCTGGTCAACGACCTGCGCGCGTCGGTGGAGCATGCGGAGGCGCCCGTCCTCATCGACCAGGAAGGCGGGCGGGTGCAGCGCCTGCGCCCGCCGCATTGGCGTGCCGCGGCGGCGGCGGCGAAGTTCGGCGCGCTTGCGGTGCAACGCATGGATGCCGGCCGCCAGGCCGTGTTCCTCAATCACCAGCTCATCGGCGCGGAGCTGATGGCGCTCGGCATCGATGTCGACTGCGCGCCGCTGATCGACGTGCAGCAGCCGGGCGCCCACGACGTGATCGGCGACCGCGCCTTCAGCGGCGACCCGGAGCAGGTGGCGCTGCTCGGCCGCGCCGCCGCGGACGGGCTGCTCTCGGTCGGCGTCACGCCGATCATCAAGCACATTCCCGGCCACGGCCGGACCATGGTCGACAGCCATCACGACCTGCCGCGCGTCACCGCTTCGCATGCCGAGCTGTCGCGCACCGATTTCGTGCCCTTCAAGCGCCTCGCCGACCTGCCCTGGGCGATGACGGCGCATATCCTCTATGAGGCGATCGATCCCGATGAGCCCGCCACGCTGTCCGCCAAGGTGGTCTCCGAGATCATTCGCGGCGAGATCGGATTCGATGGCCTGCTGCTCAGCGACGATCTCTCGATGAAGGCGCTGCGCGGGACACTGGGCCAGTTGGCGCGGCGCTCGGTCGCGGCGGGCTGCGATATCGCGCTCCACTGCAACGGCAAGATGGAGGAGATGGTCGCGGTGGCCGCCGGCACCCCGCCCTTGTCGAAGGCGGGGTTGGAGCGCTACACACGTGGCCGCCGCCAGGTGGGCAAGGGCCAGCCTCCGAAGCTGGACCAGGTTGCGAAGGAACTGACCGCCCTGCTCGCCTGACACGCTCTTCGCGGCTCTTGCAACGTCTCGGGAGTCGCGCGTTGTCGGCTGATTTTTCAAGTTATTTGCAGATCTTCGCGATCATCGCGGTTCCCATCATCCTCGCCATCACGCTGCACGAGGCGGCGCACGGATGGGTGGCCTGGAAGTGCGGCGACGACACCGCCTATCGCCTCGGCCGCGTCACCTTCAATCCGCTGCGTCATATAGACCCGATGGGCACCATCATCCTGCCGGCGATCCTGGTATTCACCACCGGGTTCATGTTCGGCTATGCCAAGCCGGTGCCGGTCAATTTCGGGCGCCTGCGCAACCCGCGGCGGGACATGGTGCTGGTGGCGGCAGCTGGGCCCGCGACCAACATGATCCTGGCGGTCGCTTCCGCCATCGCGCTGCGCCTGGTGCCGGAAAACGGCTCGACGACCGCTACGGTGTTCACCGAGATGTTCAAGTACTCGATCTACTTCAATGTCATTCTGGCAATCTTCAACATGATCCCGCTGCCGCCACTGGACGGCGGGCGAGTCGCTGTGGGATTGCTGCCGCATCCGCTGTCCATGCATCTGGCGCGGCTCGAGCGCTACGGGATGGTCATCCTCCTGGTCGCGCTCATCGGCCTGCCGTTGATAGGCCAGCAGATCGGCGCCGATCTCGGCATTGTGGGCCGGATTCTGCGTCCGCTGGCTGACCATATCGAAGGCTTCATCCTGTGGATAACGGGGAACAACGCGGGCGGGCTATGACGGCGATTTCGGCCGGCGAGGATTTCGACCGGGATTTCGCGGGCGACGACATGGCGCCCGCCGCGCCCGGCAGCGAATACGAACTGCATCTCGACCTCGACGGGTTCGAGGGGCCGATCGATGTCCTGCTGACCCTGGCGCGCGACCAGAAGGTCGATCTCAAGAAGATCTCGATCCTGGAACTGGCGGACCAGTATCTCGCCTTCATCGCGCGCGCACGGCGCCTGCGGCTGGAGCTTGCGGCCGACTATCTGGTGATGGCGGCGTGGCTGGCCTACCTCAAGTCGCGCCTGCTGCTGCCCGAACCGCCGGCGGACGGCGAGCCGAGCGGAGCGGAACTGGCAGCCGCCCTGGCGTTCCAGCTGCAGCGCCTGGAGGCGATGCAGAAGGCCGGCCGCGACCTCCTGGCGATGCCGCAATATGGCCGCGACTTCTTCGGGCGCGGCGCGCCGGAACCGGTGCAATTCATCGACAAGCCGGTTTACAAGCTGGCGCTCTACGATCTGCTGAAGGCCTATGGCAACTATCCCGGCCGGCGCAACGAGGGCCTGCTGCAGATCGCGCCGATGACCCTGTTCTCGATGGACGATGCGCTGCACCGGATCGGCGAGATGCTGGGGCAGGTGCTCGATTGGACCACGCTGCAGGCGTTCCTGCCGCCGGGCCTGCAGCGCGGCCTGCCGCGGCGTGCGGCCTTGGCCGCTACCTTTGCCGCGAGCCTGGAGCTTGCGCGCACCGGGCGGATCGAATTGAGGCAGGAGGGATTGTTCGGCCCGATCTTCATGCGCCGCGGCAACGGCAACGACAACGCGCCTGCGACCACGAACACCGAAGGACCGCAATGACCGACGATCGCTATCAATTGCTGCGCCTGCTCGAGGCGATCCTGTTCGCCTCGACGGAGCCCCTGAGCGAGGATCAGCTGGCGGGCCGCATGCCCGAGGGTGCGGACATCAACGGCCTGTTGCAGGAACTGAAGGATCACTATGCCAACCGCGGTGTGCATCTGCTGGCATTCGATGACCGCTGGGCATTCCGCACCGCGCCCGACCTTGCCTCGCGCTTCCATATCGAGCGCGAGGTCGTGCGCAAGCTGAGTCGCGCCGCAATCGAGACCCTCGCCATCATCGCCTATCACCAGCCGGTCACGCGCGCTGAGATCGAGGAGATCCGCGGCGTTGTCATCTCCAGGGGCACGCTCGACATGCTGTTGGAGATCGGCTGGATCAGGCCGAAGGGCCGGCGCGAGACTCCCGGACGCCCGGTGACCTGGGCGACCACCGACGCCTTCCTGGAGCATTTCGGGCTGGAGAGTTGCGATGCGCTGCCTGGCGTCGAGGAGCTGAAGGCTGCCGGCCTGCTGGACGCCCGCGCCACCGTCGCAACCCTCGGCACCCAGGGCCTGCCCGGCGGCGCCCCGGTCGGCGAAGAGGCCGACGACGAGGAGGGCAACATCTCCGACATGCTCGGCCAGCCGGAGGAGGAACCGGATGCCCAGGCCGCCGACGATGCCTATGAGTCCGAAGCCCTGCGCCGGGTGGAGCGCGACGATGAGCACGCCGACGAGGAAGAGGACGGCGACGATGCCGCCAAGCCCAAGGCGGCCGCACAATCGGCGTGAGATTTGCTCTTCCCCGTATCGGGTAGGCCCTCTCGATGGACAGCGGAGCATCGCGCCCCCGCCCCCAATATGGGGGCGGGTTGGGGTGGGGGAAGCGAGCGATGACTGTCTCACACCGAAACGCGGCTTCCCCTCCCTGACCTCCCCCAAGTTGGGGGAGGGGCTTTCGGTGCGCGTTCGTCACATGCGATGACCTGCCGCTTTGAGAGGGAACGAGCATATCGCCCCGGGGCTTGGCGGTTAATTGCAATTCAGAATAAGTCGCATTAGGGTCGGGTGATGGCCGGCGCAAGCTGGCGCCGTTGACCCTTTGCGCGGGTGCCCGCGCCGGACGGAACTGTTTGAGCCTGTCGCAACCGCAAGCCGCCCCATCGGTCCGTTTCGGCGCGCGGCGGCGTGCAGGCTGGCCGTCGCGCTGGACGGTCCTCGCCTGCGGGCTGGCGCTGCTGATTGCGGCGCCGGTCGTCTCGGTCCTGATCAATGCGTTCGGCGCGCGCAGCGAGATCTGGCAGCACCTGGTCGACACGGTGCTCGGCGACTATGTCGCGAACTCCTTCCTGATCATGGCCGGCGTGACCGCCGGCGTGCTGATCGTCGGCGTGCCGGCGGCGTGGATGACGACCTTGTGCCACTTCCCGGGCCGCCGGCTGTTCGACTGGGCGCTCCTCCTGCCTATGGCGTTCCCCGCCTATGTGATCGCCTATGCCTATACCGGCTTGCTCGACTATGCCGGCCCGGTGCAGACCAGCTTGCGCAACCTGATCGGCGACCCCGACGGCCTGCGCTGGCTGCCGGAGATCCGCTCGCTGCCCGGCGCCATCGTGATGCTGGTGCTGGTGCTCTATCCCTATGTCTACCTGCTCGCGCGCGCGGCGTTCCTGGAGCAATCGGTGTGCGTGCTGGAGGTCAGCCGCACGCTCGGCTGCTCGCCCTGGAGCAGCTTTCGCCGCGTCGCTCTGCCGCTGGCGCGCCCCGCGATCGTGGCGGGCGTCGCGCTTGCCCTCATGGAGGCGCTGAACGATTACGGCACCGTCTCCTATTTCGGCATCAGCACCCTCGCGACCGGGATCTTCCGCGTGTGGCGCGGCATGGGCGATCCGGTCGCGGCCTCGCAGATCGCCGTCATCCTGCTGCTGTTCGTGTTCGCCCTGCTGGCGATCGAGCGCTGGTCGCGCGGCCGGCGCGGCTATGCGCACTCGAGCGCGCGCTACCGGCCGCTGCCGCGCTTCCAGCTGCGCGGCTGGGCGGCGGCGGGAGCGATCATCGGCTGCGCGCTGCCGGTCGTGCTCGGCTTCCTCATGCCGGCGGCGATGCTGCTGCATTGGGCGCTGGGCAGCCCCGAATACTGGCAGAACGCGCGCTTTCTCACGTTGCTCCGCCACTCGTTCCTGCTGTCGGGCCTCGCCGCGATCCTGGTCCTGTCGGCGGCGATCGTGCTGGCCTATGCCCTCCGGCTGCATCCGACGCCAGGCACGCGGTTCGCGGTGCGGGTGGCGAGCGCGGGCTATGCAGTGCCGGGGGCAGTGCTGGCGATCGGCGTGCTGCTGCCGCTGGCGGCGCTGGACCACGCGCTCGCCCACTGGACGAAGGTCCATCTCGGCTGGAGCATCGGGCTCGTTTTCACCGGCACGCTGGCGGCGGTCGCCTACGCCTATCTCACGCGTTTCCTCACCATCAGCTTCAGCGCGGTCGAGGCGAGCCTCGGCAAGATCACGCTCAGCATGGACCTGGCCGCGCGCTCGCTCGGGCGATCGCCGGGGCAGACCCTTGGCCTCATCCATCTGCCGATCATGCGCGGCACCTTGCTGACGGCGGCGATCCTGGTGTTCGTCGATGTGCTGAAGGAACTGCCGGCGACCCTGGTGCTGCGGCCGTTCAACTTCGATACGCTCGCCACCCGCACCTACGACCTCGCGTCCGACGAGCGGCTGGTGGAAGCGGCGGGACCGGCGCTCGCGATCGGGCTGGTCGGCATCCTCCCGGTCTACCTGCTGTCGCGCGCCATCCGGGCGGCGCGCCCCGGCGCGGCGCCGGAGGCCTGAGCATGCAGCCGCAGGATGCCCTCGTGCTGCAGGACCTCGACCACGCCTATGAGCGCGTGCGGGCGGTCGATGGCGTTTCGCTGTCGGTGAAGGCGGGCGAGGTGGTGTGCCTGGTGGGCCCCTCGGGGTGCGGCAAATCGACCGTGCTGCGCATCGCCGCCGGCCTCGAGCCGTTGCAGAGCGGCCGCGTCCTGATGCGCGGCGCTGTGGTCGGCGATCCGGGTACCGGCGTGCGCGTGCCGCCGGAGCGGCGGCATGTCGGGCTGGTGTTCCAGGATTTCGCCCTGTTCCCGCACCTCACCGTCGGTGGAAATGTAGCATTCGGGCTCAGCCAACTCCCGAAGGCGCAGCGCGATGCAAGGGTCAGCGAGGTGTTGCGGCAAGTGGAGATGGAAACCTATCTCGATGCCTATCCGCATGCCCTTTCGGGCGGGCAGCAGCAGCGCGTCGCGCTTGCTCGCGCGCTGGCGCCGGAGCCGTCGGTGCTGCTGCTGGATGAGCCGTTCTCCGGCCTCGATGAGCGGCTGCGCGAGCAGGTGCGCGACGACACGCTGCGCCTGCTTCGGCGCAACGGGACGGCGGCGCTGCTGGTCACCCACGATCCGGAGGAGGCGCTGTTCATGGCCGACCGCATCTATCTGATGCGGGCCGGCAGGATCGTGCAGAGCGGGCCGCCGCAGGAACTCTACTATCGGCCGGCCGACCTGTTCGCGGCGAGCTTCTTCTCCCGCGTCAACGAAATCCGCGGGATCGTGCGCGACGGGCACGTGGAAAGCCCGATCGGACGGCTCTGCGCCCCTGGCCGGGCGGAAGGGGCGCGGGTCGTGGCCACCTTCCGGCCGGAGGCAGCGGGCCTCTCACCCGCCCGCGCCGACGCAACCGACGGCTTGACGGTGGAGGTGCAGGATACCCATTTCCTGGGTACTGGCTGGGTCGTGCACGTGCTGGTGAAGGATGTCGAGGGCCGGGACGTGAAGCTGTCGGTCCGGCTCAATGGCCGGCCGCCCACGGCCGGTGAGCGGGTCGCGCTGCGGGTTCCGGCAGAGGCGATCCTCATGTTCCCGGAAACGTGAAGATCCAACGGTTTGCACCACCGCAATTCAAGTTCCGGAATAGCACAGCGGCTTGTTGCAGCCCCAGGATCATTCTGCGATAGTCCGCCCGCAAAACACCAAGGAGAGCCCCGATGGGGAGCTTTAGCATCTGGCACTGGCTGATCGTTCTGGCCATCATCCTCGTCCTGTTCGGCGGCGGCGGCAAGATTCCGCGCCTGATGAAGGATCTCGGCCAAGGCGTGACCGCGTTCCGCAAAGGCCTGAAGGATCACAACAAGGACGGCGACCAGGCCCAGTCCGAAACCAGCGACAAGCAGCAGGGCGTGATCGACCGCTCCTAGCCGCGGCCGCGTTTCGGTGGAAGGCGTTCTCGATGTTCGATCTGGGCTGGGGCGAGCTGCTGGTCGTCGGTGTCGTCGCCCTGATCGTGCTGGGGCCGAAGGAGCTGCCGAACGCGCTCCGCACCGTCAGCAACCTCACCAAGACCGCCCGCAAGCTGGCCAACGAATTCCAGAGCGGCGTCAACGAGATCGTGCGCGAGGCCGAGCTTGACGAAGCGCGCAAGGCCGCGCAATCCATCAGCAAGGGAACCATCTCCCAGGCGATCGAAAAGGTCGTCGATCCGACCGGGGAGATGAAATCGACCGTCGCCGGCGTCGAGCGGGATCTCAAGGCGGCGCCATCTATTTCTCCGGTCCTGCCGCTTTCGCCCGTCATCCCGCCACCAGCGCCCCCGACCGAAAGCCCCGCCATTGCCGCGCCGGATTCAGTGAGCACCGGCGAGCCGGCGGATAGCGCCGACGCGAAAGCCGAAGCGAAGGCATAGATGGCCGGCGCGGAAGACGAAAAGAAGATGCCGCTGCTCGAGCACCTGGTCGAGCTGCGCCGGCGTTTGCTTTATTCGGCCGTCGCGTTCGTCGTCGCGTTCCTGGTCTGCTTCTATTTCGCGCAGGACATGTTCAATTTCCTGGCGGCGCCGCTGGCGGATTATTTTCACGAGGCGGCCGGCCGGCGCTTCATCTACACCGACCTGGCCGAACCTTTCTTCACGCAGGTAAAGCTGGCGGCGTTCGGCGCGCTGTGCATTTCCTTACCGATCGTCGCTGGTCAGATCTATGCCTTTGTCGCGCCGGGCCTCTACAAGAACGAGCGCCACGCCTTCCTGCCGTTCCTGGTGGCGACGCCGTTCATGTTCGTGGCGGGCGCGTCGTTCTTCTACTACGTGATGCTGCCCTACGCGATCAGGTTCTTCGCCGGCTTCGAGCAGCCCGCCGGCCCGGACGTGCTGCCGGTTCAGATGGAAAACAAGGTCGGAGAATATATCGGCTTCATCATGACGCTGATCTTCGCGTTCGGCCTGTGCTTCGAACTGCCGGTGCTGCTGACCCTGCTGGCGCGGGTCGGACTGGTGACGGCGGAGGGCCTGAAGAAGAAGCGGCGCTACGCTATCGTCCTGGTCTTCCTGGTCGCCGCGGTGGTGACGCCGCCCGACGTGTTCAGCCAATGCAGCCTCGCCATCCCATTGCTCGCGCTCTACGAGGTATCAATCATCATGGCGCGGATCGTCGAGAAGAAACGGGCGCAGCGCGACGCGGAGTTCGAGGCCGAGCTCGACGAGTCCGACGCCAAATCGGTCACTCAGCCTTCGGAGTAGTCGAAGCCCTTGCGTTCGGCCTCGCTCCAGGCCGGCTTCAATTTGGCGATGCGCCTGTAGATCGGGCAGTCGGTTGCGTGGGCGCCCGGCAGGTAGCCGGTGCTCATCAGGAACTCGCCGACGATCTCCCCGCCGGTGAAGACGAAGGTCTTCCTGAACAGCTTCACCCATTCGCCCTTGCGCTTGGGGTGATGCGACTTCAGCCACGCCGCGAACGAGCCGGCCTCGTGCTGGATCGCCTTGATGCGTTTCGCGTTCTCGATGGTCGCCTCGATCTTCAGGCGGTTGCGGATGATCGAGGCGTCCTGCATCAGGCGCTCCACATCGCGCGCGCCGAGGCGCGCCACCTTGTCGATCCTGAAATCGCGGAACGCTTTCCGGAAGGCGTCCTGGCGCTTGAGGATGGTGAGCCAGCTGAGGCCGGCCTGGTTGATCTCCAGGATCAGCCGTTCGAACAGCAGATCATCATCGGCGATCGGAAAGCCGTACTGCGATTCGTGATAGGGGCCGTGCCATTCGTGGCCCGGCGCGACCGCGCAATAGGTGCTCATGACGGGCTTCCGGGCAGCGACAGGGAATGCAGCGTGATGCCGAGAATCTGCGTCACATAGAAATAGACACCCCACAGCAGCAGGGAAATGGCAGTGGTGATGATGGCCTTGCGCCCGAGCCGCGGATTGCTCGGCGCTCCCGGATCATGGCCGGGCTCGGGCTCGGACGATTGCCGCACGCCCCAGGGCAGGACCGCGAACAGGACCACGAACCAGATCAACAGGAAAATCGCCACCTGCGAAAAAAAGTAGGCCACGCTATGCCTGCTCCAGCTCGATCAGGGTGCCGTGGAAATCCTTTGGATGCAGGAACAGCACGGGCTTGTCATGGGCCCCGGTCTTCGGCTCGCCGTCGCCCAGCACGCGCGCGCCTTCGGCCTTCAGACGGTCGCGCGCGCCATAGATGTCATCGACTTCGAAGCAGACGTGATGGATGCCCCCGCTCGGGTTGCGCTCCAGGAACCCCTTGATCGGGGAAGCCTCGCCCAACGGATGCAGGAGTTCGATCTTGGTATTCGGCAATTCCACGAAGACGACCGTCACGCCATGGGCGGGCTGGGCAACGGGTGCCGAAACCCGTGCTCCGAGAACGCCGCCATAGGTGGCGGTGGCTGCGGCGAGGTCCGGCACCGCAATGGCGACATGGTTCAATCGTCCGATCATGAATCCTCCTCGGCGCCGCAATGTTGCAGTGCCGAAGCCGGCGTGCAAGGCCTGCCTAGCGTGTTGACCCGCATGTATTTTCCAGTGCCATCCTGTGATTGCGGTCACTTCGCGTGCGCCACCGCGCACCCAGATACCCTCACGGGTTTGAACGGCGGCTGCGGCCGGAGCGCTTCGCTCTAGGTTTATCGCTCCGGTAAGCTTATCTTTTGCTTGGGCTTTTCCGGCGAATCGCCGAGGTTGCGGGTTCGCCTAGATATAGGATGAAGGGGGCGGAATGGTCATGGCGCGACTGAACATACGCATGGTGCCGATGCTGGCATTGGCGGCAGGGGCGGTGCTGGCCGGCGCATGGGCGGAGCCGGCGGCGGCGGTGCAGCCGGAAATCGGGGCCGTCGTGCAGCGCACCTATCGCGGTGCGACCGCCGAGGGCGAAACGCCGGCCCATCCGATCTATTTCCGGAATGAAGTCTATGCGCAGGATCTGGTGAAGACCGGCCCGCGCGGCTCCACCGACCTGCAGTTTCTCGACGACACCCATCTGGTCGTCGGCCCCAATGGGGAGGTCCGGCTCGACGACTTCGTCTACGATCCGGCCACGGTCACGGGTGGCGGACAGATTTCGCTGAAGATCGGCGCGTTCCGCTATCAGAGCGGAGAGTTGAAGAACAAGGAGAACGTCAAGCTGGTGACGCCGACAGCCACCATGACCATTCGCGGCACGCATCTCGTGATCTTCGTCGGCCTGGATGGTGCGACCGAAGTCAATGTGCTCGATGGTGCGGTGGACGTGCTGGCCTGCAATACGCCAAGCGCCGTCTCGGCGACGGCGGGGCAGCGGGTCAACGTGACGTCGGGCTGCGCCACGACCGTCGCCTCGGTGCGGGCGCTGCCGCGCGACTATGTTCCGCAGCCGCCGGGCTCCAGCGGGCCGCCGATCGGCGATCCGGGGAACGACGGACCGACCGACCGACCGGAACCGCCGTCAGAGAACAGCGACTAGACCGTTGGCGTGCATGGATCGGACGGGATGAGCGGCCTCGCCGCCGTCGAGTTCGCGAACAGCGCGTTCTATGATGCGTTCTCGATGGCGAACATCGAGCAGATGGCGGACCTGTGGGCGGCCAGCGACCCGGTGTTCTGCTGCCATCCCGGCTGGCAACCGATCCACGGCCGGGAAGCGGTGCTCCGGAGCTGGGCGGAAATCTTCGCCAATGCGGGTGCGATGCCGGTCGCGCATCGCGTCCTGGCGCGCGGCCTGATCGGCGACATGGGAATCGTGTGCTGCCTGGAATCGGTGTCGGGACACGGTTTCATCGCCACCAACCTGTTCGTGCGCGCGGGCAAGATCTGGCGCATGGTGCATCATCATGCCGGCCCGATCGCCGGTCCGGTGCCGGTGATCGCCGGATCACCCGGACCTACTCGCAACTAGCGGCGCGTCCCTCACGCCGATGGCGCCGCGTTGCGCGCATAAGGGCGGCAGCGCATAGTGCTGCGATGGCGATTCGCAGCACGATGCGGGGTTTCGGCCGGATCATCCGCCGGCCCTTTGCCGGCCGTCCCTGGGGCGGGTGCTTCGCCGCCGGCGCCGTGCTCCTGCTGCTTTGTTCTGCGGCCGCTGCGGACTATGCGGCCGGCCTCGCGGCCTTCAACCGCAAGGATTTCGCGCACGCCTTCTCCGAATGGATCGAAAGCGCCAAGGCCGGCGATGCCCATGCGCAGCACGGGCTCGGCATGCTCTATGAACTGGGCGAGGGCGTTCCCCATGCCGATCCCAAGGCTGCCGCGGAATGGTACCAGAAGGCGGCTGCGCAGAACTACGCGCCCGCGCTGAACAACCTGGCAAGGCTCTACGCCGACGGGCGCGGCGTAGCGCAGGACGTGCCAAAGGCGATCGAGCTGTGGTCGCGCGCGGCCGATGCAGGAAATACCACCGCGCGATTCAACCTCGGCCTGCAATACACGACCGGCAGCGGCGTCCCGAAGGACATGGCAAAGGCGGCATCCTATCTGCTGCAGGCGGCGGAGAGCGGCCTGCCGGAGGCGCAGTTCGCGGTCGCCGGGTTCTACCGCGACGGCACCGGCGTCGAGCGCGATCTGGACGCCGCGCGCAAATGGTACGACCGGGCCGCCACCGCCGGGTTCGAGCCGGCGCGCAAAGAGCTGGCGGCTTTGGACAAGGCCAGCGGTGCTGCCAGCGCCAAGCCGGCGGCCGAGAATGCCAACTCCGATCTGGCGACGCCGGCCGAGCCGCCGCCGGCCCAGAAGGCCGAGCCGCCGCCATCGCAGCCGGAGGAAGCCGAAGCGAAAGCCCCGGAGAAGCCGGCCGAAAGCCAGCCGGATCAGGCGGCACCTGCTCAAGCCGCATCGACCAGCCCGGCGCCGGAACAAGCCTCTCAGCTCGAAGCGCCGCCATCGCCGCCCGCGGCGGATGCCTCCACGCCGCAACCGGATTCCGGCGCTGATGCCCCGCCGCCAGCGAGCAATCCGGCGCCTCCGGCCGAAGGCTCTGCCGCAGCGAATGTGCCGGGTTCGGAATCCGGCCTGCCGTTCGCGGAATCGCTGACCGGCGATGCGCAGGTCTATCGCATCTGGCTCTACACCTCCGGCCAGGAGGGCGATGCGCGCTCCTACTGGGAGAAGCTGAACCAGCAATATCCGGGTTTGCTCAGGAAGCTGCAGCTCGATCTCAGGCGTTATTTCCTGGGCGAGGCAAAGGGATCATTGTACCGCGTGTTTGCGGGCCCGTTCGACAATCTCGCCGCTGCGCAGAAGGCGTGCGAGGACATTAAGATGCGTTTCGATGACCAATTCTGCCGGCCGGTCATCAACTAGCCGGTCACGTGCGCGCACAAGGTTGGCCGATCGATGCTTCCGGACGCTCATCCCGATCTGGCGTTGCTGACGGGTGCCGAGGTGCGCGCGGCCGAGCGCGCCGCGTTCGGGCGCGGGCTGCCAAGTTTCGAGGCAATGCGCCGCGCCGGCGTCGCGGTCGCGGATGCGATCGTCGCGCGCTGGCCTGCGGCCGGCAGCGGCGAGGTCCATGTGCTGTGCGGGCCGGGCAACAATGGCGGGGACGGCTTCGTGGCTGCCGCGACGCTGCGCTCGGCCGGCTATCGCGTCCACGTGCATGCAGTCCGTGCCAAATCCGACTATGCCGGCGATGCCGCGCGCGCGGCGGCCATGTGGCATGGCGAGGTGCGGACGCTGGACGCAGCCCCGCTCGCCGCACTCGATGCGTCGTCGATCATCGTCGATGCCTTGTTTGGCATCGGTCTGGATCGCGCGCTGGACGGCGATGTCGCGAGAACGATCGAAACCGCGAACGCCACGCGCGCAACGATTGTCGCCGTGGACCTCCCGAGCGGTGTGCAGGCCGACGACGGACGGATCATGGGAATGTCGGTCGCTGCGAGCCTGACCGTCACGTTCGGCTGGCGCAAGCTGGGCCAAATTCTGCAGCCGGGCGCCTCCAGGTGCGGGGAAACGCTCGTGGCCGATGTCGGCTTCACCCCCGCCGATCTCGCGGCAGCCGGCCCCACGCGATGGCTGAACGCGCCCGCGCTGTGGTCGCGGGCCTATCCGGCCCCCAAGCCGTCCGATCACAAGTATCAGCGCGGCCATGCCGTGATCGTCGGCGGCGCAATCATGACCGGCGCGGCGCGGCTGGCGGCGCGCGCGGCGCGGCGCACCGGCCTGGGCCTGCTGACCCTGGCCGTGCCGCCGGCGGTCTGGCCGATCTACGCGGCCGATCAGCCGGGAGCGATCGTTCGGCCGGCTGCGGACCCCTCGGCGCTGGCCGCGATCGCGGGCGAGGAGCGCGTCTCGGCACTGCTGGTTGGCAGCGGCCTGGAGCCCGATGGCGCGACCCCGGAACTCGTGCGCACGTGCATCGCCCTCGGCCGCCCGACCGTAATCGACGGCGGCGGACTGGTTGCGCTGGCCGAGCCCAAGCTTCTGGCGGGCGACCGCCCCGATATCGTGCTGACGCCGCACGAGGGCGAGTTCGGGCGATTGTTCCCCGATCTGGTGGCGCGGGAGAGCAAGGTCGAGCGCGCGCTGCTGGCCGCCCGGCGTACCGGCTGCACCGTCGTCCTCAAGGGGCCGGATACGGTGATTGCGGCTCCGGACGGGCGGTCCGTCGTCTCCGGCGGCGCACCGGCGACCTTGGCCACTGCCGGTTCGGGCGATGTCCTGGCCGGCATCGTGACCGGGCTGCTGGGGCTGGGCATGTCGCCTTTCCTGGCCGCTGCCATGGCGGTCTGGCTGCATGGGCGTGCCGCGGAGGGAGCAGGACTGGGGCTGATCGCGGAGGATCTGCCGGACCGGCTGCCGTTGGCGCTCGCCAAAGCCCTGGCGGAAAACGGTTAACATTCCTGCGTTCGCGGTTCTCGCCACCTGTCGGCGGCCGGCCTTTTTCCTTGTGCCGCTGGCGCGCCTGGGATACATCCGCGCCCGATAGCGCGGGGCGGCAACCCGCGATGGCGCCTGAAACGGACGCCGGGCGGGCGTGGCGGAATTGGCAGACGCGCTGGATTTAGGTTCCAGTGACGCAAGTCGTGGGGGTTCAAATCCCTCCGCCCGCACCATCCGGAACGGCTCCACGGCGCCATCGTCCTGCCGGGCCCGCCGACACGTTCAATCAGCGGACAGAGCCTTTCATGCAGATCACCGAAACCAACGCCACCGGCCTCAAGCGCGAATACAAGGTCGTGGTGCCCGCCGACGCGCTCCAGGGCCAGGTCGAGACGCGGCTCAAGGAGCTGGGCGAGCGCATCCGGATGCCGGGCTTCCGTCCGGGCAAGGTGCCGCTGCAGCTCCTGAAGCAGCGCTACGAGAAATCGGTGATGGGCGAGGTGCTCGAGAAGACCGTGCACGAGGGTTCGCATAAGCTCCTGAACGAGCGCAACCTGCGGCCCGCCGGCCAGCCCAAGGTCGAGATCGTGAAGTTCGAGAACGGCCAGGACCTGGAATTCAGCGTCGCGATGGAAGTGATCCCGGAGATCACGCCGGTCGATTTCAAGACCCTCAAGCTGGAGCGCACGGTCGTCGACGTCCCTGACTCCGAGGTCGAGGAAGCTCTGCAGCGCCTTGCCAAGCGCCAGCGCAAGCCGGAGCCTGCGGCCGACGACCACGCCGCGCAGTCAGGCGACGTGCTCGTGATCGATTTCGTGGGCCGCGTCGACGGCAAGGAGTTCGAAGGCGGCAAGGCGGACGATTTTCATCTCGAGCTCGGCTCCGGCATGTTCATCCCGGGTTTCGAGGATCAGCTCGTCGGCTTGAAGAAGGGCGACAAGAAGACCGTGCAGGTCACGTTCCCGGCCGAGTACGGCAACAAGGAGCTCGCCGGCAAGCCGGCCGAGTTTGACGTCACCGTGAAGCAGGTGAGCCAGCTCAAGGACCAGCCGATCGACAACGAGATGGCCAAGGCGTTGGGTGCCGAGAGCCTGGATGCGCTGCGCAAGCGGGTGCGCGAGCAGATCGAGCGCGACTACGGGATTGCGGGCCGCGCGCGCCTGAAGCGCGGGTTGCTCGATCAGCTTGCGGACAAGCACGATTTCACCCTGCCGGACGGCCTGGTCGAGTCCGAGTTCGAGGCGATCTGGAAGCAGATCGACGCGGACATGAAGGCCGACCGGCTGGACGCGGAGGACAAGGGCAAGAGCGAGGACCAGCTCAAGAGCGAGTACCGCGACATCGCCAAACGGCGGGTCAAGTTGGGGCTGCTGCTCTCGGAGGTCGGCCGCACGAACAATATCCAGGTTCCGAATGATGACTTGACGCGTGCGGTGATCGCCGAGGCGCGCCGCTTCCCGGGGCAGGAAAAGCAGGTCATCGACTACTACCAGAAGACGCCGGAGGCTTTGAATCAGCTCCGCGCGCCCATATATGAGGACAAGGTGATCGACTTCATTCTGGAGCTGGCGCAGGTTTCCGAGCGTCATACGACGCCCGGGCAGTTCCGCGAGGAAGGCGAGGCCGCCTGACCGAAGCGCGATTGCGCGGCGCGGGACGCGGCGTATGATCGGCGCCGGACGATGATTCGCCGGCAACGCCGGTCCACAGGGTTTTGAGCCAGCGAGGGCTGTTATGATCAGAGATCGCGACCCACTCGAGGTATACGACAATCTGCTGGTGCCGATGGTGGTCGAGCAGACCGCGCGCGGCGAGCGGGCATTCGACATCTATTCCCGGCTGCTGAAGGAGCGGATCATCTTCGTCGTGGGTCCGGTGAATGACCACATGGCGAGCCTGGTCTGCGCCCAGCTCCTGTTCCTGGAATCGGAGAATCCCGGCAAGGAGATCGCGCTCTACATCAACTCGCCGGGCGGCGTCGTGACCTCGGGCCTCGCGATGTACGACACCATGCAGTACGTCCGGCCGGAGATTTCCACCATCTGCGTTGGCCTCGCGGCGTCCGCCGGATCGCTGCTGCTGACCGCCGGTGCGAAGGGCAAGCGGTTCAGCCTGCCGCACTCGAACATCATGATCCATCAGCCCTCGGGCGGGTTCCAGGGCCAGGCGACCGACATCGAGATCCACGCCAAGGAGATCCTGAAGACCCGCGACCGGCTCAATCGCATCTACGTGAAACACACGGGGCAGGAGCTGAGGACGATCGAAGATGCCATGGAGCGCGATCGTTTCATGACCCCGGAAGAGGCCAAGGCGTTCGGCCTGGTGGACGAGGTCCTGGCGCAGCGCCCGAGGACGGATGACCAGATCGGCTCGAAATCCAGTTCTTAACCCTTTTCCTACCATTCGGGGACTAGGCTGGGTTCGGCGTGGACTAGGCCGATCGGACAATCGCGCGGGGCCGCAAACCAGTGTCATATATTGGTCCGGTGCCGGGGCGGGGCGGCCGGGCGGCGCGGGGCGGCATAAAGCCGTTGTGCGGACGATTCTTCCAAGGCTAACATGGCATTCGAGGTGGGTCCGAATCTGGCCTGCCGAGGTGCGAACGGATAGCGAATGAACAAGTCCAGCGGCAGCGATTCGAAGAACACCCTCTATTGCTCGTTCTGCGGAAAGAGCCAGCACGAGGTTCGCAAGCTGATCGCAGGCCCGACCGTCTTCATCTGCGATGAATGCGTCGAGCTGTGCATGGACATCATCCGCGAGGAGCACAAGACCACCCTGGTGCGCTCGCGCGACGGGGTGCCCAGCCCGCGCGACATCTGCAAGGTGCTGGACGACTACGTGATCGGGCAGGGCCACGCCAAGCGCGTGCTTTCGGTGGCGGTCCACAACCACTACAAGCGCCTGGCCCATGGCCAGAAGAGCAACGACGTCGAGCTCGCGAAGTCGAACATCCTGCTGGTCGGTCCGACCGGCT
>DASSBF010000133.1:0-13831 GCA_035699005.1 Dongiaceae bacterium
CGGCCGGCAGCGCCATGCCGTAGAGCACCAGCAGGCCCGCGGCGGCCACGAGCATCATGACGCGCCGCGCGCGGGCGCCGACCGCCGCGTAGAGGAGATCGAAGCGGATTTCCTCCTCCTCGCGCAGCACGAAAGCCGCGCCGAACAGCACCAGCCACAGCCACAGGACGGCGCTGAACTCGTTGGTCCACCCGATCGGCAGGTTCAGCAGATAGCGGAAGGCGATCTGCAGCAGGAAGGCGGCGAACATCGCGCCGAGCATGGCGGCGAGGACGTTCTCGGCGCGCCGACGGAGCCAGGAGCCGACGTTCGACAGCCGATCTTGCATTCGTCTTCCCGTCGTTGACCGGAACCGCGGTTGACCGGAACAGCGGGGCACCGGCTGACGCCGCCGGCGCCCCGCATGAGGGATCAGAGCGCGTTGATCTCCTCGATCATCCCTTCCGGCCAGTTCTTGGCAAGTTCGGAGGCGAGATACTTCTCCTGCACGTGCTTGCGGAAGGCGGCGACATCGGGCTCGTAGATCTTCAGCCCTTTGCCCCTGAACGTCTCGACCAGCTCGTTCTCGCGCGCGAGGTGCTTCTCGGTCGAGAAGTCAATCGCCGCGTCGGCGGCGGCCTGGAACCTGGCCTGCTTCTCGGCGCCCATCTCGTCCCACACCTTCTTGGAGACGGTGAGCAGGTCGAAGCCGACGAGGTGCGAGGTCAGCACGATCTGCGACATCACCTCGTAGAACTTCATGTTCTCGACATTCGGCAGCGGATTGTCCTGGCCGTCGATCGCCCCGGTCTGCAGGCCGGTATAGACCTCGGCATAGGCCATCGCGGTCGTGTTGGCGCCCAGCGCCTTGCCGAGGAACTGCCAAGCATCGCCGCCCGGCATGCGCAGCTTGATGCCGGCCATGTCGGCGGGCGTTCTGATCTCCTTGTCGGGCTTCAGGCCGACCTGGCGCACGCCGAAATAGGTCGGGCCGAGGATGACGACGCCGAGATCGTCCTCGGCCATCTTCTTCAGCTCCTTTCCCGGGGCGCTGTTGAAGAAGGTCTTCACATGCGCGGCGTCGCGGAACAGATAGCCGGCCGTGACAATGGACCAGGCCGGGATCTGCTTCGAGATGTCCTGCGGGGCGATGTTGCCCATCTCGAGGTTGCCGCGCTGCAGGGCGACCAGCTCGGTGCCCTGCTTGAACAAGGTGCCGCCGTAGTATCCTTCGAACGTGAAGTCGTCTTTGATCGCGTCCGCGAACATCTTCATCATGTCCGCGCGGATGTCCTGCTCGGAGAAGACGGCGGAGAACCGGATCTTGGGCTTGTCCTGCGCCAGAGCGGAAAAGGGCGTGGCAGCGGCGATCAGGCCGGTGCCGATGAGGAAGCTGCGGCGCGTCGCTTGCGTGTTCATTGTTTCCTCCCGTGGATCGGCGCCCTTTGCGGGCGTCCGGTTCTTCGTAGACCAAAATGTACTAAATGGTTCGTTCAAGTCAACGGCCCACCCGGCGCGGCCGGGAAGCCTGCGTCCCGTCATGGCCCTCGCTCCGCGAAATGCCGCGCCATCGCGGCCGGGTCGGGTCTGGTGCCGGTGAACAGCTCGAACGCCCGCGCCGCCTGGTTGACCGCCATGCCGAGTCCGGAGAGCGTGCGGCAGCCGCGCTCCCGCGCCCGCCTGAGCAGCTCCGTCTCGGGCGGAAAATAGATGATCTCCGCCACCCATTGGCGTGAGGATAGCAGGTCGGAGGCGAAGGGCAGACCGGGGTATTTCGCCATGCCGATCGGGGTGGCGTTGACGATGCCCGTCGCGCGCTCGAATGCCGGGCCGACTTCGGTGACGGCAGCCACGCGGCCGGCGAACCGCGCGTCCAATCGCTCGGCCAGGTCTGCTGCACGCGCGCAGGAAGTGTCGAACACCGCGAGCCGCTCGGCGCCCAGCTCCAGCAGCGCATGAGCCACCGCGGCCCCCGCACCCCCCGCTCCGAATTGCAGGACCTCGGCAAGGCTGCAGCCGCTCATCTCTTGGCGGAAGTTTTCCGCGAAACCCCAGCTGTCGGTGTTGTAGCCGGTCCGCCGGCCGTCCCTGAAGACCACGGTGTTGACGGCGCCGATCGCGGCGGCGACCGGCGACAGGTCGGTCAGGAGCGGGACGACGCTCTGCTTGAACGGGTGGGTCACGTTGAGGCCGGAAAAGCCGAGCTCCTCGGCCGCGGCGATGACCTCGTCCAGGGCGCCGTCATCCAGTTCCAGCGGGTCGAAGTCGATCAGCCGGTAGGCATAGTCCATGCCGAGCCTTGCGCCCTCGCGCTGGTGCATGATGGGCGAGCGTGACGACCCGATGCCCCGGCCGACGAGTCCGATCAGAACCGAGCGCGCGACGCCTCTGCCTGGGGCAGGCGTTCCAGCCGGGATCAGCGCGGACAGCAGGCTATGAGGCTTCGTCGATATCGTTCGCAAGCGACCACTCCACGGCGCGCGGAACGGCGCGGCAGCGGACATGACTTGTGTTTGACCGGCTCCGGCCGGTAAATGCTCCGGCCGGCCCGGGCACAATGTACGAACTGGTTAGTTTAATCAAGCGGGGCGGCGGGGACGCATAGGGGTGGCAATGAGCGCTAGGAAGGCGAGGCGGCGGGCGAGGGCCGAGGGGACGCGCACGCAGGATCCGGAAGGCACGCGCAAGAACATCATCGAGATCGCGTCGGAGGAGTTCGCCCTGAATGGCCTGGCGGGCGCCCGGATCGACGAGATCGCGGCCCGCACGCGTGCCAGCAAGCGGATGATCTACTACTATTTCGGCGACAAGGAGGGCCTCTATCTCAGCGCCCTCGAGAACGCCTACCAGGCGGTGCGGCAGGGCGAGGGCGGGCTGGACATCGAGCATCTGGCTCCGCTGGAGGCATTGAAGCGGCTGGTTGAATTCACATTCGACCATCACCGGCAGCATGAATCCTTCATCCGCATGGTGATGATCGAGAACATCCATCACGGCGAGTATTTGGACCGCTCGAAGGCCATCCGCCAGCTCAATGTGACGGCGATCGATCACATCAAGAAGCTCTATGCCAGGGGTGTCAGGGAAGGTCTGTTCCGGCGGAACCTCGATCCGATCGAGCTGCACTGGCAGATCAGCGCGCTCTGTTTCTTCAACGTCTCGAACCGCGCGACCTTCTCGAAGATCTTCGGCCGCGACTACGGCGCCGCCGAGGCGCAGGCGTCATTGCGCAAGAATGTTGTCGACATGGTCGTCCGCTACGTGGTCCGCGCCGACAAGCTGCCGCCCGGCTGAAGCGCCTCGCGCGGCCGGCGACCGGTCTTGACCCGCCGCCGCGGCTTGCTGTAAACGAACTAGTTCGTACATTGCGCGCGTGCCGCCGCCCCATTCCTCGTCCGGCGCACGAGAGAGGGCTGCATGAAGACCTCCATCGCGACCGTTTCGATCAGCGGCGATTTCATCGAGAAGCTCTCGGCCATCGCGGCCGCGGGGTTCGACGGCATCGAGATCTTCGAGAACGACTTCCTCGCCTTCGACGGCTCGCCGCGGGATGTCGGGCGCATGGTGCGGGATGCCGGCCTTGCGATCACGCTGTTCCAGCCCTTCCGCGACTTCGAAGGCCTGCCGGAGCCGCAGCGTTCCCGCGCCTTCGAGCGCGCCGAGCGCAAGTTCGACGTGATGCAGGAGCTCGGCACCGACCTCATGCTGGTCTGCTCCAACGTGTCTCCAATATCGCTGGGCGGCATCGACCGCGCGGCAAGCGATCTTCGCGAGCTTGGCGAGCGGGCCGGCGCGCGCGGGCTGCGGGTCGGCTACGAGGCGCTGGCCTGGGGCCGGCACATCAACGACCATCGCGACGCGTGGGAGATCGTCCGCCGCGCGGACCATCCGAATGTCGGCTTGATCCTCGATTCGTTCCACACTCTGGCTCGCAGGATCGACGTCGAATCGATCCGGGCGATCCCGCGCGACAGGATCTTCATCGTCCAGCTCGCCGACGCGCCGCTGATCGACATGGACTATCTCTACTGGAGCCGGCATTTCCGCTGCATGCCTGGACAGGGCGACCTCCCGGTCAAGGATTTCATGAGCGCGGTGGCCGCGACCGGCTATGACGGCTTCCTCTCGCTCGAGATCTTCAACGACCAGTTCCGCGGCGGCTCGCCGAAATCGATCGCGCTGGACGGCCGTCGTTCCCTCGTCTACCTCGCCGATCGGGTCGCGCGCGAGGCGCCGGCCATCGCGTCCAAGGCGATCGAGATGCCGGATCGCATCGGCGTCTCCGGCATCGAGTTCGTGGAGTTCGCGGCCGACGAGGCCGAGGCGGCGCAGCTCGGCGCCCTCTTCCACACCCTCGGCTTCCGCCGTGCGGGCCGCCACGTCTCCAAGGACGTTGCCTTGTTCCGGCAAGGCGGGATCAACCTCGTCATCAACACCGAGCGGGAAGGGTTCGCCCATTCCTCATACCTGGTCCACGGGACGTCCGTGTGCGATATCGGCCTCACGGTCGACGACGCAAGGGCGACGGTCGCGCGCGCCAGGGCGCTCGGCGCGGAGCTGTTCGAGCAGGCGGTTGGCCCGGGCGAGCTGACGATCCCGGCCATCCGCGGCGTCGGCGGCGGGGTGATCCACTTCATCGACCTGAAGACGCCGTTGGCCCGGGTGTGGGAGACCGAGTTCGCTTCCGTGGCCGATCCCGATCCTCCGTTCGACGCCGGGCTGACGCGGATCGACCATCTCGGCCAGACCATGAACTACGAGGAGATGCTGACCTGGCTGCTGTTCTACACCGCCATATTCCGGACCCATAAGACGCCCATGGTCGATGTCATCGATCCGGGCGGCGTGGTGCGCAGCCAGGCCATCGAGACGGAGGACGGCGCGCTCCGCCTGACTCTCAATGGCGCGGAGAATCACCGCACGCTGGCCGGACACTTCATCGCGGAGAGCTTCGGCGCCAGCGTGCAGCATCTCGCCTTCGCGACCGGCGACATCTTCGCGACGGCGTCGGTGCTGCAGGCGAACGGCTTCCGCCCGTTGGCGATGTCGCCGAACTACTACGACGATATCGAGGCTCGGTTCGGGCTGCCCGGCGCGCTCACCGACCGGCTCAGGTCCGGCAACATGCTCTACGACCGCGACCAGCACGGCGAATACTTCCAGCTCTACTGCCCGACCTATGGCGACGGCTTCATCTTCGAGATCGTCGAGCGGCGCGGCCCCTATCGCGGCTACGGCGCGCCGAACGCCTCGTTCCGCATCGCCGCCCAGAAGCGCCAGCTCATGGCGGCCAGCGCGCTGGCGCTGTAAGAAAACAAAAGCCCGCAGGGTTCCCGATTGGCCGGCCCTGGCGCCAGTTGCCGTGAGCGACGGATCCCGAGCGCGCATGGCAATGGCGGGGCGACAGGTTGACACACGATGGGATTTTTTTGGCAACTCACGTTGCGCAATTTTTGAATCCGTCCAACAACTAGAATCGCGGAGTAAGCAGCTGCGCAACCACGGCGCAGCCGCCGCAATGCCTACGCTGAATGAGCTATTTGAAGTCGAACTGGATGTCGACCGAGGGCGGAATCCCGACGCTCACCGTAAAGCCGCTGACGCTGATGTAGGGGTTGCTCTTGTATTTCTGCCGCATCTCCTCGACCGACTTCACGAGCATGTCGTAGAGGTCGCCGCTGTCGTCGGCCGACACGACCTTGTCGATCTCGACGTAGCCCTGATCCCAAATGCCCTGCGTGTAGTCGAGGTCGAACGGCTGAACCTTCAGCCACTTCCCTTCTTTGCCGACTGCCTTCAGGACAGTGCCTTCTTCCACGTTGGCCACGGCGTTGTTGTCCTTGTGCGCCTGCGGCCAGACCTTGGTGGGGTCGGTGACGATGACCTTCTTCTCGGTGGCCTTGTTCTTGGCCACGTTCTGCTGCTCCAGGTTCATGGCCTTCACGATGGCCTGGATTTTGGACAGATCCTGACCGAGCGCCTGGACCTGCTCGTCTGGCATCTCCGGTGCGGTCGACTCTTGTGCGGACGCAGACAGCGTAAGCAGCCCTAGGACGGCTGCGACTACGAATGCACGCATTTCGCCCTCTCGATAGGTGAGCGAGAACCCTACCACAGATGCGTGCATACGCACGCTCGCGCGTCCAATGCCGTCCGAAGTTATTAGGTGAGCGGAGCAGGTATCGAGGCGAATTGGCGCAAAATTGACTCACCCAGCGAAGCCCAGTTCGTCCGGCGTCAACAAGAACGCTTCGTAAGTCTCAGAAAAGACTCGGCGATTTGAATGGTGGGTGCGACAGGGATTGAACCTGTGACCCCTACCGTGTGAAGGTAGTGCTCTCCCGCTGAGCTACGCACCCGGCCAGGAAAAAGCCGCGACTTGGGCTTTGCGGTCCGGTCAAGACAGGCGGTTGTTTACTGAGCCGCCCGGAGCGTGTCAACCGCGCGCACCAAGCCTCGCCTTATTCTCGCCGTCATCGGATCGTGAAGTGCCCCGGCTTGACAGTGCCGGGCCGGCCTTGCCATCTGCCGAGGTTGGAACATGCCGGAAACGGCTGTAGATCAGGAGCTTGGGCGATGGGATTGACCTTCATGGCGCGGCTGGCCGCGGTGGCGGCGCTGGTCTGGGCTGCGGGCGCGGCGCCCGCGGCCGCCAATCAGGCGCACCTCGGCTATGTCGGCTACCTCGCCGGCGCGCCGGTGCTGACCCTCGATGCCGACATCACCGTTCCGGAAGGCGTGAAGCCCGCGGATGGCGCCTACAAGATCGCGGCGGACATCGCCACCACCGGCAATCTCGCGGTGCTCTATCCGTACACCCAATCCCTGCAGGCGACCGGCGCGCTCAAGGGCGGCAAGGCGCGGCCGGCGCGTTACCAATCGACCATGCGGGTCTGGAGCAGGCAGGAGTTCATCGTGCTGAACTACGCCGCCGACGGCGACGTTCGCATCCAGGCGCTGCCGCTGACCCGCCAGGCGCAGGAGGCGCAGCAGCAGGGCTACGCCAGGAACACCATCGACCCCGCCAGCCTGGTCGTCGGGGTCGCCGCCCTGTTCTCCGCGGCGGGCAATTGCCAGGGCCAGTATCAGTTGTTCGATGGCGCGCGCCGCTACGACCTGATCCTTGCGCAAGGCGGCTACGCCGATCTCGACGCGATGCCCGACTCCTACTATGCGGGGTCGGCGACGGAATGCAGCGCGACGCCGCAACTGGTGGCGGGCTTCCAGCAGAGCGCGCTCAAGGCCAACCTCTACCCGCAATCGGCCACGCTGTGGATGGCGCCCGCCATCGCGGGCTTTCCCGCGGTGCCGGTCCGCATCCTGGCGCAGAGCGCGTTCGGCGAAATGACGCTGGAGCTGGTGAAGGTCACGCGATAGCCGGCCTACAGCCGTCCGATCACAGCCGGCAGGTCGGCGAATTTGTCCGCCATGATCCCGCCTCGCGGCGGCGTCATGCCATAGCCAGACGGAACGATGATCGCCGGGACACCGGCGGCTTCGGCGCAGGCGAGGTCGACCGCGCTGTCGCCGATCAGCACCGCCCGGTCGGGCGTGCCGCCGAGCGCGCGGATGACTTCCAGCAGCGGCTCGGGCTCAGGCTTGCGCTGCTTCATGGAATCGCCGCCGATCACCGCTTCGATCAGCCGGTCCAGCCCGAACGCCGCCAAGACCGTGTGGGTCGGGCCGATCGGCTTATTGGTGCACACGCCCAGCCTGCAACCGGCGGCGCGCAAGGCGGCCAGCGTTTCGGCGACGTCCGGGTAGAGTGTCGACAGTTTGACCAGGTTCTCGCCGTAGTGGACGCCGAAGTGCGGCATCAGGTCGGCCGCGTTCTGTGCCGCACCCACATGGCGCAGCGCCCGCTCGAGCAACATCGGTGTGCCGTCGCCGATCATGCGCCGGACCAGCGCCAGTTCGACCGGCGGCAGGCCGAGCTCGGCGAATAGCGCAGTGACGGCCGCCGCGATGTCCGGCGCGCTGTCCACCAGCGTCCCGTCCAGATCGAACACCAGGATGTTGTGGCGGGGCGTCGTGGTCACAATTCCGCCGTTTTCAAGATATTGATCCTCCAGAACTTTCGGACGCGCGCGATGGCTTGGAACCTGGAGGGGGTTATGGCATTTTCGGTTTCCGACATGCAATCAGCCCCGCCCCGCGGCGGCCGGCCGACCCGCCTTTCGAACCGAACAAGCCCGTAGGCGCATCATGCCAGACCTGAACGCCGCCGCCATCATCCTTGCCGCCGGCAAGGGCACGCGCATGAAGTCCCGCCTCCCGAAGGTGATGCACCGCATCGCCGGGCGTACGCTGATCGGGCATGTCCTGGACGGCCTGGCGCCGCTCGGTCTTGCGCGCATCGTGGCCGTGATTGCGCCCGGCATGGACGAGGTGGCGACGGAGGTCGCGCCGCACGGCGTGGCGTTCCAGGCCGAGCAGCGCGGCACCGGCCACGCGGTCGCACGCGCGCGCACGGCGCTCGAGGGATTCACGGGCGACGTCCTGGTGGTCTATGGCGACACGCCCTTCGTCACGGCCGAGACCTTGCAGCGCATGTTCGACCGCCGGCGCGCAGCGGACGAGCCCGCGATCGTGGTGCTCGGCATGCGGCCGGCGGATCCGTCCGGCTACGGCCGGCTGCTGCTGGCCGCGGATGGCAGCCTCGACCGCATCGTCGAGCACCGGGATGCCGGCGAATCCGAGCGCGCGGTCGGGCTTGCCAATTCCGGCGTGATGGCGATCGACGGATCGGTGATCTGGGGCCTGATCGACCGGCTCGACGACAAGAACGCCAAGGGCGAGTTCTATCTGACCGACATCGTCGCCCATGCGCGCAAGGACGGCCGCCGCTGCGCGGTGGTGGAGGCGCCGGTCGAAGAGCTGCTCGGCATCAACAGCCGGGCGGAGCTGGCGGCGGCGGAAGCCCTGTTCCAGGCGCGCCGCCGCTTTTCCGCGATGGAGAACGGCGCGACTCTGGTCGATCCAGCCAGCGTGTTCTTCGCCGCCGACACAAAGATCGGCCAGGACGTGGTGATCGGCCCGAACGTCCAGTTCGGGCTGGGCGTGGAGATCGCGGACGAGGTGGAGATCGGCGCCTTCTGCCACATCGAAGGCGCAAGGATCGAGCGCGGGGCGCGCGTCGGTCCCTATGCGCGGGTCCGACCGAAGTCGGTCATCGGCGCGGGCGCGCATGTCGGCAACTTCGTCGAGCTCAAGGCCACGGAGATCGGCGCCGGAGCGAAAGCCAATCACGTCAGCTATCTCGGCGATACGACGATCGGGCCGAAAGCCAATATCGGCGCGGGCACGATCGTGTGCAACTATGACGGGGCCAGGAAGGCCCGCACTGCGATCGGCGCGGGCTCGTTCATCGGATCCGATGCCGTGCTGGTTTCGCCGGTCACCATCGGGGACGGTGCATACGTGGCTGCCGGCTCGGTGATCACCCGCGACGTGCCGGCCGACGCGCTGGCGCTGGCGCGCGAGCCGCAGATCGAGAAGCCGGGTTGGGCCGCCGGTTTCCGCGCCCGGCAGAAACCGAAGAGCAGGAAAGAGTGACGGCATGTGCGGCATCATCGGAATCCTCGGCAGGGGCGATGTTCCGGGCGCGTTGCTCGATGGGCTGAAGCGCCTGGAATATCGCGGCTATGATTCGACCGGCATCGCCACGCTGGTGAGCGGGCGGATCGAGCGCCGCCGCGCCGAGGGCAAGATCGGGAACCTCGAGGCGCTGCTGAGGAAACAGCCGCTCAGCGGATCGACCGGCATCGGCCATACCCGCTGGGCGACCCACGGGCGGCCGAGCGAGAACAACGCCCACCCGCACGCGACCGACAAGGTCGCGGTCGTGCACAACGGCATCATCGAGAATTTCCAGGAGCTGCGCGCGGAGCTCGGGCGGGCAGGCCATGTCTTCACGACCGAGACCGACACTGAGACCGTCGCCCACCTGCTGACCGACCTGCTGTCCAAAGGCAAGACGCCCGAGCAGGCGATGGCGGCCGCGATGGCGCGGCTGCAGGGCGCCTTTTCGCTCGCCATCGTGTTCGCCGACCGGCCCGACCTGATGGCGGGCGCGCGCCGCGGCTCGCCGCTCGCGATCGGCTATGGCGAGGGCGAGATGTTCTTAGGGTCGGACGCGATGGCCCTCGCGCCCTATACCAACCGCATCTGCTATCTCGAAGAAGACGATTGGGCGATCCTGACCCGCGATGGCGCCACCATCTACAACAGCGATCGGCGGGTGAATCGCGAGGTGCGCCAGACCGCGCTGTCCGGTGCGCTGATCGGAAAAGGCAACTACCGGCACTTCATGATGAAGGAGATCGCCGAGCAGCCGACCGTGATCGGCGATACCTTGCAGGCCTTCGTCAATCCGCTGGCGCGGCGCATCGAGCTGCCGAAGCTGCCGATCGACCTCGCCAGGCTCTCGCGGCTGACGATCGTCGCCTGCGGGACCGCGTACCTGGCCGGCTATGTGGCGAAATACTGGCTGGAGAAGATCGCGCGCCTGCCGGTCGAGGTCGACGTCGCCTCGGAGTTCCGCTACCGCGCGGCACCGCTCGATCCCGACGGCGCCACGCTGGTGATCTCGCAATCGGGCGAGACCGCCGACACGCTGGCCGCGCTGCGCTATGCCAAAAGCCAGGGCAACAAGATCATCGCCGTCCTCAACGTGCCGGAAAGCACCATCGGGCGCGAATCCGACCTCGTGCTGCATACGCTGGCCGGGCCGGAGATCGGCGTCGCCTCGACCAAGGCCTTCACCACCCAGTTGGTGGTGCTGGCCGCGCTTGCCATCGCGGCGGCGCGTGCCCGTGGCGTCATCGATGCGAAACGCGAGGCGGAGCTCTCCGCCGCGCTGCTGGAAGTGCCGGCGCGCGCCGCCGAGGTGCTGAACCACGATGCCGCCCTGAAGGCGATCGCGCTCAAGGTCGCGGAAGCGCGCGACGTGCTGTTCCTGGGGCGGGGCACATCCTATCCGATCGCGCTCGAAGGCGCGCTGAAGCTGAAGGAGATCTCCTACATCCACGCCGAAGGCTACGCCGCCGGCGAGATGAAGCACGGGCCGATCGCGCTGATCGACGAAACGGTGCCCGTCATCGTTGTGGCGCCCAGCGACGACCTGTTCGAGAAGACCGCCTCCAACCTGCAGGAGGTGCGTGCGCGGGGCGGGCGCGTCGTCTTCTTCTCCGACGCCGACGGCATCAGGCGCCTGGGCGCCGAGGCGATGGCCGCGGTCGAGCTGCCGCGCGTCGATCCGTTCGTGGCGCCGATCCTCTATGCGATTCCGGTGCAGCTGCTCGCCTATCACGCCGCCGTCGCCAAGGGCACCGATGTCGACCAGCCCCGCAACCTCGCCAAGAGCGTCACGGTCGAGTGATCGCGCAAGCAGCAATCTAAGGAAAACCCCTCTCCCCTCGCGGGAGAGGGTTGCGGAGGCTTAGCGAACGCAGAGCTTGGCCGAAGCTGGGTGAGGGGGCCGCGCCATCAGGCGCGCAGCGCGCAAGCGCTGAAATGCCAGCCTCGCAGTGGCGTTCTTGCGCTCTGCCGAGCGCGCGCACCTCTCGGTGCGCGACCCCTCATCCAGCTGCGCCTAAGCTCGCTCACGCTCGCTAAGGCTCCGCATCCTTCTCCCGCAAGGGGAGAAGGGGCTTGGTGCTGGGTTTTGGGTCTCCGTTTGCCGCATGCTTCGACTATCCACGTGCATACGGTTGGAAAGCCGCGCTTGATCGGTCTACTATCGTTCCAGGGCACGAAGTCTGCGAGTGGCGGCATGGAGATTGGTTACGCGGCGCCCGGTGACGTGCGGGCGGTCATCGAGTCTCTCGGACGTACCGAGGATGTGCGGTTCTCTCCCGGCAATCGCCGCCTTGCGATCGCCGCCTTCATCCGGAACAGAATTGCCGTCTTGGACGTGGGGATCGCGGCCGCGGACGGTGCATCCGAGGTCACGCTGACCGGCGCCACCGAAATCGCCGCGTCCTGCCTGAGCTGCCCGCACGGCCTCGATTTCATCGACGACGACACCCTGGTGGTCGCAAGCCGCAAGGGCGACCTCGCCGTGTTCGACCTGCTTTCCGGCAGCCGCCCGGCCGATCTGCAGCCTGCGCAGATCCTGCGGGCGGATGAAGCCTCGCTGCTGAACGCGCCCGGCTCGCTTGCCATCACGAGGCGGAGCGGGTCGCCCCCCGAGCTCCTGGTCTGCAACAATGACGGACACAGCGTGACGCGGCACCGGATCGAGCGCGGCAGCGGCGGGTTCCGCATCGCGGACGGCGAGACACTGCTGAGGCGCTGGCTCAATCTTCCCGATGGGATCTGCGTCAGCCATGACGGGCACTGGATTGCCGTCAGCAACCACAACACCCATGACGTCCTGCTCTACCGCAATACGCCATCGCTGGACGAGCACGCCGACCCGGACGGCGTGCTGCGCTGCGTTCACTTCCCGCACGGCCTGCGCTTCACCGTGGACGGGCGCCACATCATCGTTGCCGATGCCGGTGCGCCTTATGTCCATATCTACGCGAGCGAGGGCCAGGGATGGGCGGGCGCGCGCAGCCCAGTGCGGTCGGTCCGGATCATGGACGAGGCAACGTTCCTGCGCGGCCGGCACAATCCGCAGGAGGGCGGCCCGAAAGGCATCGACATCGACCGCGGCATGAATGTCCTGGTCGTCACGTCCGAGCATCAGCCGCTGGCCTTCTTCGATCTCCCGGCGATGCTGGCGGATCTGCTAGCCGGCGGGCCGGTGCTCGAGGTGCGCTACGAACTGGGCATCCTGGAGCAGGCCGAGCGCCTGCGCACGCGTGCGGCTCAGGCGGAATCGCGGGCCGCCAAGGCGGAGGCTCGCCTGCTCGCGAAGAAGGGGCGCAAGGCATGGCGGATCGCCGGCCCCCTGCGGCGGGCCTGCTCGGCGCTGTGGCGGCCGAATTAGCGGCTTTGCATGCCGTACCGTTAAGGCCGGATTAACCAACTGCCGCGACAATTCCTGGTCCTCTTTGGTCGGGGTTCGCATGACGCAGGTTTGGGACGTTTCCGTCCTGGTCGATGGTGTGGGTCGTATCCTTGAGGTGCGGGGTCAGGCGAACCTGCATCTCGGGCAGGATGGCAAGGGCCTGACCGGCCAGTCCATCGCCGGCTTCGTCAACGACACGGACGTCGAGCACTTCCAGCAATTCTTCAAGCGCCTGCGCCCGGTCATCGCCGCGCCGCGCGCCGTCGTGCATCTGAAGACGCCGGCCTTCGGTATTCGCAGCTACGTGATGCAGGCCGAGCCGGGCAACCAGCTCGAGACCTATTGGCTGATGTTCGCGGCCGCCGGGCCTGGCATGTCGGCCGCCGCCATCGCCGATACCAAGATGCCGGTCACCTTCGCCGACGACGCGCGCATGATGCGCCTGATCGAGATGGCGGCATCGGAATCCGATTCCACGCTCGACCTTACCGTGATCGCCATCGCCGCGCTGCGCGACCGGCGCAAGCGCAGCCAGCTCCAGGGCAAGAACATCGACCTGATGGAGGCCGAACTCGAGGCCGCAATCCTGGACCTCTCAAAGGAAGGCACGGTCTCCAAGAGCGCGCCGGGCGAATTTGGCCTGCTGCACGGCCAGGAACAGTCGACCCAGGCGATCGAATCCAACATCCGCGGCGTCGCCGGACGGTTCGGCGTCGGCGAGGAGGAGTTGGGCTTCACCGCCACCACGGTCAAGATCGAACCCGGCTCCTCGCCCTCTGCGATCCGCGAGAAGCTCGCCCTCGCCTACAGTTCGCTGCGCGACGACATCGACGAGTTCGACCGCACCGCCACCCCCGTGGATATGATGAAGGTGCTCGCCTTCTGCGCCATCGC